>MGNI01000215.1:17099-20454 GCA_001795115.1 Chloroflexi bacterium RBG_16_48_8 | reverse complement strand
CGTCGCTGGCGAGCCGCAAATTCTCGAGAAATGCAGGCCTGTTATAGAGGCTTATACCAAACAGATCAACAATGTGGGAGAAGATCACTCCGTCGCCAACAGTGTTAAATTGACGATCAATTACATGGTGATCTCACTTGTTGAATTGATGGGACAAGTGTATGCATTTGCCGAGAAGAGTGGAATGGATCTCGAATTTGCGAATGAGCTGATCATGATGATTATTCACCATCCAGCCATCGAAGGTTATACAAAGCGAATCCGAACCAGGAACTTCGATGAGGCTGCCTTTGAGCTGATCACGGGTTTCAAGGATGTATCTTTAATCATGCAAGCCTCAACAGATTCTCAAGCACCCTTGCCTTACATTAGCATCATTCGTGAAAAGTTCCTTTCCGCCCTGGCGTATGGATTAGAGCTTAAGGATTGGTCAGCGATTTACGATATCACCCGGATGAATGCCGGGTTAGGAGAGCTTGCCAAGTGAAGATAAGCCTTTATCCACATCCGACAGAACATCGGATATGGAAAACGTCTTGGGAGAGTTGCCGATGAGGGAAATGTACTTTGTCGAGGCTATCAATGAGGCCATGATCGAGGAGATGCGTCGAGACCCTGCTGTGTTTATCCTGGGGGAGGATATCCGCTATGGTCATGGAGGCGGCATTTTCGGCGCCACAAAAGGTATGTTGGAAGAGTTTGGGGAGGAGAGAGTCATTGACACCCCCTTGTCCGAACTCGCCATTAGCGGATCTGCGGCTGGGGCAGCTTATATGGGGATGCGCCCTATTGCCGAGATCATGTTTGCTGACTTCATGTCCATCTGCCATGATCTCATCGTCAATGGTGCCTCCAAATTTCGGTGGGCATCGGATGGGAAGGCTGGCTGTCCAGTTGTTTACCGGGCGGCTTTTGGCGCGGGGGTGGGAGCCACACTGCACCATTCCCAAAGCCCCGAAGCCTGGTTGATGAACGCGCCCGGACTGACAATCGTTATGCCTTCCACCCCCTACGACGCCAAAGGTTTGCTTAAATCCGCCATTCGCTATGATGATCCAGTGATCTTCCTGGAACACAAGCTCCTTTACCGACGCCTTAAAGGTGAGGTTCCTGAAGAGGAATACCTCATCCCCATTAGGAAGGCGGATGTCAAACGAGCGGGCACCGATGTCACCGTAGGTGCAACAGGGGCAATGGTGCATCAAGCCTTGGAGGCAGCAAAGATCCTGGAAGAAAGGGAAGGACTCTCGCTAGAAGTAGTTGATCCCAGAACTTTATTACCCCTGGATGAGGATACCATTCTAGATTCGGTGAGGAAAACAGGGAGGGTTGTCATCGTGCATGAAGCCCCTGTCACCGGAGGTTTCGGTGCGGAGGTGGCTGCAGTCATCGCAGAGAAGGCCATAGAATATCTCAATGGCCCCATTCTTCGGGTAGGTGCACCCTGGTGTTCTGTCCCCGCCAACCGCAATCTTGAACGGGACTTTTATCTACCCACTGCGGAGAAGATCATCCAGGCAGTTAAGGATGTGATCCGTTATGGAGGTGAATTGTGAGTCTTTCAAAAAAACAGATGCTGGAGTTGTACCGTTGGCTCCTATTAGATCGTCTCCTGGATTTAAAGGCCAATGAATTGTTCCGCATGGGCAAGTTGATGAGTATGTATCACTCAGCATTGGGACAGGAAGCAGTAGACATGGGTGCAAGCTATGCCCTGAAGGATGGGGATGCTTTCTTACCAAGCCATCGCGGCAAAGGCATCTACATCATGCGGGGCATAGACCTGAAGTTCTTCATGGCCGGTATGTTTGGTAAAAAAGAGGGCTTGGGGCAAGGGCGGATTCCCGTTGGATCCCATATGTGTGGCGATCCCTCCATTGGCCTGGTCCCCATCCAGGGTGCCATAGGTTCACCCTTTACAGCAGGTGTAGGAGCAGCATTGGCCTTCAAGTTGCAACACAAACCCAATGCTTGCCTGAGTTTTCTAGGCGATGGAGGTTCCAGTCGTGGCGATGTCCATGAGGGGATGAATTTAGCTGGTGTGCTTCATTTGCCTCTCGTCATTATCCTGATTAATAACGGTTGGAGTCTCAGTGTTCGCTCAGAATACGCCATACCCGTGGAGCATATTTCTGCCCGAGCTGCTGGATACGGCTTCCCGGGGGTGACCATCGATGGGCGGGATGTGCTCAAAGTCTACGAGGCGGTTTCCAAGGCATTGGAAAAGGCCAGGAAAGGTGGAGGACCTACATTGATCGAAGCCATGGTCGATCGATGGACGGCTCACAGCGCCAATGACCCGGATATCTACCGCACGGATGAAGAACGGGAAGAGGCCAGAAAGATCGATCCCATCCACGAATATGAGAAGGTGCTTGAAGACAAGAACATCTTGGATGAGGAGAAGAGGGAAGAAATCCGCAGTGAGATAAGCGCCCAAATCGAGGAAGCAGTAGCTTATGCGGATAGCTGCACTGAACCGGGCTATGAAGAGCTAGTTTACGGCGTCTACAAGGAGGCAGGATAAGGCCATGGCGAAAATCATCAGAATGCCGGTGTTGGGGATCGCCATCGCGAATATCTCCATCAACGAGTGGTTCGTCAAGGAAGGTGAACAAGTTGTTAAGGGGCAACCCCTTCTCGATGTGCAGACGGACAAAATAACCATGGAAATACCCTCTGAAGAAACGGGGGTACTTCGAAAGATTTTTTTCAATACAGATACCCAACTCACCGATGGGGTCCCAATTGCCATTATTGGAGATCTGACGGAGGACATCGCACCGCACATAGCCGAGGTGGAAGCCGAACTGCAAGGACTGGATGTGCCAGAAGTGCAATTGGAAAGTGAATCCCAGATTATGCCTGAGCCTGAACAGGAACAAACGAGCGGAAAAGCATTGGCAACGCCCCTCGTCAAACGGATTGCACGCGAAAGAGGTGTGGATCTATCGAAGGTCAAAGCTACAGGACCGGGAGGCAGGATCACCAAAGAAGATGTCCTTGCATTCGAAGTTCCTTCACCCATCGTTGAAAAACCCCCCCAAGAAGCGATTGCCATTCTCCAAGAAAATATCCTGGAAATCATCCCCATGAAGGGCACCCGTAAAGTCATCGCCGATAACATGGTCCGAAGTGCTCAAACTATACCGCACTACACCATCAATGCCCAGGTGGATTGCACCCGACTCGTGGCACTGAGGGAAAAATTAAAAAGCAATTTCAAGGAAGTTCATGGTGTCGATCTAACCTACACTTCGTTTGTAGTGAAAGCCATGGCTAAGGCAGTGGAGGATGTCCCCCTCGTCAATGCAACCCTCCAAAAGGACCAAATCGTGGTTCAAAAGGTTGCCAA
>MGNI01000215.1:16767-17082 GCA_001795115.1 Chloroflexi bacterium RBG_16_48_8 | reverse complement strand
CCAAGGATGACCTGCTCTACGTTCCCGTGATTAAAAAACCGATCGAGAAATCCCTGCTCGAGGTCGCCCGAGAACTTATGGATCTGGTTTCGCGTGTTCGCGAGGACCGTCTCACGTTGGATCAATTGAAGGGCAGCACCATCACCTTGACCAATATGGGGATCGTGGACTTAGGAAGCGACGGAGGGACGAGCGTCATCAATCCGCCCGAGGTGGCTGTGATCTGCATGGGCAGGGTTCGAGAACGCGTTGTTCCGGTGGAGGGCGAGATCGTGATCCGCCCATTCATGCGCTTGCTGTTCACCTACGACCATA
>MGNI01000215.1:16022-16740 GCA_001795115.1 Chloroflexi bacterium RBG_16_48_8 | reverse complement strand
AATTTGCGGAAAAAATGAAACAATATCTCGAACATCCAGAATTGCTTCTCGCTATATAGTTTTCAATCATGACACACCTGAAAAAAGCCACTCTATTGAGAGGAAGCAGCATATGCCTCTCTCTTCTAACTTGAAGGGCTTTTTCTGTGCATTCAATCATAGAATTCACGGAATCGAAAGGATGGAACATCTTTCAGGGCGAAAACAGATGACCCAAGTCACCTTAGCTACTGTATGCATGAACGTGGCACACGATAAGAAGACCAACATTGAGAAATACCTGCATTTCATCGATGAGGCCGCAGCACTCAATGTGCGCCTGCTTGTGTTCCCGGAAGTCTCCTTACAAGGCTATCTCAAGAAACGCGGATCTCCTGGCGAGCCCGAAGTGATCGAGATGACACGCTACTTCCGTAGCACCGCCGAAACCATCCCCGGTCCAACAACAGAACGCATCCATGAACTCGCCGAGCGCCATAACATGTACATCCAAATTGGGATGGCTGAATCTGCCCGGGTTGGGCAAGTTTTCTACAACACGGCTGTTCTCGTTGGTCCTGAAGGTGTTGTTGGCAAATTTCGGAAACTACACGACCGCGGCGAATGGGCCCGTGTTCTGCAGTGGGGATGAGTTGCCCTTATTGGAAACTGAGCTCGGGAGAATGGGTATGCTCGTCTGCTATGATATGTGCTTCCCCGAGACGGTACGCACCTATGC
>MGNI01000215.1:11073-16002 GCA_001795115.1 Chloroflexi bacterium RBG_16_48_8 | reverse complement strand
AGCATGTCTACGGCGTGGCCATTGAAGGATCCAGAAGCCCCGGACCCAGAGAGCGATTATAACGCCTATGCCTACGACATCTTCACCCGCGCTCATGCCCTTTTCAACCAGTTGTTTTTCATCTCCTCCAACCAGGTTGGGCCCACGGGATCCTTTAACTACTATGGTCACAGCCGGATCATCGGCCCAACGGGTGAGTTGCTAGCTGATTCCGGCCGCGAGGAGAAGCTCATTACAGCCACAGTCAATATAACTCATGAAATCGATATCGCTCGCACGGAGACTTTGTTCTTCAAGAACCTCTTGAGAGATCGGCGGCCAGAAACCTACACCGACCTGACCAGGACGGATTGGTGTCCTGATCCTGCAGATGAAGAAACTTAAAACAGGCGCCAATTGTTTCACCATGTGTGGGATCAGATCCGCAAAGATATCATTGATTACAAAAACCTGATTATAATTGCAAAAATCCGGCATTTTATGTCACTGCGACGATCAAGATGCGATAGAAGGAGGAGAAGGATGTTTTTGTTGAGATTTCCATAAAATGAGGCAGTAACCCCTAGACTCTCTGGAGGTGGATACCAGACCAACCACGATGCATTTCATCGATGAGTCTATGCGTGAATAATGCCATCCAGTATTTCATTGACCCATTATCCAAGCTCGACTGGCGTATACCTAAAGCAAATGGATTATTGAATTCAAGAACGTCACTGACGAAGCTGGTCCAAAACAGGAACTTTAAATAATCACAGGAGTTGTTCTGATGGAAGCACGAGACATGGACCTCACGGAAGACCAAATTTCAATGCGGAGGTTAGTCCGCAAGTTCGTCGACGAAAAGGTCATTCCCTTTGTAAAAGAAAATCGTGAGCGAGAATGGTCAGCCCCACCGGAAAAATGCTGGCCGAAGGAATTATTTTTTGAGGCAGATAAGCTGGGACTTAGGTCTTTAGACGTGCCCGAAAAATATGGCGGCATCAGCATTGATACTTTAACCACAGCCATTATTGTAGAAGAAATGGGACGTGGAGACCCCGGACTCACCAATGCTTTAACGAATAACCGAAAGCTTTCAGCTTACTTAGCCCGATTTGCACCCGAACATATTCAGGATAAGTGGTTTCCTCTTTATATGGAGGATCCTACTTTCCTCATGGCAAATTGCAATACAGAACCCCGTGGTGCCTCGGATCGAGCGTTACCTTATAACGTCCCTGAAGCCGCTTTGCAAACCAGAGCTCGTTACGAGGATGGATACTGGATATTGAACGGTCGGAAGCAATTCATCACAAACGGTTACCTCGGCAAACTTTTCTTTGTTTATGCCAACACCAATCCCAACGTGGGGATTGCGGAAGGCACAAGCTGTTTCCTGGTACCACGTGACACGCCTGGCTTCAAAGTTGAGCGCGCGAACGAAAAGGTAGGGCGACGATTCTGCATCAACGGCGAGATGGTCTTCGAAGATTGCCGTGTTCCAGAAGATCACCTTCTCGTCCGAGATGAGGCCTACAGGAAACGCGGTGGCTATGGCACCAAAGGAAAAATCGCCGAATCCGCTCAAACACTTGGCGTTGCTCAGGCAGCATTCGATGAGACAGTAACCTACGTTCATGAACAGTTTCAAGGTGGGCGATACATCATCCACCACCAAGTCGTGGCCGCACGTTTAGCGAGGATGGCTACAAAATTGGGGGCGATGCGTGCCTTTTTGTATCGCGTTGCACGGGCGATTGATGCCGGCATGACAGATTCCGGAAAATTATGTCTCATGTTGAAGGTTTTTACATCGGAGACATCATTTGAAGTCTGCAAAGATGCTGTGGAGCTCCATGGCGGCAATGGCTGCATGCGCGAATTTGGCATCGAAAAACATCTCCGTGATGCCCTCGTCGCCTTGCACACAGAAGGAACCATTGATATCCATCTCTTCAAAATTATCAACTCTATGTTCCCAGAAACGATTGGGAGTTACGCGGGCTCATAAAACATCAACTCATCGATAAACGTGGACATTTATTGAGAGCCAGGGAAAACATCTGACCCCAATCAGGAGAGTTCTCCCAAAACCATGAACCATAGAGAACGTATCCTAACAACCCTGCGCCACCAAGAACCTGATCGGGTTCCCATAGACTTCGGGGGAACTCGTGTTTCCTCAATCATGGCTGTAACCTATGCCAAATTGCGGGAATACCTTGGAATGGGTCCCGGAAGAATCCGGGTGGATGGCCCGGCTCAGATCGTTATCGAGGTGGAAGAGGATATCCGCAAAATCTTCGGCGTCGATGTCGCCTTCGTAGCCCACGAACCCCTCCAATGGAGACAGGACACCCTTGTCGATGGCACCCCGGCCGAATTCCCTGCCAGGTTTCTGCCCCAACCCCAGGAGGATGGATCCGAGGTGATCCTCGATTCGGATGGGAATATCTCGCTGAAAAGACCTGCGGATGGACACTGGTTCGATACTGTTTACCCACCTCTTGGTACTGCAACCAGTATCAAAGAAATCGAAGAACACATCGAGGCCATCGAGAACTTCGACACACCTGTATATCACGATATGCCTTACGAAGAGCTGGCTAAGAAGGCCAAGGATTCGTATGAAAATACGGATTATCTTCTCGTTGGCCAATTCGCAGGGCGCATGTTCCAGGCTGCCCAATTCCTGCGCGGATGGGATCTTTTCCTCATGGACCTTGTCGCAGAACCGAAATTTGCCCAAGCACTCATGGATAAATTAACGGAAGCTAACATCAAGCGTTTCGAACACTGGGCACAGACAATCGGCCTCTATGTTCAGGTGGTGCAATTCGAGGACGATCTCGGTATGCAGGATCGGCCCCTCCTGAATCCTGATCTTTACAGAAAACTAGTTAAACCCTATCATGAGAAACTCTACAACTTTGCAAAATCCAAGTTCGATGGATATCTATTACTACACACAGATGGCTTTGTCTCGCCCTTCATTCCAGACTTTATCGAGATGGGGATCGATATCCTGAATCCAATTCAAATTCCCGCCATTGGCATGGACACAAAGACGTTAAAACAGGAATACGGACAAGACATTACTTTCTGGGGCGGTGGGTGTGACTCACAGAACATCCTTCCCTTTGGCAGCCCAGAGGACGTGAAGGAGGAAGTCAAGCGCAGGATGGAAGATCTGGCACCTGGGGGTGGTTTTGTGTTCAGCTCTGTCCATAACATACAAACCGAGGTGCCACCTGAAAATATCGTGGCTCTTTTTGAAGCAGCTAAGGAGTTTGGGGGTTACTAACATACTCCGCGATCCATGGTCAATATCATACGAAGGAGAAGAATCCAAGATGAAAGCCATACGAATCAATGAATTTGGTGGTCCTGAGGTCCTTAAGGTTGAAGAAGTTCCCCTTCCGGAACCAGGGGGTGGACAGGTGCGGGTCAAGATCGAAGCTATCGGTGTGAATTTCGCTGATACTGCAGTCCGCAAGGGCACTCGTCCCCTATCTCTACCTATCACTCCTGGAACGGAAGCAGCGGGGGTTGTCGACGCACTTGGACCCAACGTAGAGGGCTTCGGAGTCGGTGATCGAGTCGTTTACTGTATGCAAATGGGCGCTTATGCAGAGTACGCTATCGTTTCGACGGATAAGCTATCCCATGTTCCAGAAGGTGTCGATCTATTCGACGCTGCTGGCGTATTAAGTCAAGGAATCACAGGTCACTACTTGACGGAAACAACCTACCCCATCCACGGAGGAGACACCGTGTTGATTCACGCCGCTGCCGGTGGAGTTGGATTGATGCTTGTGCAGATGGCCAAACGTCGCGGTGCTACCGTCATCGGCACAACCTCAACGAAACAAAAGGCAGCGGTAGCTCGTGAATTGGGTGCCGATCACATGATCCTGTACACCGAAGTGGATTTCGCGGAAGAGGTAAAACGCCTAACAAAGGAACAGGGTGTCCATGTCGTCTATGACTCTGTGGGAAAAACGACATTTGAGAAGAGCCTCCCGTTGCTACGTCGTTTTGGAACCATGGTTCTATTCGGTCAAAGCAGCGGATCTGTTGCGGCAATCGAGCCCAACCTCTTGAACCAGAACGGCTCACTTTACCTGACTTACCCCAGCCTCTATCATAATGCTGGAACCAAAGAGCTCTTCTCCACCCGCTCAAGTGATGTGTTGTCCTGGCTGAAGTCCGGAGAGATCAAAGTACACGTCGATCGAGTTCTCTCCCTGAAAGAGGCTCATGAGGCGCATAGGATGCTGGCCAATCGTCAGAACACAGGTAAATTGCTGTTGCAGCCGTAAATCATTTCTCTGTCCTCAGATGATTTGGTTCCATCACAATCCCATAACCAGCCATGCCGCAGCCCTGTAGCTGCGGCATGGACTTCACCATCCGCTGCAAATGGATAAATTGCTCCTTACGAAAACCTGTCTTCAGCTAAAGACAATTGCCCTTCCCTGGCCTATAGTTTGGTGGAAGAACTGCTTCGAGGATATCCAAAATGCATCCAATAGAGGGGAAAATGAGCTCATCATCGGGCTGTCTGCCTCCGACGGACAATCCTACCGCTGCCCGGTTGGCCAATCACCTCGCCATCTTTATAGACGATCTCCCCACGACGCAAGACAACCTCCGGCCAACCCGTTACCTCCCAACCCTCGAAAGCGGAATAATCGGATTTGGACTTAAGCATGTCTTTGGTTATCGTCTGGCAAAGGTTGGGATCGAAAATCACCAGATCGGCATCACTGCCTACAGCAATTTCCCCCTTTTGCGGATAAAGCCCGAATAATCTGGCAGCATTGGTTGATGTGACCTCGACAAACTTAGTCAGTGAAATGCGCCCTGTCTTGACTCCTTCCGAGTAAAGCATGGGCAGCATGGTTTGCAGGTTGGCCACACCCGGACGGAGATTCGTGATGGTAT
>MGNI01000215.1:10827-11060 GCA_001795115.1 Chloroflexi bacterium RBG_16_48_8 | reverse complement strand
TTTAGCAGCAAGTGACCAAGGAGCATGGTCTGTGCAAACCGTCTGGATCTCGCCCTTCCGTATGCCGTTCCAAAGGGCATCGACATCCTCCCGATCCCGGAGCGGAGGTTGCCCCACATATTTTGCTCCATCCTCATCAAGAAAACGCTCTCGCGTAAGGTGAAGGTAAAGAGGACGGGTTTCCACAAATACCGGTAAACCACGGGATTGTGCCTCAGCACACACCCGCAATG
>MGNI01000215.1:10169-10790 GCA_001795115.1 Chloroflexi bacterium RBG_16_48_8 | reverse complement strand
TTACCTCCACAAAAGCGACTGCTCGTTGTGTGGCGATAACTTCAGAGATCACAGGTCGGCTTTCTGCGTAATAACGAAGGGAGGTTTTTCCCTCTGCCACTAATCGCGCCGTTGCATCTTCAATGAGAGCCTGGTCTTCACAGTGGATAACTGTGATCAAGCCATTCTTCCCGGCATGACGAATGGCTTCCAGGTAATTTTGAACCTGAGCCTCAAACCAGGGTGTAACCATGAAAATCTTGATGCTGTTACATCCCTCCGCAAGCAGACTTTGGATTTCAACCAAGGCTTTTTCTGTAGGTTTAAATAAAACCGGGTGAAGGAAGAGATCCGTGATGGTTTGCTCTCGTGCGATGGCTGACTCACGGCTGAGCGATTCCAAGAGCGTTTCCCCCTCAATGGGGAAAGTCATATTCCCAAGCGTCGTAATTCCACCCGACAGGGCAGCTGCAGAACCGCTGGCGAAATCATCCACCCAGGTGGGCCCTTCTCCCTTTTCACCCGGACAGGAAAGATGCACATGGGCGTCCAACCCTCCGGGAAGGACCAGCTTACCTCTCGCATCCAGTTCCTGACGTGTCTTGATCATCCCTCCAATTTGTGCGATCTTGCCTTCGGAAA
>MGNI01000215.1:9405-10140 GCA_001795115.1 Chloroflexi bacterium RBG_16_48_8 | reverse complement strand
GCCGATGTGGTCACCTCGCCGCTTCGAATTGCGATATCCATCTCAGCCACCTTCACCTCCATGATCAAAGGGTACCACCTGCAGGAGACTTCACCTCGATTTTCTTTGACATGATTACAGCATTAGAGACACATCAAAAGCGAAGGTTGCCCCTGAGAGATTGTGGGATCAGTCCGGGGAATGAAGAGAGTCAACAAATTCTATGATTTGTCTCAAATGGGTCTCCTCATCCTTTTTTTCGACTTCCAAGAGCGTGGAAAGGATTACTTTATACCCTTTATTACGAATTCCCTTATCCTTGAAGAGCTCCGAGACTGGGATGGTCTCAAGAAAGTGGATCAGCTGTTCGTGTGTTTCAGCCAAAAGGGAAAGTTGAGTTCGCAATTCCTTTCTTTTGTACTCCTTAACCAGGGAAGCATTGTAGGAAGCCCAGTCACGATCATGATAAGCGTAGAAGCTGGGAACCTTCCCTTCCAGGATCTCTTTGGCTGCTTCTAAGTTGGTTATATCCCACCCCGATAAATGTGCCAAGAGATCTTTAATCGCCCAGGTTCCTACAAAACGCACCTCTATCCTATCAGGGGAGAAACGAGAGGATTCCATTAGGATCCTTCCACGTACATCCACCAAACCAGAAAGAAGTCTCTCTTTCTTTTCATCAGAACTCGGTCCTTCTTTTAATGGCTCTGCCATCATAAGTCACCCCTCATTCCATCTTCCATCAGCTAGAGATCC
>MGNI01000215.1:9231-9321 GCA_001795115.1 Chloroflexi bacterium RBG_16_48_8 | reverse complement strand
ACCCAATCTGAGGATTTCATCTCGCAAACGATCCGCTTCCCCCCAATCCTTTTGCTCTCGAGCGGCTTCTCTCACATCAAGAAGCTCATG
>MGNI01000215.1:8402-9204 GCA_001795115.1 Chloroflexi bacterium RBG_16_48_8 | reverse complement strand
CGCCTCAACCTTTGCCTGGAAAACCTTTCTCACTACATCTTCTGGTATATCCCTTGATAGATCAGGTAAGCGGAAAGGTCCCAATTCTTGAATGGGAAATGAATGATTTTCCTCATATCGTCGCTCGCTATTTCTTTGAAGGAGGACTATCCCTCCTTTCCCCATGATTTGGCAGGTCTCTTTCCTCATATCGATGATTAAAGCTGTATGTTCCTCAAGTCCCACAACGGTAGCTTGCTCTGGAAGGTTTTTAAGCAATTGAGAAAATCGGGATAACCCCATGTAACAACGGCACGTATCCAAATTGGCACCGCCATCCGTATTGTTCCAATGAGGCACAAAAACAAGCGATAATCCAAAAGGCTTGAAAAAATCGAGCCCCCGTCTCCAATGCGGCTCTTCTCCAACTTTGTAGATCTCATATACGGGAATCGTGTAGGCGCTAACAGCCAGAGGCGATGCACTTGCCCAAACGAGGTGTGCTCCCATCCGATGACGTGCGATCAGGGTGTGCCATGCAAGGCTATCCTCCAGCTGCTTGACCGCATAGGTGGGACTACCCGCTCCCATATAAATCACATTCGAGGATAAAAGCGGCGCCACAATCTCTGGATTGTCCGGGCTGAATGCTGTACCTCGCTTTCGTGCAGGCACGATACAGATATCCGGATCATAATTTCTCATTCGTTTGATCAAGAAATTCACTACCTGGCCAGCAACCCATCCGGAATTAAGCTCAAACCCAGCAGGGGTTTCAAGGACGGCAACTCGCACTTCGTCAGACATGGATCGAAATAAGAAA
>MGNI01000215.1:0-8392 GCA_001795115.1 Chloroflexi bacterium RBG_16_48_8 | reverse complement strand
GGCCGAGGTTTCGCCAGAGCCAAAGAGTATAATTTTGCCAGGTGAATCTATATTCAAAAAGAACCTCCCCACGACAATGTCATCATACTGGATTTTAACACTTATAGGCCCCAAGAACTTCTATCGATACACAAAATATCATTCAGCTGCTGTGGCTGGCATACCCGGCTGATCAGCCCCCTCCTGACCAAAGTGTAGGGGTCTTGGGCAATCCGCGATTTGCTCCCCTTTTTTGTGCCCAGATATCAGGAGACTGAGATTACTTAATCGAATCTTCCACAACCTCCCTGATTCATCCTGGTTTCTGAGAAACACTTGAACATTGTTTCCAAGGAATCACAGTATGCAAAACTTATCCCACTCCATTTTATCGAGACTCACAGCGATCCTCGTTGGTCGGGTATTGAAACCCGACCGACCAATCTCCGTTCCTGATACGAAAGCAAACATCCCTCCCCTTAACGTCATCCCGATTATAGGCCAGGGATCTCGGGCAAACTGCGTTTGCCTTAAAGTACACATCGTGGACTTCCTTTCCTTTTCATCAGGTCAGGCTCCCAACCCTAACCGCATTTTCCCCAAGCCTGCAGCGGAGCAGCCGCCTCTGTCAGCGGCTCTTATCCAAGGAGGCCTGTTACCTGTCTACACGTGGATCTCCTCAAGAACCATATCGATCACACCTATGTCGTCAAATTCATAACATTCGCTTGATACAATCTGCGTTAAAATTTCCAAACCCAAACCCTGGCTTTCCTGCCAGTTTACATTCTTGTACAATCCACAAAGTTTCAATATGCAATGATGTCGATTGGTTTCTATGAGCGTAGCAAAGGAGTGTTCCGGATGAGTAAAGATCAAAAATCTACCCCTTCCACTGAATTACAGAAAATCATCGATTCCGCAGGCCGTCTTGGGATTGAGCTGGATGAAGAAGAGGCCATGCAGTGGCTCACGGCCATTAGCATCTCGAAGACTGGCGGTGACGTTGTTGTAGATACCCAGCAAGGAATCTTTGGCCACAAAGTCTCCATGCTGGACTTCAACCCCGAAGACTTGTCCTACTTTCGAGAGATTGGTCATCTTGTGGAATTTAATGACCAGCCGGGTGTTGTTGAGACTGCCCTGGCTCTATCAGGATCCGCAGCCCAATCCAAAATCCAATCCTATCCTGGCGATTGTGACTACTTTGAACGTGTTAACATCAAAGCAGATACCTATGAAGCCGCTTGTCAAATCCTGGCGCAAATTATGCGCGATAAAGTCCTCAGTACAGAGAAGGGTGAAACCTACCAGTTGATTGAAGTAAAGTTCGGCTCCTACAAGGAAGATGTGGTGAAGGACGGTAAATTGGTACAATCGGGATCTCCCATCTCATGGACCGTAGATGAGATCCGTGATACTCAAATCGAAGCCTTTCATCCCGATGGCACACCTGCCACCATCAAGTGGGGAGAGGCCGCTCTCGATCCTGGGTGGTGCAAATTGGATTGGGTTGTTGCCGACCCTGTCAGAGGCCAACTTGCCAACGCCAGTAACATGCTGGACGTCACCTTTGAAGCACCAGATGGGACAATCACACCTCTGGATGGCTACCTCGACCCCTACTTCCAAGAGGTTTATCTGGAAGCGGAATCCATCCCGGTCTTCTCCAAACTGGTCAAGCACGTATCCTCCGACGCCCTGGATGATTACGTTTCTCAATTGGAAAAGGAGGTGAACAAATACCTTACAAAAGATATCAACTACGGCAAGGCAGCCAAGCGGATGTATAACATTTTCCGGTTGACGGGACGCTATGAAGATGCGGTCTTCGTTCGTGAACTTTTCGACGAGCCCGCCACCGTACTCTATCAGGTTTGGTCTCTCATACGCACGATCGATGATCTTATTGATGAAGACAGCAGCATCTCGCAGGATACTCTCATGGCTCAAGCCGACAATCTGATCATTTCTGTCATAGAAGCACTGGAAGGCAGCCAGGAAGCCGAAATTGTACGCTATCTCCTCCACTTAAAGGATAGCTTGTCAAGAATGGAGACAGGAGAGAAATGGACTGCTCAGGTTGATGCCGCACGGGCAGAAGTGATCAACGTGGTCAACAATTTCTTTTACGAGCGCTTGACTGCATTACCTTCTATTAAACTCTATATCGATGGCTTTCAAGAGCAAAACAAATAAAAGAATTCGGAACATATCGGTTGATCCAAGCAGGGGTACGATCATCCTGCCCCTACTTTTTTTATCGAAGCATTTCTTTTTATCAATTCATCTGGGGATGAGGGTTCCTAATAAATGTATGGAAGTTTAAAGGATTAGCACAACTCATCTCTCCGTTCGTAATTTTGTTAACTCAACAAGCATATTACAAAAGAGAGCCCCCTGTGCAATGGCATCATCCAGCGCGATGTGTCTATGAGCGAGTTGGTCAAACCACTCCGAAGGCATATTTCGTTTTATGGATTGACGAAATTCTGTTCCAAGGATCGCCATTGCAAGGGTTTTCAAATCCAAAGCAGAATGGGAGAAAGGACTTTCTCCCGCGAATTGTATCAAATACCAATAGACGAACATAAAATCATAAGCGGCAGGATAAGCGACGAATACAGGCTTTCCGGGGAGGCTTTTGAACCACGTTACATACTCTGGCATCACTTCTTCTGGGGCTCGGGGGTTGGTACGACACGCTCTCCACGCTTCCGGATGATCCTGCCACCACTGCATCGAGGCTGGATGAGTTTCCGCACCAGGCAGTGTCCGAAGGTTTGCTGTATAGGTATCAACCAGTGTCTTGTCTACTAGATAGGCGGCTGAACCAAAACTAAGCATAGAGTAAGGACCAGGGATCGGTCCATCCGCTTCAATATCGGTACTCACATAGATTTCCATGGGTTGTCACCTGCCTCTACCAACCTGATCGTACACTCTCGCGTGCCATTTTTTCACGTTAACCTCTCCCCTAAAGTCAATTGAATCCCTTTAAACAAGTGCTGTCTCAAAAATGTTGCGTGATACACTCCTGGAGTAAGAATACGCAAACCTCCTGCCCGAAGAGACAGAAAATCCGCCTAAGCGGGCAATAGTTGTTGTTCATTTCAACTCCCCCATTATCGCGCTATTCTAGACTTCCATCGGATTCCAGCGTGGTTTAATTGCCAGCGACAAAGCCATTGCAGAGTCTTATGCACCCCATATCATCCTCTATTTCAACACCGAAGGAACAAGGCAATATCGAATGGAATACACCCCTGAGCAGGTCAGGATTTCCAACACCAACACAGCAAGGTCAACAGATGAGCCATTCGCCCTGGTCCCCTTTCTTAACTCATCAATCACCTGGTTAAAGAACTTCGATATGAAACCTCTCCATGGAAGAGAGCCCATCTCAATATTGTGCTTTCCTTTCGAGTGGTACCAATGTACTTTGCAGTTGAGTACCAGAGTACTCTAATAACCCTCCCTTTACATCTTTACAATGGTAACAAGGCGGATGATGGAATAGCAACAGAAGGTTGACCATTGTTTCGAGGGAATAGGAATCTTGAAGCAGTTTCTAGCAATGAGGAAAATTCTTACTAATGCACATGATCTTGAAACAAAACCCACTCAGGTACACGTGGCAACATTGGAGGGTTCAATGATGAAAAGGACGTTTGGGATATTGATACTATTGGCGGTCTGTATAACCCCGCTATCTGCTTTTGCAGCCCCCCCTGCTTCTGGGGCATTACTGTCCGCTGGCCAAGGATCTGGCAATCCCGGATCAATGGGAGTTGCTGTGCCAATAACATTAGAATCAGCTGCTGGGGTGAGCATCGCCGCGTTGAATTTTGATCTTCAATACGACGAATCTAAGCTTAACCTCGCAGACGTGACATTGGGAGTAGCTGCTCAAGCCGCCGAGAAAGTTGTGGCCAGTTCGCTTCCTGCCAATGGTACCATTCGCGTGGTTGTATATGGTCTGAATCAGAATGCCATTGGAGATGGGGTTGTCGCTAACATCGTTTTCGACGTGAAAGCCGACGCAACTGTAGGATCAATTCCTCTTAACTTCACAGATGCAATTGCCGCTTCCCCAGAAGCGACAGCAGTCGAACTACAAACAGCTGCTGGCTCTTTTGAGATATCAGGCGATCCAACCACTTTCGCGGATGTGCCTCGATCACACTGGGCTTATGGCTATATTGAAGCTCTATATCAGGCAGGTTACATATCTGGCTGTAGTGCTGTACCAAAGCTCTATTGCCCAGAGGAGACATTAGCGCGCGGTGAAATGGGTGTCTTCGTTGAACGCGGTCACCATGGTGCAGATTTCACCCCGATAGAGCCCGCCACACCCGTTTTCGCGGATACCCCGCCTGGTGTATGGTCAACCAAATGGGCACAAGCCATGTATGACGACGGCTACACCGCTGGTTGTAGTACCAACCCTCTCAAATTCTGCCCGGAGGATAATCACCTGCGAAATGAATCCACCGTATACTTCGAACGCATGCTCAATGGTGTGGATTTTTATCCCCCAGATCCGACATCACAATTCTACTATGTAGACATTCCCTATGGTGAGAACTCAGTCTGGTACAGCAAGTGGGTCTTCGCTGCTTACAATGACCAGATCATCCAGGAGTGCGAAGACGAGGCCAATCGTGCAGATCAACTCTTCCGACCTTTTGATGGTCTCACTCGAGCCGAAGCGGCCTGCATGATGGCGAAAGCGAAGGAACTATCGCCGGTATCACCCTGATGATAGGGTAAGGGAATATTGAGGACAGGACCTCACCTGATCCGCAGGCTGAATCTTAAAGGGAGCAACCCTCCTTAAGAAGTGTAGAGAATGTATCGGTAAAGTATAAAAGCTCCTAGAAAGATGGCTGTCGAGAAAAAGCCTGCCGACCCAGGTGGGGTCAAATCCATAAGCAGCAACCGTACACACCACAAGAAAAAACCTTGTGGTGTGTATCTGAATAGCAGGGGATAAGAAGTGAAAGTGACTAGAGGCGATGTATTTACAGAATCATCATCAATATCGACCTCTATTTACCACCGTTAAATCTAGTTGTGCTTGACCCTCGATCCATCGAGCACATCCCTTAATTCTTGCCTCGTTTTGTAATGGGTAGGTATTTTCTCGCCAAAGGGAATGCAAATCCCTTCACTTGGCAACCTTCACGGGATAAAGAAACTCATCCGTGAAGGTACTAGCGTACCTCTCCTCAGATGACCCATGTACCATGTAACCCTTTCATCTGTTTTCCTAAAATAGAAGTGATTGTCGTATAACAAGTCCGATTTTATCCCCTCGGTATTTGTATCTTCAGGATTGAAGGGACAGAGGTAGGCACGATTTTTGGGGTAAATAAAACATAGAGGCAAAGCGTTATGGATTTTCTGCCCTTTGCATCCTTACTCAAAGGTCCGTTTATTCGACCAGGGATGAACGGAAGGGAGATGACTGTCTAACGAAACAAATAGGTCGATTGTTCAGTGGATTACTGCTTGCATTTAATGGTATTTGCATTAGCTGGATGGTTTTTCACGCTGAAAGCTCCGGAACCATTTTCAAGGGAAGAGTGAATTTCGCTTCAAGTACAGCGGTGTGTAATGATGATCTCAATGGCGATGGTCAATTGACCGTTCTGATCTTTCCCTTCTCATTAACACTTTCCTTCAGGGTAATCCTGGAAACCTATGTGCCGATATCAATGGGGATAATTCTCTGAATAGCATGGATCTGCAGGCTCTTGTTAATTTTATCCTGATCCCAACAAGCGGAAATGTCTATTATATTTCTCCCTCCGGGAATGTTTCAAACAGGGGTTCTATTGAACATCCATGGGCGACCGTCAAGCATGCCTGGAAAAATTCATCGAGGGGGGATACCGTCTTTGTCCGAGGGAGTACGTATAGCGAGGGTCGTACGATTTGACTGGTCGGCGGCAACGGAACAGGAAATCAGTTTTGTACCTTGAGAGCCTCCCCAGAGGAAACCCCCATATTTACAGGGGCAAAATTCGTTGCCGATGCTGATTACATCCGAATCCAGGGAATGCATATGACAGGAACCACGAAGATGCAGGCTGTATGCTGGGAAGGGATGCACGAGCATATTGAGTGTCTGGATAACGTGTTTACAGGAGATACGCCTGCCATCGACTTCATCGGAAATTAAGTCCTGATTCAAGGAAACACCTTTGATATTCCCAATGGTCAATATTATGCGATTTACGCGATGCATGGCAGCAATAACATCATAAGGAATAACGACATAAGAAATATGCCCAAATACGCTATTCATGTCTACGATGAAGATAAGTATGATTCAGACCCTGATCCAAAAATCACAAACCTGCTTTTCGAGAATAACCGGATTACCAATACGCAAGACAACGCAGCGATCATCATCTCGGCTGGAGGAAGCAATAACCTGGGGATTGAGATCAACGGAGTCGCCATCAGAAACAACCTGATTATCAATACCGGTGGCGGTGGAGATGGGATTACGATCCGATACGATGGCATCGTAAGAAATATCTAAATTCTCAATAATGTCATCTTTGGAAATACGGATGAAGGGATTAGTATTAGTGCCACGAATGTGGATGATGTTACGATCAAGAATTACATCTTATCTTCGAATGTGTCGGAACAGATTTCCGTAACGAGCAACTTAAGCCATCTCGTTATCAGTCACAACCTCTATCATAATCCTGCCTCGATCGGTGCAGGTGTAAATGATGATCATCCGGTATACGGCGATCCTTTGTTCGTGGACCCAGCTGGAGGCGATTTCCATTTGAAAGCGAATAGCCCAGCCATGGATGCTGGTGTTGACGTGGGTTTACCCTACAACGGCGCTGCGCCAGATATTGGCGCATATGAATTCGGAACTTGAGCCAATGGACCTCGGGAAAACGGCTATTTTGCGATAGATGAAAAACGCTAATTGAATCGGAATGAGGATAGAAAAGAGTTGATATCTTAAGTTGAGGGCAGCCCTGTCCCAAGCCAATCCGCCGCAGAGGTTCTCTTCCTGCATTTGCTGCAGGCGGCTTCTGGCGCAAAGGAAGTGGGAATATCTGCCAATAAGACTAATGCTCTATAGTCTTGATGCACAGGAACAGATAATATATAGGCCCAAGAAGAAAACCTAGAACCGGATAGGACGGTCATTGCTTGCTGATCAATCGGTCGATAGGCACTTTCGTTATAGTTTTCATCCCAATGAGCCGTAAGAGAAGGTTCTATTAGTATCACATGGAGAGGGTGGTGGCACAGAAAGGTAAGATTAGGGCAAAATTAAGCGTATGGTGATTGGAAATGGTAGAGATGGTTCCCTCGAATCTGTAGGTTAATTTAACATCAGAAAACAAAATAGCAAGTTTCCTAAGAAGATATAGCTGGCTAACCCTATTTAGTGTCATCGCAATCGCCCTTCTGCTTCTGCTGCCAGCCGAAGCAGCCGATTTCAATGTTCGCGACCATGGTGCAATTGGGGATGGCGTAACCAATGATCAAGCGGCTATACAGGCTGCCATCGATGCCGCCGCTCGTCAAGGGGGAGGCAATGTTGTCTTCGATGAAGGCCACAACGCTGGCAGGTATCTCACTGGCAACCTCTACTTGAAATCCGGTGTCTCGTTGGTCATTAATCCAGGTGTGGAAATTGTCGCCAGTCGTTACATCGGCGATTGGGATGATCATGGCTGTGATACGAGTGGTGGTGGATGCACTTGCGATAGTGACCTGATGGCGCCCCTCATTTTTGCGGACGTGGCCTCGAACATCGCCGTGCGCGGCGGTGGCACATTAGTAGGAACTGATTACAAGATGCGTGGCTCCAATGGCCAGCTCTGCGATTGGCAAGTGCATGGGTGCGGGCCGGGGATGATCTTATACGGCGATGTCACCAACGCAGTGGTCGAAAATATCACCCTGGAAGAGGCCCAGACGGTCGGGATCGTGCTTGCCGAGAGCGAACATGTGCTGATCGATAATGTCACCATCAACAACTCGACCGATTGGATGTGGAACGACGCCATCGATATTTTTGGCGCGCAACATGTGGTTGTTAGGAATAGCCACATTCAGAGCGGGGATGACAATATCGTGCTCAAAGTTTCGTGCAGCGTTTACGCCGCTCGACATATGATGAGCGAATTGGACTGTAACAATCTTGAGCCTGTAGAAGATATCCTTGTTGAAGGTAATACGGTCTATGCGCATTATGGCGGCGGTTTGAAGATCGGCTGGGAGACCACCGGTGAGGTATCGGATGTCGTTTGGAAGGACAACATCGTCCGCAGTGGGACGAACGAGCCGGTCAGCATCTGGGTGAGATACATCGACGAGGCCAAGACCCGTGTCCACCATGTTTATTATGAGAACAACCGCTTTG
>MGNI01000214.1:10857-13185 GCA_001795115.1 Chloroflexi bacterium RBG_16_48_8 | reverse complement strand
GGTAGCGAGAGCGAATCTGCTCTCCGTAGCTCTCTACCACGTACTTCAGTGAGCGGTAGGCTGCCCCCTCCACGCCGGGGCGTGCTCCGCGGGCCTGCCACTCCGAACGAGCGAAGTCGTCGAAGGTCACCCGCGTTGCGTCTGACAGGATGACCTCTAGAGCCTCCACGTTGTCGTCCGACATGCCGTAGACGATGGAGTGGGCTCCCGTGGAATTGCAGCCCAGGATGCCACCCACGGTGGCGCGGTCGGCGCTGGAGGGGTCGGGGCCGAACATCAGTCCGTATTTGCCCAGATGGCGATTGAGGTTGGCCAGGGGAATGCCTGGCTGCGTGCGAACCGTCCGCTCCTCAGTGTTGACTTCCAGGATGCGATCCATGTAACGGGTCATGTCTAGGACCAGGGCGTGATTCACGGCTTGGCCCGCGAGACTGCTCCCACCTCCGCGTGGCAAAAGGGGAACGCCGTGGTTCCCGGCGATCTCCACCGCCGCCGCCACGTCGTCTACGTTGCGAGGCAAGGCAACGCCCACGGGCATCATCTGGTAGATGCTGGCATCCGTGCTGTAGAGCAGGCGCGTCACCAGATCGAAGTGGACATCGGTCATAGCACCCTTCAGATCGTGTATGAAAGACTCGCTTGCCTCGAGGGTTGTGTTTTTTATCATGTTGCTCCCTTCCTTGGGGCTGTCTAAATGATCTTTTTAGACAGCCCCCGGTTGAAAAGGTCTAACCAAGAAGGGGATATGATGAACCTACCTGGAAGGTGCAAACTTCAGGAGGTTCATCATGACCACCCAATTCAAGAGGCTATCGCACTCCATATACGAATGCAAGTACCCTATCGTGTTCTGTCGGAAATATCGATACCGTATTTTGTATGGCGAGGTGGTAGAATTCACGGAGGGCGAGATTCGGTAGCTATGTAAGCATAAGGATGGCATAGAGATCTTGGAGATGAATATCCAGAGTGACCACATCCACCTGGTGCTATTCATTGTACCCAAGTAGGCCGTGTCGAGTGTGATGGGGTATCTGAAAGAGAAGTTGGCGCTGTGGGTGTTTGGCCAGTATGAACACTTGGGAAAGAGATACTGGGGAAGACATCTATAGTCTCGTGCCTACTGTGTGAGCACAGTGGGTTTGGATAAGGAGAAAATCCGCGATTTTGTTCGGATGCTCAATCGCTTCTCCCATGGCTTGTTCAACCATTGTGACTATCCCATCCACAATGTGAGATAAGTAGGGTGCAATAACAAGAAAAAATGATCAAACGCCAGTATTTCGGTGTGCATGATCTGGATTACTTTACACTGAAAATCAAGCAAGCAGTTAATTCGGATCATCCTCCATAGCAGATGATCTTGTGCAGTGTCGACACTTTTTAGGGGATCCCCTCTTTTCCGAGGGACGTTCCGTCGGGATTTTCTGGCATTAAGCCTGATATTCGAGTGTTCTTTAATGATCTAGAATGTAAGAAAGATCATTCTCATCCTTAGTCTGCTACAAACCGATCCCGTGCATTTTATTGGCTTAAGGCAATGGATCGATCAACCTAAGCCTGAAGAAAAGCAGCTTGTTGTCAGTGGACTTTATCGCAGTGTGCGACATCCGCTCTATACGGCGGGTTTGATCTTTATATGGCTCATCCCCTCTATGACCACAAGTATGCTGGTCCTCAACCTGAGTTTGACGCTTTATATTTATATCGGAAGTATTTTTGAAGAGCGGCGCCTGCTGGTGGAATTTGGTACAGCTTATCTTGAATACCAAAGCAACATCCCTCGACTGATCCCTAATCTGCGGAAGTGTAATATCCGGTAAAGTACATGATAACATTACCTCTCAAAGGAAAGAGCGATTGCACAGCATGTTCTCATCCACAGATCTTTCCAATCAGAGAACCTGCATGTTCGACTGGAAGGGCTGAATGAAATTGGTATGGATTGGCTTACTTCATGGTGCGTTATTTGTGGGTCATCTAGCCTTGAACGAGGGCAGGAGGTTGATTTCTAATGACACCCAGCTACGATCTCATTCCTGATCTCAAGGAACTGGCGCCTGAGATCCCACCCGACAGCATCATCAGTCGGACCTTCCACGAAGATGAACGAATGAAAGTGATTCTATTCGCCTTTGCCCAGGGGCAAGAACTATCTGAGCATACGGCTTCTCAGCCAGCCATGCTGCTCTTTTTAAAAGGGGAGGCCCAGCTAAACCTAGGTGGGGATGAACACGAGGTTAGCTCAGGGACCTGGGTGCATATGCCGGCTCGGCTTCCGCACTGTATCAAAGCCAAAACGGCAACGACCATGCTTCTGATGCTATA
>MGNI01000214.1:1740-10815 GCA_001795115.1 Chloroflexi bacterium RBG_16_48_8 | reverse complement strand
TAAAGAACACAAAAGTTCTTTCTTCCAAGGTCAGTGCCTCATCATCCAAGGAAGTTCAATTCAAGATATCATGCAGCAGCCCACCAGTCGCTACCCTCAACGAGTCCCATTCCTGAACATTGTTCTCGGATCAATGCCCTGGCACCCCGTGACCCAACAGCAACCAAGAGAATGGGGTTATTGGAATGTGACCATAAACCGGGCAACGCATCAGGGGGTAGAATGGGACAACCGCGTCGTTTTCGACCTATTTTCCTTGGATCGATGTCAATGAAGGCAACCAAGGGAGCGCCTTCTCTGAGCAGATGTTTTGAGAGAATTCGCCCCATTTGTCCAGCCCCCCAAAGGATCGCAGCATCTCTTCCCAGCAGTGGACCCTGGCGAAGATAATGGGCTTTTGCTCGAAAGAAGTTCTCCACCGAATAACGGCTGTCAGTGCGTGTCAGTCGATCAGGGTGTTCGCGCCAGGAAAGCAACACTTCAGGCACTTTGGCGAATTTCCCTCCGGCAAGGTGTATCCTCAACCAGAGATCATAATCCTCTGGCCAACCATGCTCTTGATAGTTTCCAACGCGCTCTATCCAAGATTTCTTTATGACAACGGATGGATGAGCCAAAGGGCTTTCAACATAGATCTCACGAGCGATCATCTCGGCGGTAGTAAGGCTGTTAAGCCAATCTAAATAGATTTGAAATCCTTCCCTGACAGACTCTGGCGGATACCCATGTACAAGACAACTTACAACAGCGATGTCAGGATTTGTTTCCAGGAATGCGACTTGCTTGGCAAGACGATCTGGGTGGGCAATGTCATCCGCATCCATACGAGCGACGAGGGGTGCACGGCAGGAAATCAGTCCAGCGTTCAAGGCAGGGATGATGCCCTGATGGGGGCGTTCCAACACTTGTATACGCTCATCTCGATTGGCCCATGTTTTAAGGGAGCGGAGGGTTGCGTCTGTGGAGCCGTCATCGATCGCGATGATTTCCATTTCACGAAGGGTTTGTCCGAGCAGGGATTGAATCGCTTCATCAAGGGTCTTAGCGACGTTGTAGCATGGCATGATGACAGAGACAACAGGGTTTATTATGGTATGGCTATTCGTAGCTTTATCCATTGATGAGGGAACCAAAATGAACCAGCTTGATTTTTCCTTTCAAGGCTTATTAAACCAGATTGTGGAGTTTTTGCCCCGCGTGGGTCTCGGCATTGGTGTTTTTCTTTTCGTCCATCATCTCCAATATCATCGCTAGAGGGGTACAGCGAGGCAGGAAAAGGCGCGAGACAGGTGCCGAGTTGATTGTCCTAATCCAGCCCCTCATCCGTTGGGGTTACGCGTTTGAGGATTGGTTTTCGCTCTGGAAATGATCGCATCTAGTCGTTTTAGCGGTCTTATCGCAGGTTTGGGAGTTGCTGGTTTGACTCTCGGATTCGCATTGCAGGATGTCGCCAAGAATTGTGTAGCAGGATATATTTTACATGTTCTCCTGCATCAGCCCTTCGGGATTGGGCACACCATCTCGGTGGGGGATTACATTGGGACGGTTCTCGAGATCAGCTTGCGGACCACAGAAATGCAGACATTGGATGGTTAATTCGGTACGCAAAACGAAGGCTTTTTGTAGAATAAAAGGGCGTATGAATGTGAAAAGATCGAAATGTCTTACCCCATCCAGAGGTGATTCTTATACAAATACAAAAAGTATCTCTTTAATGAAAAGGAATGGATCATGGCATGTCCGAAGATTGGAGGTGAGGTAGAGGGGTGAAAACGGTAGGGTAAAGATGGGCGTTTCGTTAAGCCTGCGGTGGGTTTCCGGAATGGATGATCGGTATGTAAGAAAACCCGCCGCAGGCTTAATCGTGTACCTATAGAAATTGCTCGGCAAAATGGCAGGCAACGGAATGGCCGCTGCGCAACTCGCGCAACTCCGGGACATCCACTGAGCAAATATCCTGAGCAAAAGTGCAGCGCGGATGGAAGCGACAGCCCGGAGGAGGGTTGATTGGGTTGGGGATTTCTCCCTTTGGCATCGGAGCTTTGCGCCGAAACTTTGGGTCAGGTACAGGTACAGCTTCCAAAAGAGCTTGAGTGTAGGGGTGGAGGGGGGTTCTGTAAACCTGCCTAAGATCACCAACTTCCGCCAGCCTCCCAAGGTATAGGATGCCGATACGATCGCAAATATACTTTGCAGTGGCCAAGTCGTGGGTGATGAAAAGATAGGTCAAGTTTAAATCTCGTTGCAGACTAACCATCAGATCAAGAAGGAGAGCTCTAACACTCACATCGGCCATTGCGATGGGTTCATCAGCCACGATAAGATCAGGGTGAGTGACCAACGCACGTGCAAGAACGGCTCGTTGACGCATTCCGCCAGAAAGTTGATGAGGATATTTATCGAATATTTGCCGCGCTGGAGTTAATCCAACTTGTGTCATGATCTCCTCGACGGCGGCTTGTCGTTCGCTTTCGGTTCCCTTCAAGTGAATCGAATGCGGGTGAGCAATTTGCTCTCCGATTTTCATGCGTGGATTAAGGGAGGCGAAGGGATCTTGGAAAACCACCTGCATTCGGCGCCTGAGTTTTCTTAGTTCCTCACCCTTCAGATGGGTAATGTCTATACCATCGAAAAAAATCTGCCCTTCAGTAGGCTCGAGTAAGCGAAGGACAAGACGTCCGATCGTCGTCTTTCCGCTGCCGCTTTCCCCAGCTAAGCCGAGCACCTCGCCACGATGAAGTTCGAAGGATACCCCATCTACTGCTCTTACATGAAGAGACTTCATAGAGAGTGTTTGTTCGAAAAAACTCTTTTGTACTGGAAACCATTTCTTTAGATTGACGATCCTGACGAGAACCTCATCCTTGCTGGCTAGTGGTGATTGACCATTTGAATTCATTGCGTGCTACCCCCCACCCACAACTTTTCATCAGGTACTTCCTGGTATAGCCAACAATTTACCATCCTGTTGGGTGCGATGGATTTGAAAATGGGGTCCACTTGGGAGCATATTTCCATCACTTTAGGACAGCGAGGATGAAATCGACACCCGGAAGGAGGTCGAACCAGATCTGGCGGTGATCCCGCCATTTTGTATAATTCCCCCTCATCAAGTTGGATATTGGGGACAGCTCGAAGTAAACCCTCCGTATAGGGGTGTTTTGGATTGGAGAATAATTGGTTAACTTCTGCCAGTTCAACCAAACGCCCTGCGTACATCACGGCAACTCGATCTGCCAACTCTGCCACGATACCCATATTATGGGTAATGAGCAGAATCGTAAGATCGAACTCATTTCGTAATTCCCTGAGCAGATCGAGGAATTGGGCTTCAACAATGACATCAAGAGATGTGGTAGCTTCGTCAGCGATCACCAGGTCAGCACGGAGAGCCAGCGCCAGCCCAATCATCACTCTTTGTCGCATACCGCCAGAAAGATGGTGAGGATAGTCGTCGAGACGATCGTGTGAAATTCCCAGTCTATCCACAAGATTTGCAGCTCTAGCTCGAGCCTCTTTATCCGTGACATACGATTGGTGAACCTGGATCGCTTCTGTGATATGATCTACGACCCGTTGAACCGGGTTGAGCGAAGTCATCGGATCCTGGAACACCATGCTTATTCGGCTACCTCGTAATTCACGCATCCTTGAATCGTCCAAGGCCAGGATATCAATATTATCAAAGAGAAGCTTTCCGGATGTTATCTTCCCTGGTTCTTCGATCATGCGCATTAAGGCTTTTCCGAGCGTTGACTTCCCACAGCCGGATTCACCCACCAAGCCGAGGACCTCTCCTCGGCGGATGTCCAAGGACGCATGATCCACAGCACCCAAGATTCCTACGCGTGTGTGAAATTCAACAGACAAATCTTGTATGTTGTAAAGGATTTCATTAATTGACATGACACGCCTTAACTTTTAACCAAACGTGGGTTGAGTATCTCACTTAGCCCTTCACCGAGAAGGCTGAAACCCATAGCGACGATTGTGATCAGTACTCCCGGGAATGTGATCATCCACCAATGTCCAGCCACGAGGAATGAATGGCCTTTGCTCAAGTCATAGCCCCAATCGGGGACATCTGGGGGCAGTCCCAAACCGATAAAGCTCAAGCCCGCTTCGGTGAGAATTGCATCCGCCACGTTGAGTGAAAACACGACGACGACAGATGGAATGACAAGCGGGAAGATGTAGCGGAAGAGAATCGAGAATGGCTTTGCTCCTAGGCTCCGGGCAGCCTCCACGTGGAGCTCCTCTTTTATTGAGAGCACTTGACCCCGGACGACACGGAAAAACGTTGGGATATAAATGACCGAGATCGCAATAGCCACATTAAGTAATCCGGGACCAAGCATGGCTGCCATTGCAATCGCCAAAAGCAAGCCTGGGAAAGAGTAGATACTGTCCATTGTGAGAGAGGCAACTCTATCAAAGGGGCCTGATACAAAACCAGATATCAGACCCAGGCTGATCCCGACCACGGAGGATAGTAACGCGGATAAGATTGCGACACCAAGGACTGTGCGTGCTCCCCAGATGAGTCGGCTGAGAATGTCTCGTCCTAAATTGTCTGTTCCGAGAGTGAAACTGGGGCCAATGCCATCAGCAGCAATCTCAAGTTGTGGAAAATCGGCGATGATGGCGTCGAGATCACGCTCATCCACGAGTATCGAATCAACTTCCTGATTTTGTAATGCCTCAATTTGCTCCGATTGGGTTTGATACCGCAGGTAATCCAATTCAAGTTCAATGGCGATATTGGTCCCATTTTTATTGCGTTGAACACCAACAAGTTGTTCGTTTAAATAGGATTCTGTAACTCGGTTGCTTTCACCTGAGCGAGTCAGAAGCACTTGTGGACCCCCACCTGGTGGAATGAATTGGCTGCCCGCGAAATCGTTGGGATCGTAGGGTGAGAGAATTGGCGCAAGGAGTGTCACAATGGTAACCGTGACCAGTATTAGACCGCCAAAAACGGTAATATACCACTCTGTACCATACCAGAGTCGACCCCGCCAGATGCGTCTTAATAAACCCACATCCTCAATCATTTGGTTGATAGACCCGTTTTGAGCCAATTCCGTATTTGTCATCGCCATGCTTAATACCTGATCCTTGGATCAAGGAAACCGTAAAGAATATCTACGATGAGGCTCACTCCCGCTACGAGTAGAGCAAAGAACAAGATGGTCCCTTGCACAGTGGTGAAATCCCGGTCGTATATTCGATCGACGACGAGCCGACCCATGCCTGGCCAGGAGAAGGTCGTTTCTGTCAGAATCGCGCCAGCAAGTAATAAGGCGAATTGCAATCCTAAGAGAGTGACAATAGGGATGAAAGCATTCCGCAAGCCATGCTTATAGACCAGGACACGCTCGTGAAGACCTCTCGCTCTCCCAGCAGTGATGAAATCCTGCTCTAACACATCCAGCATGGTGGCGCGTGTTAGACGTGTAAAGAAACCGGCCAAGACGAGCCCTAATGTGATGGAGGGCAATATCAGGTGTTTTAAAGCATCAACCAGGAGATCGAGGTTTAGTGTCAGAATGGCGTCGATGGTGTATAAACCGGTGATCACTCGATCGGGAGTCATTCCGGGGCTGAGCCTTCCGGAGACTGGAAGCCAACCCAATCCGGCACCAATAGTCATCTGCAGCATGAGGCCAAGCCAGAAAATGGGTAATGAATAGAGAATGATGCTGAGCACACGAATCGCATAATCGGAACCACGCTTCCTGTTCTTTGCCGCATAGGCTCCTGAAAAGATTCCGACGCCAGTCGTGACCATCATACTGAAAATTGCCAGTTCCACAGTGGCTGGGAAGAAAGTCTTGATCTCTTGAGTCACTGGTATAGGGCGTACCATCGATTCCCCAAAATCGAAGCGCAGGACACCACTGATGAAATCGAAATACTGGATGTGCAGTGGACGATCCATTCCTAAAGCCGCGCGAAATGCAGCCAGTTGCTCCTCAGAAGCGCCCTCGCGCATAATGGCTAAAGCTGGATCGCCGGGCATTACACGTAAAACGATGAAGACCAGTGAGACCAGGATGAGAACCATGGGTATGGTCAGTAAAGTGCGGACGATGATGTATCGTCTTAACCCTGGTGACATGGAGACCTTCCAAGCTGATGAGCGAATTCCATTATTCTATCAAAAACTTGTCCTGCTCTGAGAAAGGGACCCGAGCGAAAACAAGTTCAAGCTCAGGTCCCCTTTTCCGTCTCAGAAGATGAGACAAATCCCGTTCCCTTTATGACTACTTCTCAAGCAGGAAGTAGTGCAAGTTGGCGATTGGGTCTAGTACGACCCCAGATACACCGTCGCGATAGGCGATGAAGAGTTTCCCTTGAGCTAGCGGTACAAATGGGCTCTCCTCCACCCAGAAGTCCTGGATTTCTTCCAATATTTCGATGCGTTTATCTGTGTCGAGTTCCGAAGCCTGGGCTTCAAGCAAAGCGTCCATTTCAGGGTTGCTGTAGTATGAACCCGACCAAGCTGCTGGGGAGTGGGCGAAGACATTCGTATAGTTATCCGGATCCAGATAGTCAGGATACCACCCCATAAGCAATACAGGTAGCTCACCTGCACGGCCGGCATCGCGATATGCAGCCCACTCGAGGAATTGGAGTGAGACCTGCACGACGCCGCTTGCTTCCCATTGTTCCTTGATGATTGTGGCGATATCAGGTTCTGTATCCCCGTAGTGAGTTGGGCTGTACCAGAGGTCCATCACCAGGGGATTGTCCTCAGTGAAGCCTGCTCCAGCCAGGAGTGCCTTGCCCTCCTCGACATTTTCGGTGCCTTCGTAGGTAGGCTTATAGCCCAGGAAGCCAGGTGGAACCATGGAGTACAATGGGACCTTGGTACCCTGCCAGCCCAGATCGGTTAGTTGTTCTCGATCGAGTAGCTTGGCCAAACCTAGTCGGACATTGGGATCATCAAAGGGGGGTGTTGGGGCGTTGAAGACGATGTAGCGGATCTCCGTTCCACCGGCGATCTCCGTCTTGATGCCCTCGGCGCCAGTAAGCGCATCCTGATCGGCAGGTGATAAGCTCTTCCAGGCGACGTCGATCTCACCGTTTTTAAGGGCGAGCGCCATTGTGGGTGAGTCGGCGAAGTAGCGCACAATGATCTTGTCCATCTTGGGAGGGTCACCATAGTAGGTTTCATTGACTTCAAGGATCGTTTCCTCTCCCTCGGTGAAGCTGGTTATGACATATGGACCGATGCCGCAAGCGGTGTTTTCGGTGCCGGCCTCTGTAGCTGACCACTGTTTTGGGTTGAGGATCTTCCATGGGTTTGTTGCGATCAACTGAGGTGCAAAGGGGAATACATCAAGGAATGTGATTTTCACGGTCATATCATCGATTTTCTCAACTCCCTCGACATAGCCCGTGTATAGGAAGCCGGCATTCTCACCCTCCGCCTCGTTAATCGGGGCGATGCGTTCTAGCGAGAACACGATCGCATCTGCATTCAACGCATCACCATTGGGGAAGGTGACGCCCTCGCGCAGCTTGAAGGTGTATTCCTTGCCGTCTGCACTCACCTCATAGCTCTCTGCAAGTGCGAGTTCGACCTCGCCTGCAGAGCCCGGAATAGTGTTGAGCAGACCGTCAGCACATTGGTGGAAAAGTTCCCAATCATGGAAGCTGTAGACCCAGGCCGATTCGAAGGATGACCAGCTATCCGTTGTTCCGACGATCAATGGTTCTTGTGGTTCCTCGGTTGCTCCTGGCCCGGCACAGGCACTTAATGAGATGCTGGTAATGATTAACATACTCAACGTTAGAAATAAAAAGCTTTGTTTCACGATCTTCTCCTCCTATGTTGAATTACGGAATTGTGTATAAATAGTAAAGTTGTTGGTCTGGTCACCTCCTTGTGGCTTATCTTCAATGAAATCCAGAATGGTTTGTAGGTCGTTACTTCAGATTTCATGGATTGGGAATGAAAACAAGCAAACTCTCCGGCTAGTTAGATTGTATTATCTGTATGAGTTATCGTCAACCATTGTTCTATGGCACAGATCAGCCATAGAGGGTCATCTTAGCCCGGTATGGGGACTATTCGTATTGAATCAACTTGTGGGGTTGGTGTTCTCTTTCATCCTATCTGGCGGGTACGAGCCTTTGCATAGAGAATTCTCCGAGCCAGTATTGGAATTAAGTATAGTCCCAACTTTCAAGGTCAATGTATAAGAGGTTTTTCTCATGATGGACCTCTGGTACCAGATGAGGAAGAGAAGTGGGATTAGGATTTGAATTCGGTCGTGTGGGATTGGAGCTAATTTTGTGGTCGTCTCCCAAAGGATGCATTTTCTTCTCTGCTGTGAAATGTCCCGATGGTAATGGGTAAATTCTATTTATTATGAGACACATCCATTGGGTGTAAGATGCTAGAACACAACCACAACCCTCACCTAAGGAGGGCAAAACGCAATGCTTACTGGAATGTACCCCGTGGTCCTATCTTGCTTGACTCAAAGCGATCAGTGGATTTAAACTTCTAAAAACTTTAGTACGCATGAATAGATTTCAAGATGCGCGTGGGGTTCAGTACTCAACTTTTCCCAACTTCAAAGAGTCGCTACATGCTGCGAGGCGGTGTTAGAAGTGGAGGAATCCTCTCCACCGGTTCCATCAGGAATCCATCGCTCCCAGAGAGTCCGTGTAGGGCATAAGGGAACCGGGTTCGCCCGTTATAGCGCTTTGAGACTGTCGATTCGCCTCCCTGCATCGGTGGTGAAAGCAGGTGGCACCACGAGGTCCCCTCGTCCTGCAGATAAGGGGGCGTATTTTCGTATGGGAGAGTTGCCATGATTGATCTGAAGTACATCCGAGAACATCCCGATAAGGTAAAGGATGCCTTAGTACGACTCCAGGCAGAGGCTCCAGTGGATGAGATTCTTGCATTGGATATGCAGCGCCGTGATGTTCTGCAGGAATTGGAAGCGCTGCGTCATAAACGTCGAGAGACCTCCAAAGAGATCGGCAGGATGAAGGATCAAGCCCAAAGGCAGCCTAGCATTGATGAAATGCATGTCGTAAATGAGCAAATCTCGG
>MGNI01000214.1:1379-1729 GCA_001795115.1 Chloroflexi bacterium RBG_16_48_8 | reverse complement strand
TCAATTGGGCATTGTTGAAAAGCGTCTGGAAAGCGCGCTCTATCTTGTGCCGAACCTACCCCATGAGAGCGTCCCTATCGGTGCAGATGATCGCGAAAATGTTGTGGTTCGTCAGGAGGGGAACCCAAAGACAGAGGTGCATTTCGGTTTCCGGCCCCAACCTCATTGGGATCTGGGACCAAGGCTGGGGATGCTCGATTTCGAGCGAGGGGTCAAGCTCTCAGGCAGCCGCTTTTATGTCTTGATGGGAATGGGTGCCAGGCTCCAACGAGCGCTCATCCATTGGATGCTGGACTTCCATGTAAGCCGGCATGGATATACCGAGGTTTACCCCCCATCCATTGTTCGGG
>MGNI01000214.1:0-1365 GCA_001795115.1 Chloroflexi bacterium RBG_16_48_8 | reverse complement strand
CATGTGGGGGGCGGGACAACTGCCGAAATTTGCCGAAAACATCTATCATGATGTTGAGGAGGATCTGTGGCTGGTCGGGACAGCCGAGATTCCCTTGACGAATTTGCATCGTGATGAAATCCTTGATGCGGAAGAACTGCCCAAAAGTTATGTTGCCTACTCAGCTTGTTTCCGGCGGGAGAAGTTCTCCGCCGGGCGCGATGTGAGAGGCATTAAACGCGGTCATCAATTTGATAAAGTGGAAATGTACAAGCTCACAAAACCGGAGGAGTCCTACCAGGCCTTGGAAGAGATTGTGGATCATGCTGAGGATATCTGTCGGGGGCTTGAGATCCCTCACAGGGTGGTTGAAATGGTGACGGGGGACCTGGGTTTCACAGCCGCGAAGAAGTATGATATTGAGATGTGGGCTCCAGGTTGCGAGGAGTGGCTCGAAGTCAGCTCCTGCTCGAATTGTGAGGCTTTCCAAGCCAGACGTGCGCAAATACGCTACCGTCCTGACCCGGACGCCAAACCGGAATTCGTCCACACGCTGAATGGATCAGGGCTGGCTCTGCCGCGAACCATGATCGCCGTTATGGAAAATTATCAACAAGCTGATGGAAGTATTCTTGTCCCTGAAGTTCTGCAGCCATGGATGGGCGGCATTGAGGTTATCCAGGCGGAAGAGGAACAATGAGCACCATCCTTATTGTAATATTCACTGGCATCGTGATGCTGTTTGGCTTGCTCGGGGTCTTATTACCCATGATCCCAGATCTGATCATCATTTGGGGCGCTGCTTTAGGTTATGGCCTCCTGGTTGGATGGGGTGAAAGCGGTCCTTGGTTGTTCGGGGCGATCACTGTGTTTGGTTTGATCGGGGTTGTTTCGGAGATTTGGATGAGCGGCATGGGTGGAAAGCTTGGGGGGGCATCCCTCAAGTCCATCTTGGTTGGCGTCATCTTGGGGTTTCTGGGTTTCATTTTTTTGACTCCAATCGGTGGCTTGGTACTACTTCTAGTGGGGACATTTACCATGGAATATTATCGCTTGGGGAATGCAGAGGCAGCCTTGAAAGGCATGCTGGGTGTTGGTCTTGGCTATGGTGCTTCCTTTGGGGTCAAGCTTCTTTTGGGGATTGCGATGATAGGATTATGGGTGCTGTGGGTGATTATCGGATAATGAGGCAGAGGCTATTCAAAGAGTGTCCTCGTTATTCTTTAATCGTTTAATAGGATAGATACTGTAACGTAGCGGTTGCGCAACTGGAAGGTAGATGTTTCATAGCGTCTTGAAATTGAACAAAGGTAAGGTCAACTGAACAGCTACCTGCCCAGATAAACACAGGATGGTCTGTGCGAAAGGGCCGTCCGGATCAAAGAT
>MGNI01000213.1:24472-24730 GCA_001795115.1 Chloroflexi bacterium RBG_16_48_8 | reverse complement strand
GGAGCGTGGGAGCGTGGGAGCTGGGGAGAGCGGGAGCAGGGGAGCAAGTGTTTTAGCGATGTTTCATCATCTCCCAATTCAGATTGGTCTCGATATTGGGGTTGAAATTGGGGTCATCTGTCATAATGTACTCGCCCAGGTTGTTCGACCAGGCGTAGTCATACCCTCCCGGCAGCTCCACACCCCCTTCCTTGAAAGGATCGTGGTATTCGTCTACGCCCCGGATGGTCTGGCTGAATTGCGTAGAAAGTCTGTCCA
>MGNI01000213.1:22692-24439 GCA_001795115.1 Chloroflexi bacterium RBG_16_48_8 | reverse complement strand
CATGTCACTGATCTGGTCGTGGGTTTGGCTGATGATGCGGCTCAACTGCCCTATCTGCTGGATTTGCCGGATCTGGTTCTGGATCATGAACTGGCTCACCTGTACGACACGGCTAAACCAGACGGGATTGAGGCGAAAGGAGGGCACGATCGACAAGAAGGAGTCAGCAAGACGATCGAGCTGGCCGGCTAAGGCGGTAAAAGAAAAGAGGTAATCCGCTGCCCAATAGGTATGTTCCATCGCACCAAACATCATCGGGATGGCGATCTTTGAAACCTCAACCACCCCGAAAAATTCCTCCTCCAGCTCAAGACCACTGGAAGTGTACCGGATGCGGATTCGTCCGCCATCCGTACTTGCAATCTCCCCAGCATTCGCCGGGCTGTTGGCTCGCACCTGCTGGGGCAAGTCGGGCAGATGTTCCTCCTGAAGAATCTGCCATGGCGCAACTCGAGTGCGATGACGTGGGATGACCATTTCCCGCAACACCTGCAACGCAGGAGCCGGGGGACGCACTTCATTGCCGAAGTAAAGGCTGCCCAGGGGGAAGAGCGTCAGGGTCATGGGCTGGTTCGTCCAGTAGCAGGAAATGTTGGGGAAGACTTCAAAAGACTCTCGACCATCCGGGTTATAGACTCGAAAAGCGATCGTCGCCGGCGTTCCCGGGTTGTCCAACCGCCAGAAGACGCCCCCATCAAACTGCCAGGCTTTGGGAATCAACATGCGGAAAGCCTCAATCCCTCCGCCTTGTTGATCGACATAGGCGAAGGCTTTCAGATGAACCCCCCACTTGTTCTGGATGTCATCCGGCGCGCCTTGCCTGCGTATGAGGGAAGCCCCACAGAATTCACAGGTTATGCGGGTCCCCTCGCCTCGAATAGGTCCTCCACACTGGGGGCAGCTCTCAACTGTCATGTTCGCAGACATTTTCGTTATCCTGGTGATCAGTTAATCCACGACAAATAGCACTTCTGCTGGAAGTTATCCCCTCAATAAGGACGATTCCTTGAGCTTGGTGGCGAGGAGTAAGCCGAGGATCATGAGAGTGACGAGCACGAGCAACGACGAGGTCATGGATCCGGTTGCAGGATCTTTGAAGCTGTCCATCCCAAAGATAAATAGGATGCCCGAGATTTGCCCCATGAGTAGAAGGAGACCGTTTGAGGTGCCTTCGGGTGCTGGGTAAGCGATCTCTGCACCGTACTGAAAGCCGATCGGACCGGCGCTTAGCAAAAAGAAACCCATGATGAAAGCCGCTGCCAGGAGGAAAGGATAGCTCATGGCATAGGTGACCCCAACAAGACCTAACGTTGAAGCAGCCAGGGTTAGAAGAATAAAGGGGACCCTCTTGCGATAACGGTCGGAAAGCGTCGGCAAGATGACCGCGCCCACAATGCCTCCAACGACCATCAAGCCACCTGTGATTCCAGCCTCAGTGATGGTGAATTTTCTTGGGCTGAGGATATCCTCGATCCAGGTGGTCACACCATTGAAGACCCCGAGGCCAATAAAGAAGATCACCATCAGCAGGATGAAATTCTTATTGCGTACTATTTGTTTGAGGCCATCAAAAACCAGGGAGCGCTCTTCCTGGCCGGGAGGACAGGCCGGCGTGGGAGGATGCTCCTTGGCCAGGATTAGGAACAGGACCGCGGCGATCACGCATACGATCCCATAGGTAAGAAGCATGCTACTGAGGCTGGTTTGAAGGACGAGGTAGGGGGTGAGGGCTAATCCGACCACAATG
>MGNI01000213.1:21779-22660 GCA_001795115.1 Chloroflexi bacterium RBG_16_48_8 | reverse complement strand
GGCCGTCGCCCGTTCTTGAATCGGAAACCAACGAGCCGCCACCCTGGTGATGGCGTTGAGGATGAAGGGCTGGCCAACAGCGATCCCAGTCTGTGAGATAAGCACCCAGGTGTAATCTGCCGCGAGCAGCCCGCGCATCATCCCAAAAACCCCGGTTAGAACGGCGCCAATGCCGACAGCCAAACGGAATCCATAGGTATCGATTAGCCATGAGGCCGGGATCGAAACGAAGATGTAAACAATCATGAAGCTCATCGAGAGTAGACCGATGCTGAGGTCAGAGACACCATAGTGCTGTGCGGCATTGCTGGTGATCGGAGCGAAGGTGATCCAGGAAAGCTGGTTGACAGCGATGACAGCCATGAAGGCCAGGAGAACGATCCATCGATAGCTATAGATCTTATAATTTTCTTGGTTCATTGGAAAGAACCTCCATAGAAGGAACGGGGGGATGGAGAAAAAACTCTGGTATGGTAGAAAATTCTGATTCTGGGCTCCCCCTGTAGAATAGGTAGCTCACAAGCTCATGATAAGCTTTTCTTTGGATTGCCTAGTAAAGACCTATTCCGAGAAATCCCGGAGATCCATATATATTGGATAATACCTCCATAAGAGTTTATGGATTCATCACGACTGCGAGCTTGGCGGTTTTGTTCCTCATACCGCACTCATTGTCGCGCAGATAAAGACCGATGTAAAACGAAAATGGATATCCGTGCCCCAGGTCCACTCCGGCGAAAAGCTGTGTGAAAGGTCGAAAAAATTTTGCTTGATTGAATGAGGGTAGGCTTCAGACCTCAATGCCTTCGCACCTATGCCGATCAGGGATCATTCCCGGCGGCGGATAAGATATTGATCGAAATCTCTCACAACTGAAACCT
>MGNI01000213.1:13326-21754 GCA_001795115.1 Chloroflexi bacterium RBG_16_48_8 | reverse complement strand
TTCTAAGACCTGACGGTCCTTATAACGACGTGAGATGTGCGTAAGGTAGAGATGGCCAACTTCTGCATCTCTGGCTAATTCAGCTGCCTCATGGGCTGTTAGATGTCCGAATTGTCGAGCAAGCTCCTCTTCCACCTGGAGATAGGTTGCTTCGATAACCAATCCATCCGCCTCTCTGCATATGTCAATCAAGTTCTCTGTTCTTGCGCAGTCGCCGACATGTACGAGCCGAGTCCCTTTCCGGACAGGTCCCAACACCTGATCGGGTTCGAATAGGCGTCCATCTGGAAGTGTTACCGATTTTCCATTTACCAACTCACCCCGGATAGGACCTTCTGGTACACCTAATCTCTCCGCTTCTTCTGGCAGGAAAGGTCTGTGTGAGGGCTCATCGAAAATGAAGCCAAAGCAGCCTGGACCACGGTGGCTGACTGGAAAGGCCTTCAACTGAAAACCGTCCTGCTCGAATAGTAGGCCTGGTTGGATCTCCCGTAAATGAATTTGAATGGGAGAGTTTGTGCCGCGCAATACGACACCATACAGGAGGTCATGGATGCGTTCAATTCCCCATGAGCCAGCCCAGATCTCTAAAGTATCAACGGTTTCCCACCGAGTGAAGGTTGAAAGCAATCCTGCAAGCCCGAGGATGTGGTCTAAATGTCCGTGGGTGATGAGGATCCGGTTTAAACGTCGAAAACCGATCCCAGAGCGGAGGATTTGCCGTTGTGTCCCTTCACCACAATCGATCAAGAACCGATGATTGCGATAAGAAACCACCTGAGAAGAAAGACCTCGATGGATGGAGGGGGCTGAAGCAGATGTCCCAAGGAAGATAAGTTCAAACAATGGGTTTTCCTGTGATGAGAGAATTGCTTAAAGGTGAACATCAAATTGTACCTTAATTATGGAGCTTCTTCATGACTGTAAGACTGACCTTCGGCTACGGGCTCGGACAAGAATTTAAAGCAAGCCACATACTTCCCAAATCTACCCTCCCGCAGGCTGGAAGTCTGCGGGAGGGTTAATATGAGATGCACCCATAATGATGGATACTTTTTGGGGCTGTCATAGAGCAAAGCAGATACTAAATTGAATTTTCCAAAGTTGTGTCTGAATCTGGGTGTGGGAGGCTTAGAACATTCCCTTTGTTTATCCTATAGACCTCCTTTGGTGTTGAGCAAGTGGGTGTCGTGGGGCGGCAGACCATCCTGCATTACGACAACACTCAGCCTGGGCGCTTAGGATGCAGCAGTCTCTGGGATATCTATAGGTGCTTCCTAAGATTGTAGTGGTGGGTTTAGATCACGAACCCGGTGACCCAGTAGGGCTTGGGGTTGAGGTCGGCTCATTATCTGGGGGTGTTTCATCCGTGACTGGTGTCTCTTCAGCGGGTGGAGGTGGTACCGGGGCAGGGGCTGTGGCAGTGAGGCAGGCATGGGCTGCTTTGGTTGCCGTTGGAAAGAGTTCGGTATTTTCCCAAGCCAACAAGGATTGCTCATATTGTACTTGGGCCGCACAGGGGTCTTGCTCTGCCATAAGTTGGTCGCCGTAGGCACGGGAGGAAGTAGCATATTTTAAATAGGTATCATTCTTTAAATAAGGTGCGATGGCGTAAAGCTGGCCGAAATAGGTTGAGGCTTTGGCCCAATCCAAACCCATATAGCTATTTGCAAGCAGGTAGAGCTCTGCCCAACTGCGCCAACTGTCAGCATCCCTGTCTAATGGGCCGAAGAGCTCCGCTCGGCTGAGATCATAAAGACCTTCTTCCAAACGTCCTTCTTGAGAAATTCGCTGGACACCTCGATTTCGAAAGGAATCAAACATCAATCCATCCACATCTATGGATCGGTAGGTAAGGTCCTTAGCCCGAATAAGAAGGAGAAGCTCGATTGCCAGGGACCAATCCTCTTCTTCAATAGCAGTCAAAGCCTGGTCGAAGAGTTCGACCACTGGAGATAAGTTAGGAGTCGGGGTCATCCATGCCACCGCAGTAGCTGTGGATGCATTTAAAACGAGTAAAGCCTCTGCCAATTTTTCGGCTACGCCGGGGTAGGAGGGATTAAGACGGCTGATGTATTCCAACCTTTGACGGGCGTTCTCAAACCTTCCAGTTGCGAGATCGTTTAAGGCCAGCTGAAATTGTTCATCTGTTATCTGTTGTGTCGCTTCATTGCGATTCTTATTCCCTTGTTTATTGCCTACTACATATCCACCAGCTGCGGAGAACACAATGGTTAGAATAAGAATCGCAAAGATGCCAAGGAAGACCCTTTTCTGAGTGAATCTCATTGAAAAAGAGGTCTTAACTGACGAGTCGATATTGGATGGATTCTGATGGTTATGGCTCCCTTCAGGGTTTTCAGGGTTTGAGTGGGTGGGTTCCATGCAGGGCATTATACCCTACTCATGCTATCTGAAATAAAGGATGTCAATCGGATGATAAAGCTTACGCTATTCCCCTTCATGGAAACAAGATAGGATTCCCCAAACTACTGCAACACCAACCCCGAGTGTATCGATTGCACCAGTCCTTGGAATGCATTCCTTGGAAGAACTCCGCAGCTTGCTGGGGGGTTCTTCATTTAACGTCGCTTGACGGTCTTGGAATCGGGGTGGTAAGATGCATTCCTCAATACCATTTATGTGGGATTGTGGACATCATGTATCTTAGCGGCAGCAAATGGAACATGCGTAAGAAGAGGCGAAGAAGTAAGCCCTGGCGGGTCCTCTTTTTGCTATTCTTAATTGCAGCTGCGCTGTACGTCGAGAGGTTTGTTGTTCCAACGATTCCAACGCCCTTTGTTTCTACTCCGACCCCTACACGAAGCCCAGCCTCTTTTCTTTTGGAAGCTGAGACATTCTTCCAAGCGGGAAAACTAAACCAGGCCGAGAGTGCTTATCTCAAGGCAATTGAAGTCAATCCCCTAGAACCAAATTATTTTGTTAATCTGGCCAGGGTTCAGGTTTTTGCTGGGAAGTATGATGAAGCACAGGAGAGTGCTAGTAACGCTATACTGCTGGAACCGAATTCAGCCTTGGCGAATGCCGTTTATGGTTGGGTCCTGGACTTCCAGGCCATCGATGCACCCGATCAAGAAACAAGATCGGAAATGTTGCGCCAGGCCTTTGAGAAAGTGGAAGAGGCGAAAGTCATTGACCCTAATTCCGCCCTGGTACTGGCATTTTATGCCGAGGTTCTTATTGATTATGATATCGGGCGTTATGATGAAGCCATTGAAGCTGCCCAGTCTGCGGTTAGAATTAAGCCAAATTTGATGGAAGCCCACCGCGCATTGGGGTATGTGTGGGAATCAACAGCTAATTATGAGCGTGCTATTGATTCCTATGAAGCCGCCTTGAGAGTTCACAGCAACCTGCCCGCCTTACATATCGCCATCGGGAATATGTATCAAGCTTTGGGAGAGATCGATCTTGCTGTGGACAGTTATCTCAGAGCTGTCGCCCTTGATCCAACCAATCCGGATCCTCTGAACCGCATCGCACTAGCCGAAGCAAAGGTTGGGAATTATGGAATAGCCAGTCAATATGCCGCAGATGCTGTGGATAAAGATCCTGACAATCCACGATTACATGGGAACCTGGGAAGAATGTATTATCGGAATGGCGAAATCGAAAATGCAATAGATGAACTTCGTTTAGCGGTTCAAGGTGGTATAACGACTGACGGTGTGGTAGTAAAAGGATTGCCTCTGGATGATCCCAATGATGAGCGGGTAGTGGAGTTCTATTACACATATGCCCTTGCGCTAGCAAAGGGCGATCAATGTGACCTTGCCAATCAGATCTTTCAGTTTCTCTTGAATGTTAAGCCCGATAATGAAGCTGTCCTTGCCAATGCACAGGAAGGATTGGTCATCTGTGGGGTGATTGAGCCTACTGCCACTCCGCAAGTCGAATAAGTTCAAATAGGTTGCTAAGATGAGTAGTTCATGCAACTGACAGGCGAGAAATTACCCTTGAAACCCAGTGGTCGAAGATCCAACCCGTGGCGGGTTCTGGTCTATATCCTCTTAATCGCTTCAGGTATTTTGATCACACGTTTGGTAGAAGCTGGCAGGGTACAGCCATTGCTTCTTCCTACACCATTCCCCACACGATCAGCAAATTCTTATGTTGAACAGGGTAAAGCTTACTTTTCGGCCGGGGATTTGAATAATGCAATCGAGGCTTATGAAATGGCAGTCAAACTTGATCCTGGGAACGGACGCCTCCTGGGTGAATTAGCTCGGATCCAGACCTATTCCAGCGAATTCACGACCAATTATCAGGATCGAAAAGCAAGGCTGGATGGAGCCATTGCCTACGTGGATCAAGCTGTGGCTTTATCCCCGGATGACAGTTTCGTTCATGCTGTTCGAGCATTGGTTTACGATTGGGCAGCAGCCGCGCAAGATACCATCAGTGAAAGGAACAATTATTTGAACCAGGCTGAGACCTCTGCCGTTCGGGCCAATCAACTCGATCCCGACGATCCGTTAACCTTGGCATACTATGCGGAAGTGCTGACGGATCAGCAGAAATGGGCGCAAGCCCTTGATTTGGCTGAGAGGGCTGTAGAGCAGACTGAAGGACGATCTGATCAAATAGGTGATACACGCATGGATGTGTACCGTGTCTATGCAACTGTTTTGGAGAGTATTGGATTATACCGACGGGCGATTGAAGAGTACGAGAAGGCGGCTGCTATCACACCCAATCTGACATTTCTCTATTTGCGGATAGGTGTCAATTACAGAGAGTTGCTTGACTATGATAACGCGTTAGAGTACTTCAATCGTGCTGCGCAGATCAACGCACAATTAAGCGATGATCCAAACATGCAAGATCCGGTGCCCTATATTGCAATAGGGAAGACATACCTTCAGCAAGGGGAGTTTTTCACCGCTGCACTTAATATGGCACGCGCATTAGTCATTAACCCATCGGATCCGGATATGTATGGCCAGCTAGGGATCGTATATTATAAAGCCCGCAACTATGAGAGCGCCATTCCAGTTCTTCATTGTGCTGTGATGGGATGTACAGCAGATGAGAGCCAGGCAGTGCTGTGTGAGTTGGGGTATGCGGAGTGTGGACCTGAAGCAACGGAGGGGTCCTATCTTGGTCAAAATGTGAACGGTCTTCCCCTGGCTTCTGGAAGTGTTGAATATTATTATACCTATGCTTCCGCGCTGGCTTATTATTCTGGAACGGATATCGCCCCTTCTGGATGTATGGATGCTGAGGCAATTCATGAGCAATTGCTTTGGGTCTATGGCAATGATGAGGTTGTCATCGGTATTGTTGATGAAAACCGGGCGATCTGTGCTGTCGTTGCCCCCTCAGAAGATCTCGAACCAACCCCCACGATTGAACCTGAGTCTTGACACGCCTCAGAAATTTCGTTAAACTTAGACTGAAAATTAGCACTCTCAAACCCTGAGTGCTAACGAGCGAATTCTGTCTCAATCATAAATCAAATCAAAAATAGGAGGATCGGATGTCTCTCACGCTCAAACCTTTGGGTGACCGCCTGGTCGTGAAACCTCTTGAAGAGGAAGAAATGACCCCGGGTGGGATCGTATTGCCTGAAACGGCGAAGGAGAAACCACAGAAGGGCGAAGTGCTCGCAATAGGCCCGGGCTCTCGAGACGACGAGGGCAAACGTATTGCGATGGATGTTTCCGTCGGTGATAAAGTACTTTATGCCAAATACGGAGGCACGGAAGTCAAAGTAGATGGAGATAAGCTATTAATCCTACGGGAAAGCGATATTCTCGCACTGATTGAAGGGTAAAACCCAACATCTAACCCGCATTCGAAAGACGAAACTCGATGAAAGAGGAGAAATGACCAATGGCTGCAAAGCAATTAGCATTCGCTGAAGACGCAAGGCGTCGACTTAAGGCTGGTGTTGATATATTGGCCACAGCTGTGGCAACCACACTAGGCCCCAAGGGAAGAAATGTTGCCCTGGATCGGAAGTTTGGATCCCCAACGATCACTCATGATGGTGTTACTGTCGCAAAAGAAATTGAACTCGAAGATCCCTATGAAAATATGGGTGCACAGCTTCTGAAGGAAGCTGCCACGAAGACCAACGATATCGCAGGTGATGGAACCACCACATCCACTGTTTTGGCGCATGCTATCGTTTCCGGTGGCCTCAAATCTCTGGCTGCTGGCTCCAACCCCATGATGCTCAAGCGGGGAATTGAGTATGCTGCCAAGGAAGTGGCCCATTCAATTTCCAAGCAGGCCATCGATGTAACCACGAAAGAGGAAATTGCCTCTGTGGCAGCGATCTCTGCTCAGGACAAGGAGATTGGAGATTTAATCGCCGAAGTGATGGATAAAGTTGGCAAGGATGGCGTCATCACGGTTGAAGAATCCAAGGGCTTGGAATTTGAGACAGAGTACGTAGAAGGCATGCAGTTTGACCGCGGATACATTTCAGCTTATTTCGTCACCGACCCAGAGAACATGGAAGCCGTGGTCCAAGAGCCGTATCTGCTGATCCACGATAAGAAGATCTCTGCAGCCAGCGATATTGTTCCACTGTTGGAAAAACTGGTTCAGATCGGCAAGCGCGAACTTGTGATTATTGCCGAGGATGTCGATGGTGAAGCATTGGCGACCCTGGTTCTCAACAGGTTGCGGGGCATGCTCAATACACTTGCAGTTAAAGCGCCAGGGTTTGGAGATCGACGTAAAGCCATGCTCCAAGATATTGCCGTTCTCACGGGCGGCACCGTGATTACCGAGGAGCTTGGTCGAAAGCTTGAATCTGCTATGGTAAATGATCTGGGTAAGGCGGGAAAGGTCGTCTCAACCAAAGAAGACACTACCATCATTGAAGGTCAAGGTGATGCTGGTCTCATTAAGGGTCGAATTGAGGAAATCAAAGTGGAGATTGATCGATCCACCAGTGATTACGACCGCGAAAAACTTCAGGAACGGTTGGCGAAACTTTCCGGGGGCGTTGCCATAATCCGTGTAGGTGCTGCTACCGAGACAGAGCTCAAGGAAAAGAAACATCGAGTTGAGGATGCCCTTTCTGCGACACGTGCGGCTGTTGAGGAAGGCATTGTCCCTGGTGGCGGTGTGGCGTTGATCAACGCCATGGAAGCCATCAAGAAACTGAAATTGGATGGTGAGGATGAGAATATTGGCATCAACATCGTCCGTAAAGCTCTAGAATCCCCAATGAAGGGCATTGCCGAGAACGCCGGCCAGGACGGTGCCGTCATTGTGCAAGAGGTCCGTCGCAAACAGGCTGAGGAAAAGAATAAAAATGTGGGCTACGATGTGCTTTCCGGGGATTTTGTAGATATGGTCAAAGCTGGAATTATCGATCCGGCCAAGGTGACCAAGGGTGCCCTGGAGAATGCTGCCTCAATCGCTGCCATGATCTTAACCACCGAGGCGCTCATCACGGATGTGCCGGAGGAGAAGCCATCTATGGCTCCTCCAATGCCTGAATACTAAATCGAAACAGGAGTCCTTTAATTCACAGCCCCTCCACAAAGGGGCTGTGTTTATTCGGCGAATTGTCAGTTTGATGTCATAGCTAGGCAAACCGCCGAAAGTATTTTGACAAAATGAGTTGCCTGAATGGCGGTTTGCTTATGTGATTGGCAAGATTTTACGTTCGCTGTTTGTCAAATTACTTCCGGCCAATCACCTAGAATGGAAAGTATGGCAAAATGATTCACGAAAAATTCACTGGAGGTGAAGAATGTCGGCGAGTGGAAAACGTGAATTACGAAGATCACACCGTGATCGTGTCATTGCGGGTGTGTGTGGAGGGTTGGGGGAGTTCTTTGGGTTGAATCCCATCTGGTTTAGAATCGCGTTTTTAATCGCATTTATTCCAGGTGGTATCCCTGGGCTGGTTCCTTATGTAATCTTATGGTTGATTATCCCAAAGGAGCGGTAGCTCGGGTGTTGGATAGGTGTATGAAAAACAATTCTTGTCCGGATCGTTTCGAAGCGATCCAACAGTTGGATCTTCCTATGTTTGACAGAGGAATGGAAGTAATTATAGGATTGTGCTGAGAAGCCAAACCCCACCAACCAGAATCAAAAGAGCGATACAGCCCAAACTGAATAATCGAGCTGTTAGCTTGAGAACGGTCCGCAGCACTGTCCAGACGATGGCGAGACCTATCAGCACCAGTACGATCGTTGTAAAATCAATGTCCATCATTCCCTCTCAATAGGTTCTTAAATCCATTTCTTCCCTTTTTTAATCACAGAGGAAACAAGATTTGTGCCAAAACGATAACCTAGATGTCGGTAATCAGAGATGTCCAGGATGATGACATCCGCTTGTTTGCCTTCTTCCAAACTCCCAATCCGATCCTCGCACCCAATAGCAGCAGAAGCATTGATGGTGGCTGCCGCGATGGCCTGAGCGGGGGTCATT
>MGNI01000213.1:10061-13314 GCA_001795115.1 Chloroflexi bacterium RBG_16_48_8 | reverse complement strand
GGCAATGACGAACTGCATGCTTTCGCACCAAGCCGTTCCTGGATTAAGGTCCGTCGCGAGAGCCACGATCCCACCAGCCTGCATGATCTGGTTCACTGGTGCATATTTAACTTCACCTAATCCAAAGGTCGTGCAGGGTAGTGCGACTGCGACAGTGTTGGATTGACCAAGGGATAAAATGTCCTCGGGGGGCGTTTCGACAAGATGATCAGCAGAAACCGCATTTAGCTCGACTGCCAGACCTGTCCCTCCCAGTCTGACAAATTCATCCGCATGGATTTTTAAAAAGAATCCAAGAGATTTTGCAGCAGACAGGATCTGCCTACTCTGCTGCAGGTCAAAGGCACCTGTCTCACAGAAGACATCCATAAAAGGAAGTGGATCTTCTGGATAGTTTTCGATCCACCAATCCACAAGGGCAGGTAACATGCCCTGGGAGATGAGGTCGGTATAGGCTTGGGAATCCTTTGAGAATTCTTCGGGAATAGCATGAGCTCCAAGGAAGGTAGGGATGATTTCGAGAGGCCCCTTCTTATTGAGCTGTTGCATAGCTTGCATCATTCTCAATTCTGTGGCCAGTTCGAGTCCGTATCCAGATTTTACTTCTGCTGTGGTAGTCCCATAAGCCAACATACGCCATGCCCGTGATTGGGATTCTTCTACCATTTGTTCGATACGGGCAGATCGTGTGCTCCTTACGGTGGACATGATCCCGCCACCCGCTGCCATGATCTCCATATAAGTTGCACCGGAGATACGCTGCTCGAATTCATGGGCTCGATCTCCAACCCAGATCAGATGTGTATGCGGATCGACGAAGCCCGGCATGACGACACAGCTACTGGCATCGATTTTTTGCTTGGCATGGTAGGATGATACTATGGTTGAAGATGGACCTACTGCTAATATTTTCTCATCTTGAATAACGACGGCACCATCCTCGATCATCCTTAGCCTTCCTAGATCCTGACCACGCTGTGGCCCACCTTGAAGGGTGAGGAGTTGTTTCGCCGAATGGATGATCAGATCTGCTTCCATCAGGATCCCTCAATGAGGCGTTGATATAGGATGGTCCTATTCTCGCATAAAAAAGAGTAAAAGCAAGAAGGCAGTGATGTCAAAGGCAGCAGCCAAGCTGCAATTAGCCATTAAACCATAACCGAATAAGGATGGCCCCAGGAGGGCGCCAACCCCTCGACCGGCAGCAAATCCAGCGAAAAGCGCGGACATCGTTGTGCCTCGGGCTTTAGGAACAAGTTCAGTCATTAGGGGGATGCTGCTTACAATCGCAAACTCAAAACTCAGATAGAAGAGAAATAAACCGATCAAAGCTCCAGTCAAGGTTTGACCCAATTGGGGAAGTGCCAGGCATGCCGCGCTGTTGAAAGCCAGGCCAATCCCCACAGAACTTTTTTTTCCGATTCGATCTGCAAGTAGGGCAACCAATCCTTCGCCCCCTAACTCTGCCAGACCGATGATGGTTGATGCCGCTCCCAAAGCCGCAACGCTGATAAGAAAAGCTTGCTCCATCCAGGCACCATAAACGATTGTTACGGTTTCATTTCCTGCGCTAAGGAGCATTCCTATCGAGACACCTGCCAGGGCAGAGGGATGGGAAAGGAGATCCCGCAGGCTGCTTTTTAGGGAGGATGAGGGATAGTTCTCAGTGGAGACATGGGGTACGACTTGATAGATCAGAATTGCTGCAATGATCCCCATGCATGATAACCACAGGAAAGGTGCACGCCAATCCCAATTTGAGATGAAAAATCCCACGAGGGGGATACCCAGGATGTATGCAGCAGACCAGCTCAATTCCGTGATGGCGATAGCTGTACCCCGTCTTGAGTAGTCCACATGGTCGCCCAGGAAGGCTTGGACGGCCGAATCTACAAGGATCTTCGACCCAGCAGAGAGTATCAAAGCGATAAACAAACCAGGCAGTGTTGGCCATAGTGCGACGACAGCAAAACCGGATGAAAAGATCCCCATACCAACCAACATCGTTAGCTTCCGACCACGAATGTCGGCGAGAGAACCAAGTAGAAGGCTGGCCAACCCAAGCCATGCCCTCACACTGATGGTTAACGCGATCACACTTATGTCAACATTTAGGGCTCTGGAGAAAGAAGGTAAAAATGGATAGACCATTCGGAATCCTGTGTTCAGAATGGTCCGCCCAAAGCTGAAGGTAACGATTTGAGCAGCGATGGATGTTTGCCTGGTCGGGTTCATTGAGGATTTAAACTCAGGGTTCGGAACCAGTTGGTCAAAAACCAACCCGCTAAGAGGCAGAGCACAAGTAAGGATGCAAAGAAGCAGAGGATCGTGATCGATCTCGAAGTCGTGATGGGTGAACCCGGATGCATGATCTGTTCTGTCGGAATGAGGGTCCAACTCAATGTGAGGAAATAAGACGGGTTGAGAATACTTCCCCACAGGGGGCGATCCATCAAAGTGATTGCCCATTGGAGTAATACCCCAATGATAGCGAATTGGAAATTTACCCTCCCACGAAGTTCCTGGAGAAAATTCCCATGCCATTTCATTTGGATCGTCCATAGGCTAAGCGGAAGATACCTCAACCAGAAGATGTTGCTGGCCTGGCCAATGGCAACGGACCATGCCTGGTGGGTTCTCTGTCGACCAAGCAAACCGACAAGACCGATCGCAGCAGCGAGTAGAAAGCCCAGAAGGGCTGTCCATGCCCAGCCACCGTGAAAATAGACGAGCCTGACATGACTGCCCAAGACTCCTTCGGCAAGTCCCATGTTCGAAAGAACTATGATTACCAGTGTGATGGCAAAGAAAAGAACGAGGGGAAAGGAATATCGACCCATGGAAGTTATTTTACCCCATGAGAGTGGGAGTGAATGGGAAATATCTATGGGGCAAAACCCTCAAAATTCATATCGATACGTCGATGTGTCATCCTTTTATAAAAAGAATACCGCTGCACAGAAGATGATTTCAATCGGAGTTCCGACCTGCCTGAAGCATGGCTCATTGGCTTGTTGATTTTTATATCCATTTGTACGTATCCGCTCTTGTGCCCCGAATCGCATCCTTATTTTGGACTCCAGCGGTCATAATGAATAGTTTGTTCCATGGGTTTCCTCCCACCTGAACGAGGTGGCGCTTTAAAAACGCTGGGATCTTTTGGATATCCGAAGGATATTGCCACTCGGATGTGCATGTCAGACGGGAAACCCAATATTTCCCGAGCATCTTCAGGCTCATAAATGGTGGCAAG
>MGNI01000213.1:8396-9999 GCA_001795115.1 Chloroflexi bacterium RBG_16_48_8 | reverse complement strand
CAAAAAGGATTGACCAACGTTGGGTAGGATCAGGAGTTAATATAGCAATCCCTAAAGCAGCGCGAGCCAAATGAGGAGCATTGGTTGCACACCTTGCCAAGGAAGAAAGCACCGTTTTCTCTTGGATGGCGATGAACTCCCATTGCTGTTGATTTTTAGCGGATTGAGCCCGGCGACCAGCGTTGAGGATGTGGACCACATTTTCATCGGATATGGGTTGAGGGGAGAATTCTCGCACAGCCCGTTTTAGACGGATTGCCTCCGAAACATTCATGGTAACCTCCTTCTCTATTTCTACCGCAGGGATAAGTTGACGATGTGGCGTACTATCGAACGTATTGTACTACCTGAAATAATAATTTCAGGTATAGGGTATGTATCCCCGTGCAAATGATGGGGAAGCCGATTAAACCAGATCTTTGAAGGATCATTCTGCTTGTTGTTTAAGAATGATGTTTTATGAAGGGGGGGCAATGTCTGGTGTAAAAAACAAAAATCCGGCCCTGTTGATTGTAGATTTAAGGGTGGATTCTTTTATGACTCGCAAAACGCACCTAATGTGGTTAGCCTTTTTTATATGACCAATGAAGCAAAATTGACCCCTTTTAATTTGTTCACAAGATCAGCTTGGGCTTTACACCAAATATCGTGAACTTTGCAATGAGCACCAAATGGGCATGCTTTTGGGTCATTGACACATTCGTTAAGTTGGATCGGTCCATCAATGGCTTCGACAACTTCCAAGAGGGTGATTTCGCTTGGATCACGAGCTAAGGATACGCCACCGCGGGCTCCGCGAGAGGTTTGTACCACACCAGCGACAGAAAGTTGTGAGACGATTTTTGCCAAGAAGGAGGGAGGAATATGCTGTTCCGCTGCAATTTTTGATGTAGGAGCTCGCCCCCCGTTCTTGATCTCAGCAAGGTGTAAGACAGCGCGCACTGCGTAGTCCGCTTGCCGTGTAATTTGCATGCTTCCTCCTACCTAATTAGGATAACTCTTGATTGATAGGTAAATATGATCTTCTTTGTCAACAGTCTACTCTAGCGAGTCGTACAGGGACAAGTGAGTAGTGTCACTGTGCCTGTATGACCTTAAGCGAGGGGAAACAGTTGTCCTCACAGAAGGGCATGGTATTATTTGCATATCTGCCCAGTAGGGTGTTTAAGGAGGTCTCATGAGACAGATCACCGTAATCGGCGTGGGCTATGTCGGCTTGGTGACTAGTGCATGTTTTGCTGACCTAGGGAGTAGGGTGATTGGCCTGGATATCGATGAAGATAAAATCCATGGGTTGAATAATGGAAAAATGCCCATCTACGAACCAGGATTGAAGGAGATTGTCTCAAGGAACGTATCTGCTGAACGTTTGAGTTTTACCACTTCTTATGCGGACGCCTTGAGGGATGCCGAGTTTGTTTTTATCGCTGTAGGGACACCCGAAGGTGTAGATGGAGAAGCTGATTTGAAACATGTTCGCTCAGCTTCCATCTCCATTGCGGAAAATATGATCCATCCATTGATCGTGGTCAACAAGTCTACTGTCCCCGTAGGAACCGGTGACTGGGTGGCTGATATTATCAGCACTCACCAACCACAACCC
>MGNI01000213.1:6274-8377 GCA_001795115.1 Chloroflexi bacterium RBG_16_48_8 | reverse complement strand
GCCCTGAGTTCCTGCGGGAAGGCTCAGCCATCTCCGATTTCATGAATCCAGCCCGGATCGTCTTGGGTTCCTTAGATCCCGAAGCTGCAGATAAGGTCGCTCAACTTCACCTGGCTCTACGCGCTCCCATCGTTGTATGTGATTTACGCACAGCCGAGATGATCAAGTATGCATCTAACGCGATCCTCGCAACGAAAATCTCCTTCATTAATGAGATTGCAAATATCTGTGAAGCCCTTGGTGCTGATGTAAAGGAGGTTGCTGCAGGAATGGGGTATGATCCTCGAATTGGCCGTTATTTTTTAGATGCAGGTTTAGGTTTTGGGGGTTCTTGTTTTCCAAAAGATGTAAAGGCATTGGCTTTTATGGCAGCGGAGAAAGGACGGCATCCTCAGTTACTTCAAGCGGTGTTGGATATCAATGCTGATCGCAGGCGACAACTTATTGAGAAGGTGGCGGATCTGCTTGGAGATCTCGAAGGAAAAGTTATCGGATTGTTGGGGTTGACCTTCAAACCCAATACGGATGATCTGAGGGAATCGCCAGGGTTGGAGGTAGCACAGCTCTTGATCCATGCTGGGGCTCATGTATGTGCTTATGACCCTGTTGGTATGAAGCGCGCCTCAGAGATGATGCCTTCGATCGAGATGGCGGAAAATCCTTATGCCCTTGCAGAAGGTTGTGATGCCTTGATTGTCTGCACAGAGTGGAATGAGTTTAAACAATTAGATCTGAGGCGAATCCACGATGTCATGCGGCAACCCATCATGGTTGATGGTCGGAATATTTATGAGCCGCAGGCAATGATCGAAATGGGTTACAAATACCGGGGCGTTGGACGAGGATACAGTGGCGATGGACGTCCTGTTGCGAAGGTCGGTTTAGTGGATTTAAAAACCGTCGAAGAGGCTGACGTAACATGAGTAAATCAAACAAAGAAAATGGAGTCGTAAAAACGCGGCTCCGGAATGGGTTAGAAGTGCGACTGAAACAGCTTCGTATCGCACCTCTTATCAGCAGTTGGGTGTGGTATCGAGTCGGTTCTCGAAACGAGCGGGCAGGAGTGACTGGGATTTCACATTGGGTTGAACATATGCAATTCAAGGGAACGCCCACCTTCCCAGGAACTATTTTGGATCGCGCAATCTCGCGAGATGGTGGGGTGTGGAATGCTTTAACCTATTTGGATTGGACAGCCTATTTCGAAACGATGCCCGCAGATCGAATCGACCTGGCGCTTGAACTAGAAGCTGACCGTATGCAGAATAGCTTCTTTGATGCAGCAGAAGTTGAATCGGAACGGACGGTGATCATCTCGGAACGTCAGGGACATGAGAATTCGCCTCCCTTCCGATTGGCTGAGGAGGTCCAATCTGCTGCATTTCGGGTTCACTCCTATCATCATGAAGTCATTGGTGATATGGCGGATTTGGAACGGATGACACGCGAGGATCTCTACGGACATTATCGCCAGTATTATGCTCCCAGTAACGCAGTATTGGCTATAGCAGGGGATTTTAAAACCACTTCCATGCTGAAGAAGATCCGGGACATATTTGGGAAGATCCCCAAACAGCCGAAGCCTGACTTCGTTGCACGTCAAGAACCCCCTCAAAGCGGGGAACGACGCATAACAGTCGAGGGTCCTGATGAGACGCCTTACCTGCAGGTTGCTTACCTTGCCCCTCCGGGTAATCATCCGGATTTCATTCCCTTGGTTGTTCTGGATAGCATCCTTTCAGGCCCCTCCAGCCTCAATCTCTTTGGGACTACAATCTCTAATAAAACCTCTCGTCTTTATCAAGCCCTTGTTGAGGGGGAATTGGCAGCCGCGGTCTATGGGAATTTATCAGCGACGGTTGATCCCTTCATCTACACCATCACTGTTATTATCCGTCCTGATCGGGGTCCAGAAGATGCTCTTAAAGCATTTGATCAGGAGGTAAACCAATTGTTGGAAGAGCGGATTCAGCCGGACGAGTTGCTCAAGGCCGTAAAACAAGCGAAAGCCATGTTCGCCTATGGAAGTGAAAGTACAACCAATCAAGCCTTTTGGCTCGGATATTCCGAGATGTTTGCTGATTATGCCTGGTTTGAGAGTTA
>MGNI01000213.1:4050-6207 GCA_001795115.1 Chloroflexi bacterium RBG_16_48_8 | reverse complement strand
GGTGTCTATCGTCCCCCAAGTGGAGGGCTCAATGCCTAAGGCGACGATTTCATTACCCCGATTGGATATCCAAACATTGCCGGGTCCAGAGACCATCCAACGTCACCAATTACCCAACGGTGTTATCGTGTTGGTCCGTGAAAACTTTGCCAGCCCTTCGGTCGTTTTTTCTAGCTATCTTCCCGGAGGTGCTCTGGGTGAGCTTGATGAAGAGGCTGGTCTGGCTGATTTGGCCATCTCTGCCTTGATGCGAGGTACTCTGAAGCGCAATTTCCAGGAAATCTATGAAACAATTGAATCGGTCGGCGCCACTTTGGCCTTAGGTACAGGTAAACATACCTTATCCATTTTCGGCAAAGGGTTGGCAGAAGATTTGGGCTTGCTGCTTGAGCTCTTATCCGAAGTCCTGCGTTCTCCTGCATTTCCGGAGGATCAAATCAATCGCTTGAGGGCTGAGAAACTAACATCCTTAGCCATCAGGGAACAAGATACAGGTGCGAGAGCTGAACTGGCGTTCAGTGAGCTGGCATATCCTCATCATCCTTATCGAATTCCTACGGATGGTTATTCCGATTCCATCCATAGGATAACGATTGGTGATTTAAGGGAATATCATCGAAAGCGCATTGGCCCTCAAGGAATGGTGATAACCATCGTGGGTGCTGTACATGCTCCCCAGGCCATTCAAGCGGTTGAGAACGAATTTGCGAATTGGGAGAATCCAGATCGAGAAGATCTACCGCAGATCCCCCCTATCGACCGACCTGGAGGTTTGGTCCGCAAGGATATTTCACTGGATGGGAAAGTTCAAAGTGATTTGGTCGTAGGAGCGCCGGGTCCAAGTCGCTACGATCCAGATTATCTTGCAGCTGCTCTTGGAAACAGCATCCTGGGTCGCTTCGGACTTTTCGGCAGAATCGGGGAGCGGATTCGGGAAGCAGCGGGTCTGGCATACTATGCTTATAGTTCCTTGTCCGGTGGTCCGGGTCCGGGCGCATGGCAGGTGATCGCTGGCGTGAATCCGGTGAATGTTGATAAAGCGGTGGATCTGATCCGAGATGAAATCAGGAAATTCGTTACAAAGCGGGTTCGTGGGGAGGAATTGACCGACAATCAAGCTAATTTCATTGGGAGACTTCCCTTACAACTCGAAACGAATGAAGGGGTTGCAGGATCCCTTGTGCATCTTGAGCGTTACAGCCTCGGCCTGGATTACTACCAACGCTATCCCAAGATGATTGCTGAGATTAAACGCGATCAAATCCTGGCGATCGCGCAAAAATTCCTGCATCCTGATCATTTGGCGATCGCTGTCGCAGGACCTAAGATTGGCGAGGGATGAGGATGTTGTTTACTGGCATTGACATCATTGAGGTAGATCGGATTGACCAAGCTATTCTTCGTCATGGACAACGTTTTTTTGACCGTTTTTTCACTCCTCGGGAATTGATCGATGCCAGTGGTAGAACGCCTGCTCTTGCAGCCCGGTTTGCGGTTAAAGAAGCAGTAGCAAAGGCACTGGGAACGGGTATAGGGAAAGTGAGCTGGAAGAATATTGAAGTGCGGTTAAACGATGATGGAAAACCCGAACTGCATTTACATGATGAAGCAAGGTTGAAGGCGGATGAATTAGGTATCGAGAGTTGGTCCATCAGTATCAGCCATACCCATTTTCATGCGGTCGCTGTCGCTATTGCCTCTGGACCAAAGATAAACCTCACTTAGGAATCAGAGAATTTTGGCTATGAATATAGAAGAATTGAGGGTGGGTCTTGTGAGGGAAGCTGTCCACGAGGTCAACCTGGAACGAAGTGCAAAAACGCTTGGAAGTGGAACTCTTGAAGTTCTTGGAACTCCGGCCATTGCAGTCATGGTGGAACAGATATGTCGAGAGATGGTAGATCCCCTGCTTGATGCTGGTCGAACAACTGTTGGCTCGAAACTCAACATCCATCATCTTGCTCCCACGCCTGTTGGAGATGTGGTTCGGCTCCAGGCGAAGGTCGTGTCCATCGAGATAAATATCATCGACTTCGAGATCATGATTTGGGATTCCATTGAACTCGTGGGGGAAGCGGTTCATCAAAGAGTGATTATCGATGTGGATCGATTCTTAAAACGTATTCACGCGAAACCTCCTCATCGTCTCTGAAAATG
>MGNI01000213.1:0-4002 GCA_001795115.1 Chloroflexi bacterium RBG_16_48_8 | reverse complement strand
CTCCTAAAACGATCCTTTTATGATCAAGGTTGGATCCTGGAAATCTTTTAGGATACGAATGGGGCTATATTGGATTTATCCTCTCCCAGATTAGAAAAGTCATGGGAGGGGGCAGAAAGGGACAAGAGAAAGCATTGAGCCAAAGCCTCATAAGTCAGAATTCTTTTGTAGGGTTTTGAAGGACTCTTTACGGTTCTATGCCTGCATGGTATACTCCACCTCACTCCCGTCAGATAACTGGCGGGAGAACTTCTGCCCAATACGGGGCATATCACACACGTCTCTGGACTTGGCAGGGCGTGCCGATTGGCCAGTCGGCTCCAGCCAGGGTAGAACGAGGCGGAGGCTTAACGCATAGGAGGGTAGTATGGCCGATATTAATATGAAGTCTCTTTTAGAAACAGGCGTCCATTTTGGACACCGAACCCGCAAGTGGAATCCCCTAATGAAGCCGTATATCTTCACAGAGAGGAACGGCATCCACATCATTGATCTTCAACAAACACTTGAGGCTTTCCAACAGGCATCCGCTTTGATCACAGATACTGTTGCTCAAGGTGGAACCATCCTCTTTGTAGGCACAAAAAGGCAAGCACAAGAAACCGTTGAGCTTGAAGCTGTTCGCTGTGGAATGCCTTATGTCAACTCTCGTTGGCTGGGTGGAACACTCACGAATTGGCGGACCATCCGCAGTCGCATCATAGAACTTGAGAACCTGGAAAAGCGGAGAGACGAAGGGGAATTCGATCTTCTAACCAAAAAAGAAGCGCTCATCATAAGTCGAAAGATTGATCGATTGGAGGAACGCTTGGGCGGCATTCGTAATATGAAAGGCTTGCCCAACTTGGTTTTTATTGTGGATGTTCGTCGTGAGGAAACAGCTATTCACGAAGCCAACCTACTCGATATCCCCATCATCGCGCTGGTTGATACGAACTGTGATCCAGGCGGTGTGGATTACGTGATACCATCCAATGATGATGCCATTCGTGCAATCAAACTACTTACCGCCAAAATCGCCGACTCGGTATTGGAAGGGAAAGCGCTGCGCAAAGATGTTGAAGAAGAGTTGGAAGTCGCGGAAGGTGTTTTGCCTGAACTCGAGCAATACGAGATGAGCGATGAAGACTTATTAGGTGAGGCCACATTGGCAAAATTGCAATCCGGTGATTATGACGAGAAACATCGCATCGGATACGAAGATGAAGCCGTGGACGATGATGAACCTGATCATCCAGAAAAGACCCTGGGGAAATTTGATGAGTTCAAGGAGGAAGAGGAGCCGGAAGAGGGCGCCTTGGATCCTGAGATGAAGGGTTTTAATTTGGATGAGGATCTAGGGGCTGATGAGGATAATATCGACTTTGAAGATGAAGTTGAACTGGAAGAAGAGGACGAAGAATGAGCATTGGAACAACCCAGATCAAAGAACTACGAGATGAAACAGGTGCGGGGATTCTTGATTGTAAAGAAGCCTTGGAAGCGACCGGTGGTGATTTTGAAAGAGCGGTTAAAATTTTGCGGGAGAAGGGATTTGCGGAAGCACAAAAACGTGCAGATCGTGAAACCCAGAATGGTGTGCTTGAGCTTTATAATCATGGTGATGGTCGTGTCGGTGTGATGGTGGAAGTCAATTGTGAAACGGATTTCGTTGCAAGAACGGTTGAATTCCGTGACTTTGCTCATGAAATTGCATTGCAAATTGCCGCCAATGCTCCCAAGTATGTTGGCGTTGAGGATATTCCTGCGGAAGTCATTCAGACTGAGAAAGAAAAATTCCGAGATGAAGCTCTCCAAGAAGGAAAGCCGGAACAAATTGTCGATCGAATCGTTGAAGGTCGGATCAATAAATTCTACGAGGAAAACTGCCTGCTTCTACAGGACTACGTTCGCGATGATTCGATGAAGGTGGAAGAATTATTGCAGCAAGCCATCGCGAAGATCGGAGAGAACATGGCTATTCGACGCTTTGTCCGATGGGAAATGGGCGAAGAAGAGTAGGAAACATCGGGCCAACCAACAGTTGGCCTGATTTTTTCAAAAACCAATTAAATCACAAGAATGGATTGAGAGGCTTATGAAAGAACCAGTTTATCGCCGCATCCTGCTGAAATTGGGGGGAGAGGCATTGGCTGGCCCCGGAGGCTTTGGTATCGATCCCCGGAGGGCAGAGGAAGTTGCAAAAAACGTCCAAAAACTGCGTGATTTGGGCATTGAGGTCGCGATTGTGATCGGAGCTGGAAATCTATGGCGTGGCCAAGATGGGATCGAACGCGGAATGGATCGTGCCACTGCAGATTATATGGGAATGTTGGGTACGGTAATGAACTCTTTGGCATTAATGGATGCTCATGAGCGAATGGGTATTGTTACCCGCGTCATGTCCGCAATGGAAATGAGAGCAGTTGCGGAACCTTACATCCGTCGAAGGGCCATCCGTCATCTTGAGAAGGATCGGGTAGTGATTTTGGGTGGAGGTACCGGTAATCCGTACTTCTCTACCGATACTGCGGCAGCGCTTCGGGCTATGGAGATCGAAGCAGATGTCTTGATCAAAGCTACGAAAGTGGACGGTGTCTATGATCGCGATCCTGAACAGGATGAAAATGCGGAGAAGTTTGACCATTTGACCTATATTGATGCTCTCAATCGAAGGCTTCAGGTGATGGATAGCACCGCAATTTCTCTCTGCATGGATAATGAATTGCCCATTCTTGTTTTGAACATGGGGCAACCAGAGAATTTGGTTCTGGCCGTTACCGGCGAATCGATTGGAACGATTATATCAAGTTGAAACAAACCTAGTGATTATCGATATTAACTTGGGCATCGCATAAAACCTCATTTTGAATTATCCTTTATAATAATTCCCGACAACCAGATCGTGACTCAGGAGAGCATTCATGATCAAAGAAGCCTTAAGTGAGGCCGAGTCGCGGATGAAAGGATCTGTCCGTTCATTTGAGGAGGATCTGGCCGCGATCCGAACAGGCCGAGCGTCACCAGCTTTGGTTGAAAAGCTTAGTGTGAATTACTATGGCGCTCCAACGCCATTAATTCAATTGGCAACCATCTCTGTACCAGAGCCACGCCTACTCGCGATTCGCCCATTTGACCCTGCTACAATGCGTGAGATTGAACGAGCGATTTTAGCCTCGGATTTGGGTTTAACCCCCAGCAATGATGGTAAACTCATCCGCCTTAACATTCCCACGCTTACCGAAGAACGACGTCATGAACTGGTACGTGTGGTTCGTAACCGTGCGGAAGAGGCCAGGGTTGCCAATCGAAATGTGCGGCGTGATGTTCAGAATGATCTTCGGGAATTCGAGCGCGAAAAGATCATCTCTGAAGATGATCTTAAGCGGGGGGAAGTAGAACTTCAGGAGCTTACGGACCATTACATCGAGCAGATCAATGAAATCTGCAAACGTAAAGAGGCCGAAATCCTTGAAGTCTGATCCAAGAATTGAATAATCCGGTGAATAAAAAAGAAGCGAACTTACCTGAAGTCATACCAACACATGTTGCCATTATCATGGATGGTAATGGACGATGGGCGCGTAAGCGGGGTTTACCACGGCTTGCGGGTCATCGGGCAGGTGTTGAAAATCTGCGGCGTGTCATTGAGGCAAGCGTAGAGTTTGGGGTAAAGTATCTGACTATATTCGCCTTCTCAACAGAGAACTGGGGACGCCCGTTGGAGGAAGTACGGGGGTTAATGAATATCCTCGAAGAAGTCATCGACCGGGAGTTGAAGGAGCTGCATAAAAATGGTGTCCAATTAAGACATTTGGGACATCTGGAAAAATTGAAACCCGAACTTCAAGAGAAAGTCCTTCAAGCTATTGAATTAACCCGGGATAACAATCGACTGATCCTTAATGTAGCCTGGAATTACGGCGGGCGGGACGAGATTGTTTGTGCTTTCAGACAAATTATGGCAGATGGTATCCCTCCTGAGGATGTTACGGAGGAATTAGTGTCTCAATACCTCTTCAC
>MGNI01000212.1:6642-8300 GCA_001795115.1 Chloroflexi bacterium RBG_16_48_8 | reverse complement strand
GTGGGCAGTGGCGGTTGGATTGAGATGGAGAACAGTTGAAGCATTCACAATAAGAATACTGGTTTCATCCTCTTCAATTCTTAAGTGGAGACGATAGGGAATAGGTGAGTCCTGCGATGCCAGGTAGTGATAAATGCCTGGCTTGAGCGGTTCGACTTCTTTTGAAAAAAAGCGAGAGAGAAACGATGTCATCTAACACTTCCTTGAAGGATGGATAGCCCATTCAAGTCAGCAGGGCGTTTGTATTGAAATCGGCGATGGGTGCTTGTTCTAAAAGAGTGAGTGGGCATCCCCCGCCACATTCTCTTAGAACCGAACATTTCTGACAGACCTCAGGGACATACTTTCTTTCTCGTAACCATAGAGAGAGTTCGTGATTCCAAATGGTGTCCCATGGATCTTTTAGGATATTGCCAATGGAGCGATAGAAGGATTGGCAGGGGATCACATCCCCATTAGGTTCGATGCACATGTTATACATGGCCGCTGTACATGCTTTCACACCGAGTTCAAACTGGACAGGGTCAAAATGGCAATATTGTGTGGGGGTGTACCAGATCAGGTGTTGGTTTGTTTGATCTGTTTTTTCGCGTACTTTTTGCAGAAGAGACTCAAGATCTTTCTCTGGAAGTCCTGTTCCAACGCTTTTTCCAGCACCAGCATAGATGAGTGCATTACAACCAATGGTAGGAACACCCAATTCTGCCAGGAAATCTATAGTCCTCTCAAATAGATAAGCGTTAGGCTCAAGGAGCGTTGTGTTGGTCATAACGTAAAGGCGGCTTTGAAGAGAATTCTTAATACCCTCCACAGTTTGGCGCCAGGCACTACGAGATTGGACCATGGTGTCGTGGATTTCTGGATCATGTGATTCCAGGGTAATCTGTACATGATCCAACCCCGCATCGAGAAGGGACTGGAGATAATCCGGATCGGAGAGGCGTCGACCGTTTGTCAGTAAACCTGTAATCTGCCCCAAATGTCCTGCATACGCAACCAGTTCGGGCAGATCCTGGCGCAGAGTCGCTTCGCCTCCGGTGAAACAGATGTGAGGAATGCCGATTTCCCATAACATTTCGAGAATATGTTTCCAATCCTGGGTCTCAAGCTCGGGGTAGGATCGTGAGCGAGCATTGTAGCAATGGGAGCACTCGTTGTTGCATCGGTATGTGATGGCAAGATCCATCCGGTAGGGTGCGAATGGCGTTTGGCTAAGGGGTGGGAGAATCTCCAATTCCAATTCGTGGATGGGGCAGGCGCCATCCGGCTTGATGAGTTCTTCCAGTTGGAACCGAGTCTCCGCTAAATCTTGCCTTGCCCTTTTGGATTGCACTTTGAATTGCTTCTTCAAAGTGGATAATATCTCCGCCTCTGTTCGTTCTTCTAACAGCATCCAGACCATTAAAGCCGCGGTAGGATTGAGGTGCACCGCCCGGCTGGCGTTGATGAGGAGCAGGCCATTTCCGTTGTCCTCCACTTTGAGGTGCAAGTGTGAGCGGTCTCCATTTTCTCGCCGGATATAACTAAAAAGGCCCGGATCTGGCTTTCCGGATACTAAATTCCGTTTGGGCAGGGGAATTCTCGATTTCATCTACCGCCACCGGCGCAGGCGCAAGCGCATCCTGCACAAGCACAAGCACAGGCGCAACTCCGCCCTC
>MGNI01000212.1:4017-6630 GCA_001795115.1 Chloroflexi bacterium RBG_16_48_8 | reverse complement strand
CTGTGGAAGCTTTAGAGGGCGGTGGGGGCGGATTGGTCGTCTTGGCGACTCCGCCGGTGAAACTGGTGAGGTTCGATACCAAGTTACCCGCAGTTTTTTGAACTCCGGTCACAACGGAGGCAGCGAAATCTGCACCTGGCAAAGTAGGTAAGGAGACCCCGCCTCCTTTCGAATGTGTGACCGTCACGCTGGTGGGTGTGGAGCTTACCCTTCCAGTTGCGACGGATGGAGCACTTGAAGGCCGATACAACATCCACCAAGGAGGCATGACTACAGGGCCAGTGCTGAACGTGCGTTGTGTACGATTTTCGAAATCCCGATCCAGCATGGACCACTCTAAGTTGTCAGCATACTTTTCCGATTTAACTTCGGGTGTCTCTGCGGTTTCAACTTGAGTCCATGCCTGTTTAACGATGGATTGGTAATAATCCTTGGTCTCTTTTAGACTAAAACCCTTCATTTTCTTCTGAACGGATTGCACAAGGTTTACAGTCAATTTTTGTAGTGCCCGCTGTTGCTCGTCCTTGTTTTTTATCGCCATGGCATCCAGAAATTCAATTTCGTAGGTATGTAATCCTTCCGGACGAGGGGCTGTCCCTTCAACTTCCAATGGGTCTTCTTTCGTAACACGGGCCGCACCTTTTTTAATCACACCAAAAAGGACCATGGTCAGGACGCGATCCAATGCTGTCTCCAGGAGAATAGCTGCTTCCGCCGCTGTCAGTCCACGCTTGATCCCATGACCTTCGATGGCAATCTTGGGGGGAAGATAATCCAGCTTGCGCCGATTTTGTGACCAGACCGAAGCAGCAATGATGAGGATAATGAAGCCGAAAACCCCTCCAATACAGCAAAAAGAAAAGATAGCATCCTCATCAATACTCAATGTAGGTTCAACATCTGGTTCTTTAAGGATCTCTTTTGGGACATATTGACTGGGGAATGAGGCTCCAAAGACATAGGCCGAATAGGCATTTGCATCGGGATTGGTCCATTCATAGAGAACACGCCCCTCTTGGTCTAATCCAGTAGCTGGAGCATCGCTTGGCCAACCAGAAGGGGACTCATGCCACCTGGGTTCCTCAGTTTGAACCCCTGGAGGCAGGTGGAACCGAACGGTGAGGTTGGTTGTACCAAAAACGTACTCTTCACCAAACCAGTTGGGTGAAAATAATCCACTGGCATAACCTTCCTCATCACCAAAGTAGAGGACATCTCGGACTTCCCCGATCGACACGAGCATAACGCCTGTCGCCCCCGGACGTATCGCATTTGAGCCTAAACCCAGAGCAACCCCCGTGACATAGGGAGAGGGCTCGATGTCCGTAATCGGTTTGCCGTCGATAGAAGCCCGCACGGAGGAGATGTCATAGTTGCTGGTAGGCACTCCGATATCGATAAAATCCATCGGGTCTGCACTTGTACTATTGGTCAAAACATATTCGTATTCAATACGCATAGTGCCATTTGCTTCCCAATAGACATCGACCGTCTCACGGTCGACAGAGAAATAGTAAGTCTGTGCAAGGGCGGTTTGGGTAGGAAATACCAAAGCCAGCCAAAATGGTATCAATAGCATAGGAAGGATGCGTCTCATAACAGTCTCCATGAACTTTTAAAGCTGACAAGATGCCTTGAGCCCAATTGGTGTGATCACAATCCTATTATTTGATTGGTAAAGGGATCAAATTTTTACCATTTGGGTTCTTCGGTCAATTGGTACTCGGTTCCACAGAAGGGGCAATGGACCAGCGGAGCGCCAGCGAGCATTTTGACATTATCACTCGTCAGTTGACCGCCGCAATTATCGCAAGTAAGTTTTGCGAGGTCCACTTCCCCCGAAAGATCAATTTTCTGAATCACTTCAACCGTCTGCTTGGTATCTTTTCGTCTGGCTACCCAGATTAAAACCAGACCTGCAGCGATACTTAAGGCTCCAACGAGGATCCATCCCACAGATCCGCGCTCTGGGTCAAAAGCTCCCCAGACGAATAAGACCCCGAAGAAAATGAGAATGGCTGCAGCAATATAGGCGATTGTACTTCCAGCTTTCATTAGCTTTACTCTCTGATGATAGGATTTTCATGCCTGAGTGTAGCAAAAGCCCTCATTAGATACAACTGTAGAAGAGCATTAAAAATCAAAGATAGAATAGGACGAGTCTCCTTGATCTGTTTTTAAGTAAGGTACAAGAGATTTGATCTGCGTTCCTGTCAAATAACCGATCATTCACTGACGCAATTCTAACTCAGAGCTTTATTTTTCGAAGGAGATTATGCCTTGACCATTGGACATCGGCTGATAGAATTCGGATATGCAATAAGGAGAATCCCTTGGCAAATATCATAACCATCAGTCGTTTTCCCCTTCTGCTTATTTTTATGTTGATGCTTTATTTTGGGAACCCAACCATTCACCTGATTTCCGTTCCATTGCTTTTCATCGCACTCATGTTTGATTCTCTCGATGGAATGATCGCCCGGCGAACAGGTAATGTCAGTTTATCTGGGAGCGTTTTGGATATTGCTGCAGATCGGGTTTACGAACTTGTGCTTTGGGTGAGTTTTGCAGATTTGAGACTCATTCCGGTGGCCATTCCTCTTACCGTTATCA
>MGNI01000212.1:2329-3962 GCA_001795115.1 Chloroflexi bacterium RBG_16_48_8 | reverse complement strand
ATGAGACGGTATTGGGAAGATTCATTGTACGTTCGCGGGAGCTGAGATTGGGTTATGGGTTGTCGAAGATGGTCTCATTTTGCGGTCTCACGCTGGGGCTCGCATTATCAGGCTATCCCGAGGGAACAGCTTCCTATGAAGGATCTTCAATACTCTTAATGGTTTTCAAGGCAACCTCCTGGATTGCATTATCGCTATGCGTGGTCAGGGGCTTACCTGTGATCTTTGGAGCGATTAAGAGAAGCCTTCGAAATAATGAAGAATAGTGATTTGGGTTGACTATGTGGATTCGATCGATAGCAATGAGCCGTTGGGGACCTGCATTGGGTCTGTCGATTGTCCGACTGATTCCTTATCGTTTTGCTTATGCGGTTGGAAAGCTGTTGGCCCGCTGGGTGTCTCGAAATCCCAATGCACCTATGAATCAAGCCATCCGAGCCAATCAGGCAATCGTACGTGATTTACCCTATGACGATCCTGGCTTGGATCAGGTTGTATATGAAGTCATGAAAATGAATGCGCGTGGCTTTGTTGATTTCTTTAAAGCTATTGCCGGTGGGGAGAAAGCAGTAAGGAAGGCATGTGTTATCGATGAGCCCCTTAAATCTAAAATTGAGAGTTGGGTGGAGGAGGATCGAGGTCTCATCATCATTGGCCCACATTTGCTAGGATTTGATATTTTTATGCTCTATCTGGGTGTTCTTGGGTATCCTATCCAGGCCATATCCTATCCGGACCCGAAAGGAAGCTACTTTGCACAAAATACCCTCAGGCGGCGATTCGGGTTTAACATCACCCCACTCTCCGTCCAAACACTTCGAGAGGGTCTTCGAACCTTACAACGAAATGAAGTGGTCATGACAGCAGTCGACCGACCTGGACTTGGGGGGGAGGCTTTGAAATTCTTTGGTCGCGAAGTGGTCTTGCCCGTAGGCCATGCTCGGCTGGCTGTGAAAACCAACTCGCGTGTTGTTGCAGGTGTACCTTACCTGGATGAAAAGGGCATCTATCATGGCATGGGGGCTGCTATATTCGAGCCGCCAAATACTGGCGATGAAAAACGAGATGCCTATGAAATTGCTCAACGGGTGCTCGAGACCTTCGAGATTTACATCCGAAAATGGCCTGGGAATTGGTTAATGTTCTATCCAGTTTGGCCTGAGGTGATCCCCTCAGTGGAGCAATGAGTCCAATTTGGGGGTTGGCTGTGGCAGGGCTGGGGGTGCTTACAGGACTTAGCTGGAGATTTGATTGGGGTTGGTCAAGAGACCTGGCGTGTTTTCGTAAAATAAACAGGATGCAAGTTTGGGATAGTGTGGATCGGTTCGTGATTTTCACACAACCCTTAGGGGCAAATTGGATCCTCCTGATCATCCTGGCAATCGTCTCTCTTTGGCAACTTCAAATGAGTGGGTATTTAGCTGTCGCGGCAATCTTTACTGCAGCGATGGAAAGAGGGATTAAACTAGTCGTCAAACGCCCAAGACCTTTTCTGGAGCTTGAAGAGGTTAGGGTTCGTCAAAAGCCGACCCCGAAGGATCCCGGCTTTCCGAGCGGTGATGCTACCCGTGTTTGGTTTCTCTTTGCTGCGATTCTCTTCGGGATCCATCCAGCTCCGGCTTGGAGCATGCTG
>MGNI01000212.1:0-2316 GCA_001795115.1 Chloroflexi bacterium RBG_16_48_8 | reverse complement strand
CAGTAGTTGTGAGCTTCGGAAGAGTTCGACTTGGTGTACATTATCCCTTGGATGTTTGGGCAGGAGCAGGATTAGGCTTTGGTCTGGGGATGGCTTGGTCCGGTTTCATCTTGTAATGAGTGATCAGTCCAACAAAGGAGGAATGGAAGCATGAGTGAAGGGAGGGATCAGGAACTCCAAGAAAGGATGGAGCGACTTCGCCAAGAGCTTCATTTTCATAACTATCGCTATCACGTCTTACAATCACCTATGATAAGCGATTATGAATATGATCTGATGTTACGGGAGCTGCAGGAACTTGAATCAAAGCATCCAGAACTCATCACTTCGGATTCACCTACTCAAAGGGTTGGTGCAAAACCATCCGAAAGATTCGTACGCGTTGAGCATCCATCTCCTATCCTTAGCCTGGCAAACGCCTTCAATGGAGGAGAAGTCCGAGCTTGGTATGAGCGGATTGTAAGGTTCGATCCTCGAGTTGCGAATGTTGATTTCGTAGTCGAACCCAAGCTGGATGGTCTTACGGTCGTCCTGCATTATAAGGAGGGAGTTTTCACCATGGGGGCAACGCGGGGAGATGGGGAATCCGGCGAAGACATCACAGCCAACTTGAGGACTGTCCGCAGTCTTCCACTTCGAATTCCTATCCAAACAAAATCGGGGATCTCGGTTCCCAATATCCTGGTTGTCCGCGGTGAGGCTTTCATTAAACTGGCAGATTTTAAAGAGCTGAACCGTCGCCTTGAAGAAGCTGGTGAGAAAACCTATGTCAATCCACGCAACACCGCTTCAGGAACGCTTCGCCAGCTCGATTCTTCGATAACAGCTTCCGTTCCGATTTCCCTTTTATGTTACGCTATCGTCTCTTCAGATGGGGAGCTCCCTGGAACACAATGGGAGACGATTCAATATCTGCGAGATGTGGGATTTCCTGTGGATCGTGGAATTGCTTGTGTAGAAAATATTGAGCAGGCCATATCCGGAGGAGAAAAATGGATTGTACGAAGGGATTCCCTGCCCTACGAAGCCGATGGTGTGGTTATTAAGATCAATGATCTCGAGATAGCAGAGTCATTAGGTTTTGTGGGGAAAGACCCTCGTGGTGCCATTGCCTTCAAATTCCCTGCTCAAATTGTAACAACAGTCTTGCTCGATATTGGCATAAACATTGGTCGGACAGGTGTGGTCACACCCTACGCAATCCTTGAACCGGTCGAGGTAGGGGGAGTGACAGTTCGGAAAGCCACTCTGCATAATTTTGATTTTATCACCGAGAAAGACATCCGCATCGGCGATCGTGTGCAACTGAAACGGGCTGGGGATGTGATTCCCTATGTGATGGGACCTGTCCAGGATGCACGCACGGGAGAGGAGAAATCCTTTGAAATACCGGAGAGATGCCCATCCTGTGCAGAGCGATTGGAGCGGGTGCCTGGTGAGGTAGCGATCTATTGTATCAATGCAGCCTGCCCAACACAGCTCGTAAGAAATGTGGAGCACTTTGCATCACGTGGATCGATGGATATCGAAGGTCTGGGGATAAAGGTTGCAGAACAGCTTGTCGAAGCGAATTTGATACAGGATGTTGCAGATCTGTATACCCTTTCAAAGGATGACCTCCTGTCGCTGGAGGGGTTTGCGGAGAAGAAAGCTGATAACCTTTTAGAAGCTATTGATTCATCGCGCCAGCAAGATTTGGGACGTTTGATAGGAGCTTTAGGAATTCGGGGAGTTGGAGAGGTTATGGCTTCCAGCCTGGCAGAGCATTTTGGTGAGTTGAATCGCCTATCTCAAGCCAGTGAGGAGGATTTAGAGGCGATTGAAGGCATTGGGCCGAATATTGCTGCGGCGATTGTCGACTGGTTCGCCCAACCGAGCAACCAGGTCATTTTGGAGAAATTAAACAAGGTTGGAAAATGGATTAAACAGAGAGAGCCAAGTCCCTCGCAGGGTGAATTGACACTCAGTGGGCTTACCTTTGTCCTGACTGGAACGCTGCCCACACTGACGCGAGACGAGGTAAAATCGATCATCGAACGCTATGGGGGGAAAATCACGGGTAGTGTAAGTAGTAGAACAAGCTATGTTCTGGCAGGCGAATCGCCGGGTTCGAAACTGGAGAAAGCAAAATCGCTCGGGATCCCCATCATCGATGAGGAAGGTCTTCGAAAGATGATTCCGAGTGAGGGCTGAATTTCGTTCTCTTCTTCGTGAACCTCGGATGACATGAAATTGAGCTACAAATGAAATCGATTATCCTCAAACAGGAGCGGGAAAGTCCTGTGCTGAGAAAGCACCCATGGATATTTGCCAATT
>MGNI01000211.1:15627-17814 GCA_001795115.1 Chloroflexi bacterium RBG_16_48_8 | reverse complement strand
GAACTTTGCGATCCGAGAAGGCGGACTGACGGTCGGTGCAGGCGTGATTACGGATATCATTGAGTAGGTGACAACTATGGCCAAACAAAAAATCAGAATCCGATTGAAGGCCTATGATCATCGAGTGCTTGATCAATCAGCTCAGCGAATCGTTGAGACAGCCGAGCGGACAGGTGCAAAAGTTGTTGGACCTGTTCCTCTCCCGACTAAGATCGAGCGTTTTACAGTTCGCCGCTCGACTTTTATCGATAAGGATTCGCATGAGCATCTTGAAATTCGGACTCATAAGCGTTTGATTGATGTGTTGGAACCGGACACAAAAACGATTGATACACTCATGCGCTTGAACCTTCCAGCGGGTGTTGATATTGAGATTAAGATTTAGAGCTAAATGCGAAGTTCAGGGTATAATCTGAACGATTTAAGAGTGAGGTATGGTAAGAGCCAACCTTTAAACGGACAGACAATCCTTTCTCCGCTAAGGTCAAGCTGACTGCCATGCGTACGGGGATGATGCGGCCGAGCCCGGGTTGACAGTCCCGACAAGTCTTAAAAATAATGGAGTATTGGAATGAAAGGGCTATTAGGTAAAAAAGTCGGAATGACCCAGATTTTCGACGAGACGGGTGCTGTTGTACCCATCACACTCATCGAAGCTGGGCCATGCTATGTTACCCAGATCCGTAAGACAGAAACCGACGGATACGCCGCAGTGCAACTGGGTTTTGAAGAAATCAAACCCCGTCGCCTAACAGGTGGACAACTAGGTCATCTTAAAAGGTTTGACCTTCCCCCTCTCCGCTATCTCAGGGAATTTCAAACGGAAACCTTAGATGAAGTATCTGAAGGCGATAGACTGACTGTGGAACTATTTGTGGTCGGGGATCATGTGGACATTATCGGCACAACTAAAGGTAAAGGGTTTGCAGGAGGGGTGAAGCGACATGGCTTCAGAGGCGGCCCCAAGACACATGGTCAGTCAGATCGGTTGCGTGCACCGGGGTCTCACGGTTCCACCACAACACCTGGTCGAGTATTAAAAGGTAGTCGAGGTCCCGGTCATATGGGCTTTGCTCGTGTGACTTCACAGAACCTGGTTGTTGCATTGATTGATGCAGAGCGTAACCTCCTTGGGATTCGGGGCAGCGTTCCAGGTCCTCGTGGTGGGCTTGTCATGGTAAAAGAGGCGCGGAAGCAATAGCCCGGAAAGTGGATGGACGATGAAAGTGGATGTACTTAATCAGCACGGAAAGAAAGTCAACACAACCGATCTACCTTCTGAGATCTTCGAAGCACCGATTAAACCAGATCTCATGCATCAGGCTTTTATCCGGCAACTTGCGAATGCACGTTTAGGGACACGAAGCACAAAAGGGCGAAGTGAGGTTGCTGGCGGCGGGCGAAAGCCATGGCGGCAGAAGGGTACCGGTCGTGCGAGGCATGGTTCACGACGATCGCCCATCTGGGTTGGCGGTGGTAAGGTACACACACCTAAACCTAGGGATTTCAGTTTACAGATGCCTAAAAAGATGCGGCGAGCTGCTCTTCGCTCCGCCCTTTCTGCAAAGGCTTCCCAATCTGAGATCTTGGTCCTGGATGAATTGATCATGAAAGAAACCAAAACCAAAGAGATGGCGAGAACTCTGCAGAACCTGGTGGGAGACAGCAGTGCCTTAATTATCCTGGCTGTGCCAGATGAGCATGTCGAAAAATCTATTCGAAACCTGCCTAATGCAAAAACCGTGAACGCGCTTTATTTGAATGTCCGCGATCTCTTGAGTTATGATCGCCTCATCCTCCCCCTTGGGGCAGTGGATGTGATCGATTCATACTTGGGACGGTGAGGAGTGAGGGAAAATGACAAGTGTTTATGATACGTTACGCCGCCCCATCATCACTGAAAAATCCAATTTTCAGTCAGGAAAGCTCAATCAATACGTCTTTGAGGTAGATAAAAAAGCCACAAAGATGCAGGTAAAGGAAGCGGTGGAGACACTCTTCAACGTGAATGTTGAGAATATTAACATCATCAACGTCCCTGCGAAACGCAGCCGACGTGCAAGAAGCCGGCGCGTCCTTATACGTCGCTCGAGCTTCAAAAAAGCGATTATTACCCTCAAATTAGGGCAGTCGATTGATGTTTTTGAAGGGGTACAGTAATGCCGGTAAAAAAGTATAAACCCACTT
>MGNI01000211.1:8748-15609 GCA_001795115.1 Chloroflexi bacterium RBG_16_48_8 | reverse complement strand
ATGACAGGGGCCACCTTTGAGGAGATCACCAAAAGTGAACCAGAGCGATCCTTGCTTATTCCAAAACGCAAACGTGGTGGAAGGAATGTACATGGTCGGATTACTGTCCGCCATCGGGGCGGTGGTCATCGACGTTACTTACGGATGGTTGATTTTAAGCGTAATAAGTTTGAAATTCCCGCCCGCGTAGCAGCCATCGAGTATGACCCCAACCGTTCAGCACGTCTGGCCTTGCTGCATTATGCTGACGGTGAGAAAGCATACATCCTGGCCCCCTTAGGTCTGCAGGTGGATGATCAAGTCATCTCGAGTCCGGAAGCAGAGATTCGCCCAGGTAATGCATTACCTTTGGCAAGTATTCCATTGGGCACTACGATTCACAATATTGAATTGAAAGAGGGCAAGGGCGGGCAATTGGTTCGTTCTGCAGGTACATCCGCACAGCTTTTAGGGAAGGAAGGTGCCTATGCTGCAGTCCGATTGCCCTCTGGAGAAGTTCGACGTATTCGACTGAGTTGTTATGCCACCATTGGTGAAATAGGGAATCCGGATCATGGGAATATCAAGTTAGGCAAGGCAGGTCGCAAGCGCCACCTTGGCATTCGACCAACGGTTCGCGGTTCTGCCATGTCCCCTCGCGATCATCCCCATGGAGGGGGCGAAGGACGGTCACCTATTGGGTTGCCAGGGCCTAAAAGCCCTTGGGGTAAACCAACATTGGGTAAGAAGACACGTAAGAATAAGGGTACGGAAAAATACATCATCCGTCATCGATCTAAACGAAGGCGCTAAATAGAACAGTAGCAACATTAGCAGAAGCGAGAAGAAAAATGTCAAGATCTTTGAAGAAGGGGCCATTTATCTCCCCTAAGCTCTTAAAGAAGGTTGAGGATATGAACCAACTCGGTGACCGCAAGGTGATCCGCACCTGGAGTAGGGCCAGTACGATCTTCCCGCAGATGGTGGGTCATACCATCGCAGTGCATGATGGAAGAAGACATGTCCCCATCTATATCACCGAAAATATGGTTGGACACAAGTTGGGTGAGTTCGCCCCAACGCGCATTTTTCGAGGTCATGTACAAAGAGATAAGACCTCTCGTTTAAGGTAACGGATAATGACTGAAGAAATAAATGTCCACGCATCTGCTCGTTTTATACTGATGTCGCCTCAAAAGGTCAGACGAGTCATCGACCTTGTTCGGGGGAAGGATGCTACCGCTGCTCTCGATATTTTGCGGTTTACACGTAATCTTGCGGCGCAACCTGTTAGTAAAGTCTTAAAATCGGCTATTGCCAACGCTGAAGAGAACTTCGGGATCAATCGGGACGATTTATATGTTCATATGATCGTGGCTGATCAAGGACCCATTCGGCGTTGGAGAAGGTTCGGTGCCCGTGGGCGTTTCAAACCTATTCAAAAACGTTCATCGCACATCACGGTCATCCTACGAGAACGGGAAGCAGAAGGAGATTAAGGTTGTTTGAAAGGAGAGATTATGGGGCGTAAAGTCCATCCCATTGGTTTTCGATTGAAGATTAACAAGACGTGGGAATCCAGGTGGTTTGCCAATCCGGATAAATATGCGGATCAACTGCATGAGGATCGCGCTATCCGGAATTTGATCTATAAGATTGCACCAAAAGCTGGCATTTCTCGCATCGACATCGAGCGCTATCCGAACAGTGTTCAGATCACTGTCCATACCTCCAAGCCAGGTATTGTCATTGGACGGAAGGGCATAACGGTCAAAGAGATGCGTCGGGCGATCCAGGAAATGACAGGGACCAACGTAAAGCTGGACATTGCAGAAATCAAGATCCCTGATTTGGATGCTTATTTGGTCGCAGAGAACATCGCCAGCCAGCTCGAACGACGTATTAGCCACAGACGAGCTATGCAGAGAGCTGTGAACCAAGCCATGAGGCAAGGGGCTCAAGGTATTAAAGTAATGAGTTCCGGTCGCCTGGCTGGGGTTGAAATGGCACGAAGAGAATGGGTGCGGGAAGGGCGTGTGCCTGCACAGACTTTACGTGCGGATATAGATTTTGCCAGAGCCGAGGCTCTGACGACCTTTGGACGCATTGGCGTAAAGGTTTGGATTTATAAAGGGGATTCATTACCTGAGTCTGAGGAAGAAACCGAAGTTATGGACGTCTACGTAAGCGAATGAGTTATTCGGCACCTGCCGATTGGTTTACAAGAATGACGAAGCCATTCTTTGGCCATTTTGAAAGACATATCTGGTTTACTAGAAATGCAGAATAGCAATGCCATTCTGCTGAAAGCAAGATGAAGTCTTGCGACGAGGTGCGTGAATGTTAATGCCAAAACGAGTAAAGCATCGCAAGCAAATGCGAGGACGAATGAAAGGCCGTGCGAGCCGGGGAGCGGAGATCTCCTTTGGAGATTATGGTATCCAGGCCTTGGAACCCGGATGGGTAACTGCTCGACAAATTGAGGCGGCTCGTCGCGCTCTGGTCCGTTACATGAAACGTCGTGGGAAAGTGTGGATTCGTATCTTCCCAGATAAACCTGTGACGAAAAAACCAGCTGAGACCAGGATGGGGAAGGGTAAGGGTTCCGTTGACCACTGGGTGGCTGTTGTAAAACCAGGACGCATCATGTTTGAATTATCGGGTCTCGATGATGAGAGTGCCCGCGAGGCTGTTCGTTTAGCTTCGCACAAGCTCTCCATTAAAACGAAATTCATCCAGCGGGATGAGATGTAGGGAGGCGGGGAAATGATGAAACTCGAGGAAATGAGAGCCCTTTCCCCACAGGAGATTCGAAGTCGTTTAGAAGATGCGCGAGAGGAATATTTCAGATTGCGCTTTCAATTCTCAGGTGGTCAACTCACGGATACCTCTCGATTGAGAGTCGCTCGTCGCGAAATTGCCCGCCTTGCAACCATTCTTCAAGAGGTTGAATTGGAAGTGGAATACGAAGGTGGTGGAGAATGACTAGCAATCGAAAAAGGTTATCGGGTGTGGTAATAAGTGCCAATATGGAAAAAACGGTAAAGGTTCGGGTAGACCGAAATTATCGTCATCCCCTCTATGGCAAAGTTGTACGAGCACACAAGGATTACCTTGTCCATGATGAGTTGGGTTGTCGGCCGGGGGATATCATCGTGATGGTTGAGAGCCGACCCATATCAAAACGGAAACGCTGGGTTGTCCAAGAGCTCGTTCGTCGTGCGACGGAAGCTGAAGTTGCCGCTGAGCGGGAGGAGATTGTCGACGAATTAGAAATTGAGGCTGAATCATGATCCAGCAAGAGAGTAGAGTTAAGGTGGCCGATAATACCGGTGGTCGGGAACTGCTTGTCATTCGAGTCCTGGGTGGATCCAAGCGACGTTATGGCCATGTGGGAGATACGATTGTAGGAACGATAAAGTCCGCGACGCCCCATGGTACGGTAAAAAAAAGTGATGTAGTTCGCGCAGTCATTGTTCGGACCGCCAAAGAATATCGCCGAGAGGATGGTTCTTATATCCGTTTTGATGATAACGCTGCTGTCATTTTGGATCATGATGGACGGAACCCTCGAGGCACGCGTATCTTTGGACCTGTTGCCCGTGAATTGCGCGAAAAGGGTTTTACGAAAATCGTTTCCCTGGCGCCAGAAGTTCTTTAGGAGGTTGGAGCGTGGGGCAAATAAGAATTATTCGAGGCGATACCGTTGAAGTCATTAACGGTCGTGATAAGGGCCTGCGTGGTGAAGTGCTACGTATGCTCCCAAAAGATGAAAGCATTATCGTGCAGAGCATTGCCATGAGAAAGAAACATCAAAAGCAGATCCAAACCGGCGGACGAACAATGTCTCCAGGGATTATTCAGTTTGAATCGCCGATACATATCTCGAATGTGATGCTGGTGTGCCCGAAATGTGATACCGCAACACGCGTTGCTTTTGTCCGGAAAGAGGGTGAGCGTAAACGCGTATGCAAAAAATGCCAGGCGGAAATTTAGGACTTCGGGGAGTTTAGGAAGGATGTCTCATTACCTAAAAGAACACTACCAAAACGAAGCAGTACCGGCGATGATGAAGGAATTCAACCTGTCCAATGTGATGCAGGTTCCGAAAGTGAAGAAAATCGTCGTCAATGTTGGTGTGGGCGAAGCGCTTGATAATGCCAAGGCGCTTGATGCTGTCGTTGAAGATATATCCGTCATCACAGGACAGCGGCCAATCATTACCAAGGCGCGTAAGAGTATTGCAAGTTTTAAATTACGTGAAGGAAGATCCATCGGTGTCAAGGTAACCTTGCGGGGCGAGAAGATGTGGTCCTTTTTGGATCGCTTGATGAATATCGCGCTGCCACGCACAAGGGACTTCCGCGGAATCTCACCCAACAGTTTCGATGGCAGAGGAAATTTCACTCTGGGAGTCCTAGAGCAACTGATTTTCCCAGAGATTGATTACGATAAGATTGATAAGATCCGTGGATTTGAAATAACAGTGGTAACCACTGCTCCTGATGATCAACAGGGACGACGTTTGCTGCAATTATTAGGAATGCCGTTTGTAAGAGGTGAACAGTATGGCTAAAACATGTATGCCGATAAGAGAAACCCGTAGGAAGTATAAAGTTCGAGTGCGCAATCTGTGGGCGACCTCGTGGTTACTATCGACGTTTTAAACTTTGCCGCATCTGCCTGCGGGAACAAGCCCTACAGGGGAAGATCCCCGGCTTGGTAAAGTCTTCTTGGTAATAAGGGCAAGGGAGTGAGCCAATGACTGTATCAGATCCGATAGCAGATATGTTAACCCGAATTCGAAATGCTGTAATGGCAGGGCACCAGACAGTAACGGTACCCAGTTCGAAGATCAAAGTTGCCATTGTTCAAATCCTGGAAAAAGAAGGCTATATCGAGGGTTTTGAGGAGCTTGCGACCGAAGGTCAGCCCTTTAAGACCATTCGAATTCATATTAAGTATTCAGGTGAGCGTCGTCAACGTCGTCCTGTCCTTACTGATTTGAAGCGGGTCAGCCGACCGGGACGTCGTGTGTATGCCTCTCGGCAAGAAATCCCCTGGGTGCGTTCAGGGATAGGTATCTCAATCCTCTCTACCCCAAAGGGAGTGATGACAGGCCAAAGAGCTCGTCAGTTGGGTGTAGGTGGTGAGGTCCTCTGCGAAATTTGGTAAATTCCTTGGATCAAGATTGGATATTGGAAAAAGGACAATTGAGGACAGGAGGATGGAGTGTCAAGAATAGGTCGAATGCCTATCGAGTTGCCTAAAGGTGTCAAAGTAACTATTGATGAAAATGTCGTGCGGGTGGAAGGTCCAAAAGGAAATTTGGAGCATACTTTTCGTCCAGAAATCTCTATTCAATTAAAGGAGAACCTTCTTACCATAGAACGAGATACGGATGAGCCTAAAGTCCGAGCCTTTCATGGCCTAACACGGGCATTAATAAACAATATGGTGATCGGTGTAAGCAATGGTTTTGAGAAGGTGCTGCAGGTCGAGGGTGTCGGATATCGGCCTGAAATGGATGGAAAAGACTTGATACTTCATGTAGGCTTCTCGCATGATGTTCGAGTTAGACCTCCTGAGGGAATCACATTTGATGTGGATACTCGAGCCCGGCTCATAAAGGTTCAGGGTATTGATAAACAATTGGTCGGTCATGTGGCAGCTGATATTCGGAAGATCCGTCCACCGGAACCTTACAAAGGGAAAGGGATCCGTTATCAGGGTGAGTACATCCGACGTAAAGCTGGAAAGGCGGGTAAGGTAACATAGCAATGGCCAAGAAAACTCGAAATGAAATGCGGCTCCGACGTCATCAAAGAGTACGAAAAAACCTAGTGGGTACTGGTGAGCGGCCGAGGCTGAACGTATACAGGAGTCTGAATCAGATTTACGTGCAAGTGATCGACGATGATGCTGGACGAACCTTAATTTCCGCCTCCACTTTAGATGCTGCCATAAAACTCAAAATTAAAGGTATGAACAAGACGAAACAAGCAAAATTGGTTGGCAGCTCTATCGCAGAACGTGCATTGGCTGCGGGGATCAAGCAAGTTGTCTTTGATCGGGGTGGATATCGATATCATGGTCGTGTAAAAGCTGTAGCTGATGCAGCTCGTGAAGCAGGTCTTGAATTCTAACCATAGACGGAGAGCATCAACGTGAGAAGAGATTTTGTTAATCGTAAAGAAGAGTTTGAGGAACTGGATGAGCGTGTAATTGATATCGCACGTGTAGCAAAAGTGGTCAAGGGGGGACGTCGTTTTTCTTTTCGTGTGACTGTGGTCGTCGGGGATAATCGGGGGAAGGTAGGGCTGGGTGTAGGAAAAGCCCGTGGTGTCCCGGATGCCATTCGTAAAGCAAGCGAACGGGCTCGCAAGGCGATGGCGCCCGTTCCGCTGGTTGGGACCACCATTCCTCACGAGATCGTGGCTAAGCATGGGGGCGCAGAAGTACTGCTTCGACCGGCTTCACCAGGAACCGGGGTGAAAGCCGGAGGGGCGGCTCGCGCAGTCTTGGCAGCTGCGGGTGTGAGAGATATTCTGACAAAGTCGATGGGCAGTCCTAATGTTCTGAATATTGCCACAGCCACCTTGAAAGGACTTCGAAACCTCACTCGTGTCGAGGAGGAAGCAGCACGACGAGGAAAGGATTCTTCGGAATTGTTGCCCTTCTGGGAGCGGAAGTGATATGGCGAGAAAGAAAGAAGATAAAGTCCTGCAAATTACCCTTGTGCGGAGTCCTACCGGTTATTCACTGAAGCAGAAAAGGACGGTGCGTGCATTGGGATTAAGAAGAATACACCAAACAGTTGAGCAGGAAGACACGCCCGTTATTCGTGGCATGATTGCAAAGGTCAACCATTTGGTGGTGGTG
>MGNI01000211.1:7676-8725 GCA_001795115.1 Chloroflexi bacterium RBG_16_48_8 | reverse complement strand
ATCATTTGAAGCCCAGAAAGGGAGCGAAGAAATCACGCAAACGTGTGGGTCGCGGCATTTCTGCAGGTCAAGGCAAGACTGCTGGTCGTGGGACGAAAGGACAGCGCGCCAGAGCAGGTTTTGGAGGGAAACTCTATCGTCAAGGTGGAAGCTTACCTCTTTTCCGTGGTCTACCATTCAAGCGCGGTTTTACGAACATCAATCGCGTCGAATGGACGGAGATTAATGTTGGACTATTGGATGGGTTTCCAGCTGAGGCGGAAATTACGCCGGAAGCACTCCTTAATGCTGGACTGATTAAAAATTTGCGGAAACCCGTTGTCCTTCTAGGGCGAGGGGAAATTCAAGTTCCCCTGAATATTCGTCTGCATCGTGTTTCTCGTGGTGCCCGATCTGTCATTGAAGCTGCAGGTGGCACTGTGGAAGTGATTGAAGTATGACCTACACGGGTGAAAGGAACTAGAGATGAAACGATCTGCATGGCGTTTCTTATTTCTCTCAGCTGATATTCGAAACCGGTTGTTGATCACGCTTGTGCTGCTTATCATTTATCGCTTTGCAGCTCATGTGCCCGTTCCCGGAGTTGACCGACAGGCCATCGCAGATATCTTTAACCAGGCAGGTGGGGGTACCACCATCTTTAACCTTTTAGACCTCCTTTCAGGCGGTACCGTATCCAATTTCTCGATTCTTGCCATGGGTGTTTACCCCTATATTACGGCTCAGATTATTCTTCAACTGCTGACGCCCATCATTCCAGCCTTGCAACGGAGAATGGAAGATGATCCACGAGAAGGTCGGAAATGGCAGGAGAAGTGGACGTATTATCTGGCTGTTCCCATGGCAGCTCTTAATGCATTTGGTCAAATTCGCCTCTTCCAACAGTTCGTTACAACCGGGGATATCCTTCTTGAACCTTTGGGCTTTAATTTACCCTCAATCACGATGATTATCAGCATGACCGCGGGTACCATGTTCGCCATCTGGTTGGGTGAATTGATCTCTGAACACGGGATCAGGAACCAGGGACTCTCGTTGGTAATCTTCGC
>MGNI01000211.1:7296-7647 GCA_001795115.1 Chloroflexi bacterium RBG_16_48_8 | reverse complement strand
TGCAGAGATTGCTGGCAGATGAAACCACCCGTCTCCCATTACTCATCTTCATGGCCATTCTTATGGCATCCACCATCTTTGTAATTATCTATGTTCAGGAGGGACGACGGCATGTTCCTGTGATGTACCCTGGGCGACGAGTAGGCAATCGGATGTCGATGCCAGTAAAGGGAACCCTGCCTTTGATGGTAAATATGGCTGGCATGATCCCGATCATTTTTGCCCAATCTCTCCTTACCTTTCCTGCCGTTGTGGCGCAATTCTTCGTCGCCTCTTCTAATGAAACGATTAAGAACATTGCATTATGGCTCCAATCCAATTTCGGCGGGGTGAATAACACTTACTGGATCC
>MGNI01000211.1:0-7287 GCA_001795115.1 Chloroflexi bacterium RBG_16_48_8 | reverse complement strand
TCTTTGTCGCAGGATTTACATTCTTTTATACGGATGTGATCTTTGCACAGCAGAATTATGGTGAAAATCTGAAGCGTTCGGGGGCACAAATACCTGGTGTAACCAAGGGAGCACCAACGCAACGTTATCTGACACGTGTTCTTCGGCGGATCACTCTTCCGGGTGCACTTTTCCTTGGAATTGTGGCAGTGATGCCATTCCTGGTTGGGTTGATTTATCCAGTTGCTGGAACGCAATCCGGCTTGCTGCTGGTCTCATCTGCGGGTTTGTTGATTGTTGTGGGAGTTATCCGAGATACCTACCGATCGATCGAAGCTGAGTTGAAGCTGAGAGGGTATGATCAGGCCGTTTTGGTTCGATAAGGTATATAACATTCTTTCCTTGGTAATTATGAGTAAGCGATCGGATGAGTAATAAGAGGTTCTGAGGGCAACATGGTGAGATATCATGGCATTGTATTGAAGAGCAGGCATGAACTATCCATCATGCGTGAAGCAGGGCGGATCAATGCCCTGGCCCTTTTAGCAGCTGTAGAAGTTGTGCGCCCGGGGGTCAAGACCCAGGAAATTGATGCAGCTGCAGCCGAAGTGTTAAAAAAGCAGGGAGCAAAACCGGCTTTCCTTGGATACCCGGGACCCTATCCTTATCCTGCCATGACGACAATATCGGTTAATGATGAATTGGTTCATGGGATTCCCGGCGAACGCCGTTTGCACGAAGGTGATATTGTCAGCATCGATTGCGGTTCTATCGTAGAAGGTTTCGTAGCAGATTCAGCCCTTACAGTGGGAGTTGGAGAGTTGTCTGAGGAAGCAAAGCGATTGCTGGATGTGACCCTGCAATCACTTTTTACCGGAATACGCCAAATGCGGTTGGGCAATTGCAGTGGTGATGTCTCATCTGCCATTCAACAATATGTTGAAAGCCATGGATTTAACGTTGTGAGAGAATACACGGGTCACGGTATCGGCCGGAATATGCATGAAGATCCTCAGGTTCCTAATTACGGAACTGCAGGGAAGGGGCTTGAATTGAAGAAAGGCATGACGATCGCCTTGGAGCCGATGGTTCTCGCCGGTGGATTTGAAACGCGAATCCTTGAGGACCAGTGGTGTGTAGCCTCAAGGGATGGGCGGCTGACAGCACATTTTGAACACACAGTCGCTGTCACAAGAGATGGTCCGCTTATTCTTACAGCTCTTGATGGTGATCTGGACGAAGGAAAGACATTACATTATAATGGATATTTTGTGGGCCGGCCTGAACCGGTATTGAAGTAGAGGAGCTTGCAACAATGAAAGTAACTGCATCCGTCCGCAAGCGTTGTCCGAAGTGCAAGATTGTACGGCGTCGTGGAAAAGTCTATGTCATATGTGAGAATCCGCGCCACAAACAGCGACAAGGATAGAAAAAATGGCAAGAATTGAAGGTGTTGACCTACCAAGAAACAAACGGATTGAGATTGGTTTGACATATATTTATGGGATCGGGCGTCCGACCGCTCGCAGAGCGCTTACCACAACCGGCGTCAACCCAGATACTCGCGTGAATGACCTTACTGAGGATGAAATCACTGCCTTGAGGGAATATATCTCTCAGTATCTTGTCGTAGAAGGTGATTTACGACGTGAAGTTCAGATGAATATCAAGCGCATGATGGATATCGGTTGCTACCGCGGATTGCGACATCGGCGTAACCTACCTGTTCGTGGTCAACGGACTCGGACCAATGCGCGCACAATGAAAGGTCCAAAAAGAACTGTTGCTGGCCGTGGTCGACGACGTGGGATGAAGAAGAAGTAAAGAGTAATGAAGAATAACTCGTAAGGAATGAATAGGCAATAAGAAGAAAATGGAAGTGGGATGGAGTGTTGATCCTCAGTTGGGAAAAACCCCAACTGGGACTTCTCTCAAGGATCTATTCATCATGAAGAAAGAAATGGGAGTACGGGATTTATGGCGAGAAGAACACAACGTACACGACGAACCGGTGCCCGAAAAGAAAAACGAATGCTGTCTCACGGCAGAATTTATATTCATGCCACCTTCAACAACACCATTGTGACGATCACTGATCTGCAAGGGAATGCAATCGTTTGGGCAAGTTCCGGTTTAGCTGGTTTCAAAGGCTCAAGGAAAAGCACTCCCTATGCAGCCCGATTGGCTGCAGAGCATGTTATTTCCAGTGGGCGTGAACTCGGGCTGCAAGAGGTTGATTTATACGTAAAAGGCCCCGGACCTGGGAGAGAGGCTGCTATTCGTGCCATCCAGGGCTCGGAAGTAAAAGTGCGTTCGATTAGTGACGTTACACCTGTTCCTCACAACGGCTGCAGGCCACCCAAGAAACGTCGTGTTTAAGAATTCGGAGGAAGATTAAGAAACATGGGGAAGTATACGGAACCGAAATGTAAATTATGCCGCCGAGAAGGTGAAAAGCTATTTCTAAAGGGCCAAAGGTGTTTCACACCGAAATGCGCTTTTGAAAGGCGAAGCTTCCCTCCCGGTGAGCATGGGCGTGATGCTCAGTTTAAACGGAGAACGGAATCCGAATATCGTCGACAACTGCGTGAAAAGCAAAAAACTCGTCGAATCTACGGGGTGTCGGAAAAGCAATTTCGCCGTTACTTCCGAACCGCTCTTCAGAAACGAGGGCTAACAGGCGAGATTCTGCTGCAAATGCTCGAGCGAAGATTAGATAATGTTGTCTTCAGACTGGGTTACGCAGAAAACCGATCTCAGGCGCGGCAGCTTGTTACCCATGGACACTTTAATGTCAATGATCGCAGAACTGACATTCCATCGATGCTTGTACGATCGGGTGATAATGTTGAAGTTCGTGCAGGCTCCCACAAGCGGGCTTATTTCAAGGACCTTGCAGCAGTAGCTGAGACGCGCACGGTACCTGCATGGTTAGATCGAGATTTGACTCATCTATCTGGAAAGGTACTTCAGGATCCTGATCGACGAGATGTTGAGGCTACCATCAATGAACAGCTTATTATTGAATATTATTCGCGATAAAAGAAGATCCTGTGTGCACGATTAAAACGGCGTGCATTTTGGAGGGGTAAATGACCGTAACAACGAACATGGTCATGCCAAAAATCGAGCGCGACGCTGTAGCTCGAAATTACGGCAAATTTTTTATTAGCCCACTCGAGAGAGGTTATGGAATCACGATTGGGAATGCTCTGAGGCGCATTCTTCTTTCATCCTTGGAAGGCGCGGCAGTGACATCCGTTCGAATTACGGATGTAGCCCATGAATTTTCTGATATCGCTGGTGTCCGGGAGGATGTTCTTCAGCTTATGCTGAATATCAAACAATTGCGCTTGATCCTCCATGAGGGGGATACGGCACGACTTCGTATCGAAGTCGAAGGAGAAGGCGTTGTAACTGCAGCGGATATCATAGCTCCGGCTGAGGTTGAGATCGTTAATCCAGAGCTATATTTGTTCACAGTTGACAGTGATAAAGCCCGTTTGGAAATTGAGATGAATGTCCAACGGGGTCGAGGTTACTCACCTTCTGATGAGCGCGAACGACTGCCAATTGGTGAACTCCCGACCGATGCCATTTTCGGCCCTGTGCGTAGGGTTCAGTATGAGGTGGGAAGAGCGCGCGTTGGGCAAGATACAAGCTATGATCGCTTGCTGATAGAGATTTGGACGGATGGCACGATCAAACCTCCGGAGGCTCTAAGCAAAAGCGCACAAATCCTCATGGCACATTTGCGTGATATTGCTGGTGTGACAGAGGAGTCTCTTCTGGTTGCTTCAACTCAAGAAGAAGAGCCCAAGAAGGCAAGTGAAATCTATGACACTCCTATTGAGAATTTAGATCTTACGGTACGAGTGTTTAACTCTTTGAAGAGGACAGGAATTACCACCGTAGGTGAGGTCTTGGATATGCTCGAAAAAGGTTCTGACGCCATGCTTTCCATCCGCAACTTTGGCGAAAAGAGCCTGTCGGAGCTCAAGGAGCGTCTTCAAGAAAAAGGCTATCTCGAAGATGATGTTGAGGGTGCCGTTCTAGAATCGGAGACTGCATAGAAATGAGACATAAGGTAGCAGGAAAAAGACTGGGTCGTTCAACGGGTCAGCGTAAAACATTACGGCGGAATCTCATCAATGAACTTTTTCGACACGAGAGAATTCGCACAACCCTAGCAAAAGCTCAAGCGATCCGAGGTAATGCCGAACGGATAATCACCCGAGCGAAGAAGGGAAATAATTTGGGGGAGGCACAGGCTGTGCATGCACGTCGTTGGGCTGCTGCGCGGCTTAATGATCCTGAAATTGTTAAGAAATTGTTTAATGATATCGCCCCACGATATACCGATAGACCAGGAGGGTATACACGCATCATTAAACTAGGACCTCGTCATGGTGATGCCGCCGAAATGGTTTTATTAGAACTTGTCGAGTAGTGATAACCTCGACTGGCGAGCGCCCATTGGTGCGCGCCGATGGAAACTTACAAATCAATCATTGCCTATGATGGAACGGATTTCAAAGGATTTCAGCGTCAAGCTGAAGTTCTTAGAACCATCCAGGGTGAATTTGAAGGTGGGCTAAAGCGAATCGGCTGGAAAGAAGAGAGTATCAAAGCTGCTGGGAGAACAGATGCGGGTGTGCATGCAAGAGGACAAGTTGTGTCCTATGTCCTGGACTGGCGATCACAAGAAATCAACTTGACAAAGGCTTTAAATGCCAATTTGCCTGCAGATATCGCAGTCAGGGATACAGAGAAGGCACCAGCTCATTTTCATCCACGTTATTCTGCCCGAAGCCGGTTTTATAGGTATGCCATCCTATTTGCAAAAAACAGGGATCCCTTAAGGGAACGTTATTCATGGAGGATATGGCCTATTCCTTCCTTCGAAACTATGACTGAAATAACAGATTGGATCATTGGCAGGCATGATTTTGGTGCTTTTGGGAACGCATTAGCTGAAGGAGGTCATACCGTCCGAGAGGTCTATCGAGCACGGTGGATCCAAACAATGGATGGCATGATTTTCGAAATCGAAGCCAATGCTTTTTTGTACCGGATGGTTAGACGGTTAGTCGCTGCAATGCTCGAGGTGGGTCGTCAACCGGATCGTAAAGAGGAGTTCAGGGAGTTGATTCGTGATAGCTCCAGAAGGTGGGAGGGTAGAATCGCCCCAGCGAGCGGTTTATGCTTGGAGATGGTAACTTATTAAGTTTGGATGACCGGGGTCGTCTTAAACGAGTTGAAGGCTATCCCTTCCATCACGTATCGTCGATCATGATGGAAATAGAAAATCGGAGAAATATTGTGCAAAAGACATATCATCCTAAGCCGGATCAATTATCCCGAGAATGGGTTCTCGTTGATGCAGAAGGACAGAATTTAGGTCGCATCGCTTCTGGAATTGCCCGTATACTTATAGGAAAGAACAAACCTCAATTTACACCCGGGGTTGATGTCGGAGATTTCGTTATCGTCATTAACGCGGAGAAGATCGCCGTAACGGGTAAACGTCTTGATCAGAAGATGTATTACCATCATTCGGGTTACCCGGGTGGGTTGAAAAAAATCAACCTGAGGAACCAATTGGCAACCTTCCCTAATCGAGTGATCGAATCTGCTGTCTGGGGTATGGTCCCCCATAATCGCTATGGACGAAAATTGATGCGAAAGCTGCGGATCTACAAAGGTCCAAACCATCCGCATGCTGCCCAACAACCAAAAACCATCACATTTGACTAAATCCAATTGGAGGGAAGAGCAATCCATGTCGCTACAGTATTATGAAGGAGTCGGTCGTCGCAAGACCAGTTCAGCCAGGGTTAGAATCATGTCGGGTTCTGGCAGCGCTATCGTTAACAACAAACCCATTGAAGAGTATTTCACTCGATTGGGGGACATAGATATCGCGCTTGAACCCGTGAAGATAGCAGGTTTTGAAGGAAAATTGGATATCACTGTTATGGTTCAGGGAGGCGGTGTCAGCGGTCAAGCTGGCGCAGTCCGTCATGGGCTAGCTCGTGCAATATTACAGATGGAGCCAAATCTAAGAGCCGTAATGCGATCCGGTGGATATCTCACTCGAGATTCACGTATGAAAGAGCGTAAAAAGCCTGGCCTTAAAAGAGCCCGTAAAGCACCTACTTATACCAAGCGTTAAGTCGTTTTCACTTGCACTGCGAATTTCTTCTCGGCCGGGGAGCCTACCTTTCCTCGGCCGATATACTTTCCAACTCGGAGGCTCAAGTGGCAATGGAACTGACCATCATTGGCCTGGGACCTGGTGATCCAAGATGGATAACGCGGGAAGCATGGGAAGAAATCCATTCCATGGATGAAATATTCCTGCGAACTAAGGATCACCCCGTTGTATCCCAACTCTCCGAAATCTTATCGATCCACAGCTTTGATGACATTTATCAAGAAGCGGGGGATTTCGCTGAGGTCTATTCCAGAATCGTCGATCAGATTCTCTACGAGACTACCAGAAGAAAGAAAGTCCTCTATGCCGTTCCAGGGGACCCCATGGTCGGAGAAGCGACAGTTGCTGCGCTTCGTAAACGATCGATTGAGAGCGGAGTTGCCATTAAGATCATCCCAGGGGTCAGTTTTATTGAACCTTGTCTGGCGATGCTCAAAATAGATGCTTTAGATGGCTTGAGTGTAGCTGATGCACTTGTTGTTGCTGCTGGATATCATCCCCCTTTTCCGCCTGATCATTCAACCTTGATTGCCCAACTCTATTCGAAAATGGTGGCTTCGGATGTTAAATTGACATTAATGAATCAATACCCGTATGATCATCCCATTGTACTGCTTCACTTCGCTGGAACTCCTGAAGCACAAATGGAGGAGATGGAGTTGTTTGAGATGGATCGGAGTGATCAGATCGGGAGTATGACGGCACTTTACATCCCCCCTCTTTCCGTGCCATCCAGTTTAGAGAGTTTCCAAGAGACGGTTGCGCGTCTCCGTGCCCCCGATGGATGTCCATGGGACCAGGAACAAACCCACGAGAGCCTTCGAATGCACCTTTTAGAAGAAAGTTACGAAGTGCTTCACTCCATCGATAGCGGTAATTTATCGGCCTTGAAGGAGGAATTAGGCGACCTTCTGCTACAAATCGTCCTGCATGCTCAAATTGCAACGGAGGCGGGTGAATTTACCATGGCGGATGTGATTGCAGGGATTAATACGAAAATTATTCGACGTCACCCTCATGTCTTTGGAGAACTTGATCTAAAGGAGGTAGATCAGGTCCTCACGAATTGGGAGAGGCTAAAAGCTGCCGAA
>MGNI01000210.1:16003-18263 GCA_001795115.1 Chloroflexi bacterium RBG_16_48_8 | reverse complement strand
TAATCCCTATTTTCCTTATATCGAGGCACTCTATCGTTTGGGGTATGTTGCTGGATGCAGCACCAATCCTTTGATGTACTGCCCAGACCAAGCCATGAAGCGATCTGAGAGCGCGGTATTCGTTGAGCGTGGTATTCATGGTTCAGATTACGACCCGTCTGATCCAACCGAGGTTATCTTTGCTGATGTGGCTTTGATAGCCTGGTATGCTGATTGGGTGCATGGCTTGTGGAAAGATGGTTTCACGGCTGGTTGTAATACAAATCCGCTCAGATATTGCCCAGAAAACCTCCATACTCGTGCAGAAGGGAGTGTCTTCTTCTTGCGCATGATGTACGGTGCGGAGTATCAGCCGCCGGATGCCAAAGGTTACTTCACAGATGTGGATTATGGGGAATGGTATGGCCCATGGGTGGATGCTGCTTGGGATGCTGGCATAGTAGAACCCTGCGTCACAGAGCCAGAACTTGCTTATTGTCCTGAAGATTCGCTCACTCGAGCTGTGGCTGCATACATGATGGTCAAAGCCAAGGGTTTGGAGCCCTATGATCCAGGCGATCTTACTCAATTGACACTCGGACCGGAAATTTATATCGGCAACGGCGTCAGTCCGGATATCGCAGTAGACAGCCAGGGGAACCTGCATATCGTCTATGACGCCGATTCGGGAGGGATCGTTTATGTGTCTGTGACGGAGCAGGGGGTGGGAAGTCCAATAGCGGTTGATACAGATGGAGATCAGCCCAGAATTGCGCTTGATAACCAGGATAAACCTCACATTGCCTGGGTCAAGAGTGACGACGTTTATTATACGAAGATGGTGAACGCCTCCTTCCTCTCTCCATTGACGGTTTACGAATTCCCGGATCGAGCCGAGAAAATCCGCATCGCTGTGGATCAACGCGACAACCGTGCTTTCGTGATGTACGAGCATGTGGGTGAGGAGGAGAGCAGCGATCCGGAGGTATCCTGGGGCTTCTACTACACCATGATCGATAATTCTGGTCCAACCCCTATCGTCGGTCCAAGAATCCATCCCTCGACAGCTCGAACCTATGATTTTGTGGAACAGTCCGGAGGGGCGGCTTTTGATGACCAGGGCACAGTTCATTACGCCTGGCGCGATTGGGGGGGACGTAGCGGCGGAGAGCGCGGCTTGCATTATCAGACGATGACCTCGACGAATCAATACAGCCAGGATCAGGTTTTATACGGCAGTATCAGTGACTTTGTTGATCTCGCCCTCGATTCTGGGGATAACGTGCATATCATAAGCACAACAGCTTGGTCGATCGATGGCATTCTGTATGCCACCAACCGAGGTGGATCGTGGAATACGGTCTCCCATTTTGCAGAGCTCTTCGCTAAGGCTCCGGATGGAAGCGAGCTCTTCGAACCTGATCTGAATGTGCCGGCTATCACATATGATCCTCATCAGGGATTGGTTTATATAGCTTTTACTGGGGGTGAGAGCTATATCCATCAGTCCTATCAGAACATCAAAAGCTATGTCGCCTATGTGGATCTAAACGGTAACTTCAGCGAAGCCGTGATGCTGCACGATGCTGATCGTGGCAGTGGGGGGAAATACAATGGTGTGCGGATTGCTCCTGCTGCGAACAAAGGTGTCTTTGCTGTGATCCCGGTGTTAAGGGAGGGCGAATCCAGCGGTTGGGAGATCATCCTACGAAGTGTGGGTGGTGCCCAGGTGGGTTTGCCTTAGATGGATCTGATTTTATCGGGCAGGTTTTGATAGGCTCAAACACGATTGATTTGGAAGTTGAAGAACTTGACAATCCATAAGCAAATTGCATCTCTATTCGCTCGTCGTGATGTTCATTCTGCTCCTGGTTGGCTTGCCAGCCGGGAGCAGTGATCGTACGCCCGGCAGGGGCGATAGCTAGGAGGTGAAAGTTCTCTACGGACGTTGATCCGACGAACCGCTAGCCGAAGGCAACTGCGGTGGTGTGAACCAACGTGGAAAGGAAGCCGGAAAGCAAAACCTGGACTGGAAGGACGAGAACTGCGTAAGGAGTCGTGGAGCGCCGGATGAGCTGGCAACGGACAGCAAAGTCCCAAAAGGATCCAAGCGGCACTACGTAAACGCAGCCAGGGTCAGGGGAAAGCTATCGTACCTTATCCGGGGAAATCTGCGCCGTGTCCCTGAGGACTGAGGAGATCGAGAGGTCTCCTGACCGCGACGCAGAAGTTAGCAGGAGCCATAGTGTGCGCTGGGCAGCGTATAGATCAGGAGGGTTCA
>MGNI01000210.1:14918-15913 GCA_001795115.1 Chloroflexi bacterium RBG_16_48_8 | reverse complement strand
AGGATGTTCACTGTGAAGTGGGATCTGAAGGGCTTGCGGAGAAGTAAAGGGCTGAAGTCGATAGGAAAGACGAACCGGTCGGCCAAAGCATGTCCTGAGCGAAGCCGAAGGGATGGGGCAAGGTCGAGCCTGCACTATGGAGGCGAAGGCGTTCTCATTAATTGACAAGATTTCCAAGCGGAAGAACTTGGAATTGGCCTGGGAGAAGGTGCGTCGGAACCGTGGGGCTGGCGGTGTAGATGGGCAAAGCATTGAAGCCTTCGAGAGAGAGCTAGATGAACATCTCGATAGGATTCATGAAGAGCTCAAGCAAGACAGTTACCATCCCCACCCGGTGCGACGACAGATGATCCCTAAGGCTGGACAGCCGGGGAAGTATCGCCCCCTTGGTATCCCGACCGTCTATGATCGGGTATGCCAGCAGGCGATTCTTAACCGATTGGAACCGATCTTCGAGCCGCTATTCGATGAGGCCAGCTTCGGATACCGGAGAGGAAGATCCAGCAAGGATGCGCTGCGGAAGATCTGGAGAGAGTTGGAAAACGGGTACGAGTGGATCGTGGATGCAGATCTGAAAGATTTCTTTGGATCGGTAGACGTCGAAAAGCTGGTGACCCTGGTCGCCCAACGGATAGCGGATGGCCGAGTGCTGTGGTTGATTGGAAGCATGCTGAAGGCTGGCTGCATGATCGAAGGACAGTGGACTCCAACTGAGTGAGGAACTCCTCAAGGAGGGGTCATCTCACCACTCCTCAGCAACATCCTTCTGACACCGTTTGACTGGGAGATGGGACGACTGGGCTATCAACTATCACGCTATGCGGATGCTATACGCCGGGGCTGTCTAAATGATCTTTTTAGACAGCCCTATATGCCTCTCTTTCTATCTTGAAAGGCTTTTTTCAGTATCCTCAAGAATGATTCCAATGAAAAAAACGCTTCAAGATGGAAGAGAGAGTTAAAATCGTCCATACGTTAAAGAGTATTGAGCACAG
>MGNI01000210.1:12199-14867 GCA_001795115.1 Chloroflexi bacterium RBG_16_48_8 | reverse complement strand
CAGATGCTTATCTCTCATCCCTTCCTCCTCTCTTCTTTCCACCTTCCACTTTCCCCTTTCCACTTTCCTCGCCTCATGACCAGAGTACTATTCCCCTCAACTTCAGGTGTAAGGCGATTGTAAGGAATATTAACGTCAGCTTGGTTAAACTGTATATGTATCGTCGTGGGAGTCTCCATTCGTTTGCAGGGCACATCTTGGAGGAAGTCGTTTATGTGCGGGGGTAGAAGAAAGCTTCCTAAATTGCATGGCCAGAGCATGGTCGAATTCATGCTCATGCTACCTTTAATTCTTACCATGATCTTTGGCATTGTCGAGGGAGCGAGGATATTCCATGCCTGGGTGAGCATTGAGAATGCCGTACGATACGGCAGTCGTTATGCTGTCACTGGGGACTGGAGCACAGAAGATTGTATCGAGCTCTTTGGCAGTGATTGTGGAAATGAGGATCAGAATGAGCAGGCACGCCTGTTATCTGTTGAGAAGGCTACCATAGCGGGTTCTGCAGCCATCCTTATGGATGAGACAGCTGATTGGGATGATCCAGGATATTTTGAGGTGACCATCTGCGCTCTACCAGGCCATCTGGAACCTCCGACGTCCACCTTTGAACCGCATCGATGTCTTGATGATAGTGGGAATCCCTTTGCCTACGCGGGCGCACCGGGCGAATACGTCATGGTCGTGATTGATTACAATCTTCCTGTCATCGTTCCTTTTTTCAGCAATTGGTGGCCGCAAATCCGTTTTAGTTCGCAACGCTTAGTGCGTGTGGAGGATTTCCGTGTTGGAAGACCATCAGCTCAACTGCCAGATTATCTGACAGAAACTCCGACACCCACTCTCACCCCAACGCTCACACCGACACCCACGAATACGCTGACCCCAACACCTACCCTGACACCGACAAATACGCCGACCCCAACAACGACGCCGGATTGCAGTCTAATCTCTGTCCCGAGCATCTCTGTTATCGGTACGGAGGTCGTCATGCAGGTTCGGAATGACAACCTACGAAGCGTTAAACTCACTGGTTCCAGCCTGGAATGGAATAAGTTCCTTCCGACCGTCTATGTCGATTATTTGGAATGGGGGAGTACGATATATTACATTGGCGATGATGATACCCCACCTACCACTTCCGATCCTGTCCCCTCCATGAACTTCCCCTTGGGAACGACCCTCAATTGGGTGGCAGCCTTTGGAGGCATTCCTGAACCAGGAGGGTTGGATGGGACATTCACGGTAACCCTTACCTATGACTATGTTTGCGATGTCGTTGCCAGTGTGAGCAGCTCCTACTCCACACCAACGCCGCAGGCGCCCGAATGTGGAGACCTGTACGTCTCTGCTGTGCGAATTTCCGTCGATGACTTTGAGATTGAAGTAACCAACAACAATGATTGGGATGTTTATCTTACCGAGTCCACCCTGACATGGCCAGACAGCATGACGCCGAACATAGAGGTCAATAGTTTCACATTTGCAGGCAATACCTGGGATTACGGAAATTATTATTCTTCTGACACTACGGCATTATCTTCTAATATCGCCTTGCCCCAAAGGACCACCGGGCAGTGGGAGGCTGATTTTGATAATATCCCCGCCGAAGGGATGCAAGGGTATTTCAGGGGAGCCTTAACCTTTGAGTATCCAGTGCAAGGTCTAACTTGCCCGATTTCCGCAGATATCACCCTTATCCATACGCCCACACCGACTGCCACCAACACCCCGACGATCACGCCTACACCGACGAGCACTCGGACACCTACGATTACACCTACACCCTCCAACACGCCCACGCCGACCATTACACCCGTTCCGGACTGCAATTTGTTGCTGGCGAACAACGTTAGTTTTGATTATGATGATTTCCAATTCTACATCAGCAACCAGAATGCAGAATCGGTCTATTTGACGAACTCCACTCTTTGGTGGCCAGCCAGTGAGGTTTCGCCCCCCCAGGTCTTGAACTTCTTCCGATTCAATGGAAGTGTCTACTATAATCCAGAGCCGAATATCGGGACCTCCCCTAATTCCGCTGAAGCCTCCCCGAATTTGGAGTTGGGAGTGGGCTGGAACAGGGCCTGGGAGGCAGATTTTGATAATGTTACCGGCGGATTTGTAGGGACCTATCAAGCAACGCTTACCTTCCAGTTTGCGGGTGGCTTGACATGCAGCGTGTCTGCAAGTCAGACGGTTTTACCCACCAATACACCTCCTCCAACAAACACACAGCCGCCTACTAATACGCCCACCATTACCCCAACTGCTTCCATAACACCCACCCCATCGAATACTCCGACAAATACACCCGTCCCGCCACCACCTGATTAATGGAACCATGGTGAAAAAGCATAAACCTCCACGCAGATGGAGGTTTTTTTTCTTGCTGTCTTCCAAGGAGGTTGTGGACCTGCTCCTTTCATGTGGGGGTGCGGGCGCGGCCCGTACCCCCACATATGCTGGTTCCTCTCAGCGAGTGGCCTTTTTTCAGGTGAGTCAGGGTTATAAATCAATAGGTTTTTATGGCCTTCTGAAGATGAAAAGAAGATGTAAGTTACTCTGGGTGGGAAGGACTCTGTGTAGGTCGATTGTAAGGTGATGGAGAGGGGAGTACAGGTAAGATGGAGGTGATCTGAGCGAGGGTAGACGACGGCGATCCCCC
>MGNI01000210.1:9351-12154 GCA_001795115.1 Chloroflexi bacterium RBG_16_48_8 | reverse complement strand
GGAAAATGTTGGATCAAGCCGAGACCAAGCATGAAGAATTTATAGGTAAAGTGCTTATTGCCGATGATGATCCGGATTTCAGACAACTGCTTGTGGGGCGAGCGAGGAAAATGGGTCTCTTTGTAATGGAAGTTAATGATGGCGAACAAGCTATGGAAGCGTTAGAGAAGGAAAACTATGACGTTCTTGTCGTGGATCTGTATATGCCTGGAAAAACTGGCCTGGATGTGATTCGAGACGTACAGAGGGTCAATAAAGATTTAGAAGCAATCATCCTAACGGGGAGCGCCACACTTGAATCCGCCATCGAAGCACTGAGAGCAGGGGTATACGATTATTTGACCAAACCATTGGAATCCCTCACCGTATTCGAAATGACACTGAGTCGAGCCTTGGAGAGGCGCTACTTGATCAGAGAAAACAAGCGACTCTTCCAAGAGATCCAGCGTATGGCGTTGACCGATCAACTTACGGGTTTGTATAACCGCCGGAAGCTGATGGAAAATCTGGAAGTGGAAGTACAGCGAGTTCAGCGTTATTTACGACCGTTATCGATCATCATGATCGATCTAGATAACCTGAAGGGCATCAACGATACCTATGGACATGCAGCGGGAGACGATGCGCTGCAACTCGTGGCAGGATCGATCCAGGAGCATATCCGCAGGGTGGATCTTCCTGCCAGAATGGGAGGGGATGAGTTCATTATCCTTCTTCCAGAGGCGAAGCTGGATATGGCAGCCCGCGTGGCCAGGAGGGTCTATGTGCAGGTAATGAACACGCTCTTCAAAGATAGGAAAATTTCCATCAGTATCGGGATTGGAGAATGGATGCCAGATTATCAGTCAGCTACAGGATTCCTACAGGCAGTAGATCAAGCCTTGTATCAAGCGAAAAGGGCAGGCGGAATGAGAATTTACGCCTGTAATCCCAATGGTTCGGTGGTTCCCGAGTTGGAGCATTAGATGAGTTACGCATGGCTTACACAGCATGATGTGGATATGAGAGTAGAGAGTTAAAAAGAGAGGATAGGGGATGAGATCCGCACTACTAAGAGCAAGCACAACCCATCATCGCGAAGAAACTGGAGGTAATAATATCCTCCCGGATCCCGATGTCGGAACGAGTGCAAAAGGTCATACGGGCTTTATTGAAAAGTTGCTTAAGCTATTTTCCGGTTTAAAAGCGAAGTTAATCATTCCATATTTGATACTCACCTTGTTGACTGCCATGGTGGGAACCTTCATTGTCACTAGATTGGTCGCTTCATCTGTAAGGGAAAGATTCTTCAATCAGTTGTATGAGGCCAGTCGAGTGGCCGCAGATGGAGTCGTAAGAAAAGAAGAAGATCACCTGACTAATCTACGATTGATGGTTTTCAGTGAGGGGGTTGTTGAAGCATTGGCTATCCGGGATGGTGATGCCCTGCAAGAGATCCTGTGGCCACTACTACTGAACAATGAAGTGGGAGCAGTTAGTGCGGTTGATCTGGAAGGTCATGAAATAATGACCATGGCACTGGATCAAGATAAAGAACAATACAACATTTTTACGGGTGCGGATTTCAGCGATTTTGAAATCGTGAAGAAAATCATTAATGATGAATCGGATGGCTTAGGGGATAAATATGCCGGATGGATAGAGACTCAATTCGGCCCCTACCTTTACACCAGCGCTCCAGTGAGAAATGAGTTGAACGAATTGGTGGGAGTGATCATGGTAGGGACACAAATAAAAACCCTGCTGAGCGAATTGAAAACACAAGCCTTAGCTGACATTATCATCCTTGATGATAATGGAGCATTGCTGGCCTCGACATTCGCACAGGAAGAAGAGATAAGGGAGTTCCTAGAATTAGCCCCCGAGGATATCCCAGAGGGAATAGGTACCTTCAATAAGAGCTTTGAAGTAGAAGAGACCAATCGAAGCTATCAGACACTTTATACACCCGTGATTGTGCGGAAGCTGCGTATGGGGACTTTGGGCATCGCTCTACCCAGCAACTACGTGGTCAACACGGAAGCAACGAGTCGCACTACATTCAGTCTTATATTCTCTGTCGCGACGGTGTCGGTCATTGTTCTGGGGTATGTTCTCTCGCAAAGTATTGCCAAACCCATCTTGAAGTTAAAGAACGTTTCTCAAGCCGTGGCGCAAGGGGATTTGAACCAAAAAAGTGGTTTCAAGAGATCGGATGAGATTGGAGATTTGGCGAATGGGTTTGATTTAATGACTTCTCGATTGAGAAGAAGAACTGCACAAGCAGCACTGCTTTATCAGGAGACGCTGCAGCGGAATGAGGAGTTGGCCAGGGCAAATGTTCGACTGCAAGAGACTCAGCAACAACTTATTCAGTCGGAGAAGCTCGCTGCTGTTGGCGAATTAACCGCTGGCATCGTCCATGATGTGAAGAACCCATTGGCGGTGATCAAGGGATTAGCAGAGGAACTTCAGGAGAATGAAGGAATGCCATCGGAAGCATTAAAACAATTGGCAACCATCCGTGACAGTGCCACCCAAGCTTCGCAGATTATTTCCGATCTATTGAAGTTTGCACGACAATCCACCCCACAGATGAGACATCAAAACATCAATGACACGATCAAGGCGGCAGTGCGATTGACAGATTACCTGGCACGTAAGGGGAAGGTGGAAATTAGTTTGGAACTATTATCCGACCCTGTTATGGTGGATTATGACGCTACACAGATCGAACAAGTCCTTGTGAATCTTATTCGAAATTCCATGCAGGCCATGCTGAGTGGAGGTCGAATCCACATTGTGTGCAAAAGAGCTGATCGTG
>MGNI01000210.1:8920-9339 GCA_001795115.1 Chloroflexi bacterium RBG_16_48_8 | reverse complement strand
TGAAGGATAAAGGTGTCGGAATACCACAGCAGAATCTTGGGAGGATTTTCGACCCGTTCTTCACGACGAAACCTGAAGGGGAGGGGACAGGGTTGGGGCTGTCGGTAAGCTACGGGATCATTGCCAGACACAATGGGCGAATTGATGTGGCGAGCAAAGTAGGTAAAGGGACGATGTTTACGATTCAATTACCTATTGAACAACCCACAGCAGGTATGAGAGGAGAGTAGAGAGTGGAGCCAGTAAGAGTCTTGGTGGTAGATGATGATGCCGCATTACTGGAAATGATGGTGGCTCATTTAAGGAGGAAAGGTTTCCAGGTGGAGAGTGCACAAGATGGATTGGAAGCTATTCAAATTCTGCGCTCCAGTGGTCCATTCTGTGTGATGGTGACAGATCTAATGATGCCTGGATTGAGT
>MGNI01000210.1:0-8845 GCA_001795115.1 Chloroflexi bacterium RBG_16_48_8 | reverse complement strand
GTTGGCTATCTCAGCCCTAAGAGAAGACGGAGCTTATGATTATCTGAGTAAACCCTTTGAGATCATTGGAGAACTCTCATTGGCGGTAGAACGGGCAGCTAACCATCGCCAGATCAGATTAGAACGGGAGGCTTTGAGGGGCAGCCTTGTCAATGGAACCCGTCGACTGAAGGAGATCTTATCCTGCACTGGGATTCCAGTCATAGCAGGGAATGAAAAGGATGAGCTCATTCTTTTGAGTCCTGCTGCAAGTCGCTTTGGCATTCTAAAACGGGAGGAAGGCGTTACGAAAAAGGATCTGGTGCCAGAATTCGTCCGCACCCTACTCGAAAGATGGCATTCATTGGGCGGACAGCAAGTTGCATGGATCGAAACGAAGGGGTTAAACGGGGAAGAGACGCTGGTGAAGATCATTCCTTTGCCGATGGGGGATTCTCTGGGCTGGGTGATGGTGCTTCATGACATCACTTACTTAAAAAGATTGGAGCGGTTTATTTTAGGAAGCTATGCAGAAACAATGACAAGCATAAGACAACCTATAGAGAAAGCTTCAGCTCTCATTACGGATGTGGAAGGGAAATGGAGGGAAGGGGAAGGGGAAGGGGATCGACTTGAGCAGCCAGGGCAAATGAAGATCATGGTTGAAGAAGCAAAAGAAGATGCAAAAGGGCTGCTTACCTTACTCAGCATCAGTTCCGAACCTTCCAGAGGGAATGAGCGTATCCCCCTTAGCCAAATTTTAGAGAAAGGTCATAGTTTGTCCTTGGGATTGGAACAGAATGGGAGAGGTGAGAACATCCAATGGCAAATTGCTGAGGATCTGCCATTCCTTGAAGTGGATCCATCCCTGATGTCCCAATTGTTCCATCACCTTCTGCAGCTCGCAAAACTGCGACATGAGGAAAAAGCTGAAATAACGATCAAGCTATGGTCTGCTGAAGGTGAGGTGTGGCTATCGGTAGCAGATGCCGGGTCCAATTCCTATGAGATGGATCTCATGCCATCCATGGAAGGCGGGCAAGGATTAGGAAAAGAGTCATTCAATCACGGACAGATGGAATTGGCGATTGTGAAGTCAATTGCGGAGCAAATGAGGTACCAGGTATGGATCCATCAAACGGAAAAGGGGGGTCCTTCTATAGCAGTCTGTTTATCAGAATGGAAAGAGGAAAATGGGAAGGGCTCAATGTGAGCAGATCGGGAGAGGCTGCTTAAGCCCAGAGAGATACATTTGTTACTCTGAATGGGTAGAGAAGGAAGGAGACGATAAATCGCCTTGTGGGTTGGACTCGTGATTTTGGAGTGATCCATATTTTCCCTCTTTCGAGGCGTAAAACTCCTATGGGGTCTGGCACTTTACTTGATGATAGCGTAAGAGCCTAAAGTCAAGAGATTGGTAAGAAGATTGAGGAAACCAAGCAATCTGGAAATAGGTGGAATGATGGCAAATGAACCTAAAATATTAATTGTCGATGATGACGCAGTACTGCTTGATTTGATGTCACGCCGCATGGAAAAAATGGGATATAAGTCTGATCGTGCCCATGATGGTGATGAGGCAATCAAGTCGATTGAAAGCAATTCTTATGATCTGGTTATAACGGATATCTATATGCCTAAAATGAGTGGCATCGAATTGATTGGGATGATTAAGAAAAAAGATCCGGAAACCCAGGTCATTGTTATAACAGGTGGAGCCATGATCGAGATGGCTCTTGAGGCGCTTGAAAAGGGCGCGGATGCCTATATGTCCAAGCCTTTTGATCATCTGAAGATCTTTGATCATACGGTGGTAAAAGCACTAGAATATCGAAAACTACTCCGCTATAGGGCACAAGTTCAGCAAACAGACTCTTCTAAAAAAACCAAGAACCGAAATCAGCTTGGGCGAGAAGGGGATGTGGATGAAATAAAACAGATCATTGAATGTATGCCACAAGCACTTCTGATTGTGGATGCCAATGGGGATATCGTTGCTGCCAATTCAGCTGCAGAGGAACTCATTGGCTTTGGATGGAACGTGAGAGCGATTGAGCCCCAAGCCTTCAGGGCGGCGTTGAATGGTGGACCCGGTGCTCCCGTACATGTGAATGGGGCGGAGTATAAGTTGAAGGCGGTGGAGCTCGCAAAGGAGAATGGAGCTATCCAAATCCTCTTTATGCTCCAATCCGTCCTTGGATTGCAGTTAGGCGGCTACGAAAGAGCCCATAAGTATTTAGAGGTATTGAAGACTTGCTTATCCTGGTTTTATAAACAAAGATTACGAGAGAAGGAATTCCAGGCTCTACGAGCCATGGCAGTGCAAGTACAAAAGCTGGAACAAGTGCATAATGGCAGCTATAAAAAAGCCAATCGGTTGAATGGATTGACTGAATCTCTGCCTGAGATGCAAGATCTTAGTAGAGTGCTTTCTGACGGTTCACAATAAGCGATAACTTACATCATCTCTCATTGAGAGTTACGGCTGTCGCTGTACGAAATCAGAGATTCAGTGCATCCAAGGTTTATTCTCTGGGTCGAAAAAAGACTGGATGAGAAATCTGGTCTTTTTATTTATCGAGAATTCTCACCAGAGCCTTTTCCCACTTGAGCCTCTTTTCACTAGGCTCGTTTGTGTTTAAGATAAACCATCCGCTATGCGGGTGGATCATGACGTCATGGTACATTCCCTTCGAAGGGGATCGGAGAGGCGTTCGGTTAAGCCTTAAGATCGAACCAGTTGACGTCTTTTAAACCATTTTTGCCACTCTCGATTTTGCCATACGACGAGTATGGGAGCAGCATTGAATATGGAAGAGTAGGTCCCACTGAAAACGCCAATAAGGAGAATGGTCACAAAATGGCGCGTAGTGACACCTCCAAAAAGAAGCAAGGCTAGAAGAGTTAGCATGACGGTCAATTGGGTATTAATGGATCGATCCAGTGTCTGCACAATGGAGTGATTGACGAGGGTTTCAAATTGCAGACGACGATGAATCCTCTGGTTCTCGCGGATGCGATCGAAAACAACGATCGTATCGTGTACGGAGAAGCCAATCACTGTCAGCAGTGCTGTCAAGAAGAGGGAATCGACCTCCCATCCCAGGAAATGCCCCAGGATGGCTTCAATACCCACAACAACAGCAACGTCATGGATCATGGCCAATATTGCTGCCACCCCGTATCTCAAGGCATTAGGAACGCCTCGAAAAGCATAGGTGATGTAAAGAAGAATCCCCAATGCAGCCAGGCCTACAGCACCAGCTGCCCTTTGGGCGACTTCTGATCCGACAGCGGGCCCCACCGATTCAAAGCGCAAGATGGTAACAGGACCGTCATATCTTGCTTCCATCTCATCTACCAGACGCGCGGCTGTTTCATCATCGATGGTTTTACTTCGAGCGGAAATTTCGTTACTTCCAAGGTTCTGGACTGAAGCATCTCCGATTTCATACTCCTCATATAACTGCACTACCTGGGCAGGATCTGGCGGATTTCCACTTTCGAAGCGGACCTCCAACAGGCTGCCGCCTGTGAAGTCAATCGCAAGCGGTAAACCCCACACGATAAGGGCAATGAGGCCCGGTATGATAACGATGAGGGAGAGACCGAAAAACCAATATCTTTTTTCGACGATATTCAGCATGGATGACCCCTAAACTCCGAACCATTGAGGGTGTTCGGTCAATTTGATACGGTCAAGAACGACGTGTAGGAAAGTGCGTGTGACTGTGATCGCCGTGAATAGGCTCACCATGACACCGAGAGCCAAGGTCAGAGAGAATCCCTTTACAATGCTCGCACCAAAAGTGTTCCCAAACCAGTACAAAATAGCACAAGTGATCAAGGTAGAGAGGTTCGAATCTCGTATGGAAGGCCATGCTCGCGAGAAACCCAGATCGATGGCTTGCTGCAGAGTTCGTCCTGAGCGAAGCTCTTCTTTCATCCTCTCAAAGATAAGAATGTTTGCGTCGACAGCGACACCGATGGATAGGACAAAACCGGCGATACCGGGGAGAGTGAGGGTAACCGGGATAAATTTAAACAAGGCGAAGGTGATGGAGGCATAGATCAGGAGCGCTATATCCGCAAGAATCCCAGGCAGGCGATAATAGAAAGCCATAAATAGAATGACGACGGAAAAACCAATCACTCCTGCAACGGTGCTTTTTTCAAGTGAATCTTGTCCTAAAGTAGGTCCGACACTTTTGCTCTCAACGACCTTGAGAGGGATGGGCAAGGCTCCATATCGCAGTTGGATCGCCAAGTTATTGGCTTCTTCGTAGGTGAAACTCCCTGAAATGCTGCCTTGTCCGGTTGTAATGGCGCTTTCGATTCGTGGAATTGAAATAACTTTTTTATCCAATACAATAGCGAGGAATTGACCAATGTGGTCACTTGTGTAGCTGCCGAAGGTGTCTTTGCCATCATCTGTCAGGATAAAGCCAACACTCAATTCCCCCGTTTGGCTTCGTGTTACCCCTGCGTCTTCTAAAACTGCGCCCGTCATGACCGTATGATAAATCGTTGTGAGAGGGTCGATAACTTCCTCCGTGGCCTCTTCTGTGGTTGGCCATGGAAAGCTCTCCGTTGAGGATTCTTCCGAGGTTTCAAAATCTGTTTCTATGGTTTGCCCTTGTAGGAGCAGGATTTCATCTCTGGATAAAGAACCCATCTCCACGAATTCAAGCAAACCAGTCTCCTTAATGATAGCTACAGCAACCTCGGGATCACCGATTCCGGGCAGTTCAACTAAAACGCGTCGATTGCCAGCAACCTGGATGACAGGTTCTGTGACACCCAGCCCGTTCACCCGATTTTCAATGATCTCCTTAGCGGTGTTCATCTGTTCAGAGGTTACATCGACATCCTGAGGCAAATCAGCTTCAAGGAGAACCCGCAATCCTCCTTGCAAATCCAGCCCCCGTACAACCTTGATCTCCTTCGCAAATGAGCCGATCGAGATTCCAGGATTATTAGGATTTACGACCCAGATTGCAGCGGTAACGATAAGTAGGATGGGTATTAGCCAACGTAGATAGCCATGTCTCATTAAAAAAATCCCTCCACAAACTCATTAAAAACCAGCCGCTCCTCGTATTGAGATAACGGAGGGCTGGCAATGCGAAAAAATTATACATCTGATGAGAGAAGGTGTCCAATGTCGAGTTGGTCTAGGGTTTCCTGTAAGACCTCCTCTGTGGTCAGGTTGTCGGTGTGAATGTAGATGTCGTAGTTCTCACGAGCATGTCGCAGCCTTCTCAATTGCTCAGCGTATTCACCTTCGGTCCAGTCAAAGTTTTTTCGAAGGGTAGAGGACGGGTAAGATACATCCAGAAAAATGAGGATATCGGGATGTGTGATCCTTTTCCACATGGCTGGAGCGAGTGAGTGTTCTTGTGCGATTTCTTTAACATCCAAGCCATATGTACGTAATTGATTGGCAAGCGTGGATTTACCCGCTCCGCAGGGGCCAACGACTGCAATCCTTGGCTTTTCCGAATTTTTATTCAAAGGGAGCCTTCTACTGAGCACTACGTCAGAGGCATATACGCGGTAAGTCGGCGTGAGCTATCACCGCTGTATGGCAATGTAGCAATAACGACGATGCTGATGTCATCCGCAGGTCGACCTTGATCAAAAGCAATAGCTTGTTCAAGGAGGTAATCCGCCCAACGAGAGGGCTCCGGTGTTCCTTCGAGGATCAATTGGTTCACGCAATATGTGATATCTAATTTCTGGCCTGTTTTTTCACCGGCGTTCACGAGGCCATCTGTGAAGGCGATTACAACTAAGCCAAGTTCCAAGGGTATTTCGTTGATCTCAGGTCTGATCCCAAGTCGCGTTCCGACGGGGGAGGTGCATTGATCTAGATAAATGATTTTTTCCTTGCGTACAAGGAGGACCGGTGCGGGATTGTTGCGAGTGATGACCACTGTCTGGCTCTGCAAATCGATAGAGAGAATATTTAATGTTGCTTTTACCTTCCCTGAACGATAGGTGTAAAGGTAATCTGAAGCAGCTCGGGCTGCTGCACCATCACGAACACCATCTGCAAGCAGGCTAACAGCTTTGCGCGTGACCACATTGGAGACTGCTTTTGCTGATTTCCCTGACCATTGGCCATCAGCCAGAACGATGGACAAGCCTCCATTGGGTCGTTCAACAAGCTCCAGAGTATCCCCACTGATGGAGGTGGCGTACTTTCCAATTTTTGAAACAGCCATATGAGCTTCCATAAAAAAGATTGTACAATGTAGGTAGGAAGAAATGCAATTTGTAAGGTAATAGAAAGGTGCATGTTTATTTAAGTGAGCTAGAGTAGAAAAAGGTTGATGAAAGAGACGGTTTTTATCGTTTTGGAGTGCAGATTGTCTGTGGGAGAGATCATTCTTGGATGGGTTAGTTAATGCAGTAGAGCTGCCAAGATCAATTGATGCATCCATTGAGAGGATCGCTGGCTTAATTGGAGAGAAGCCAGTGACGCTTATCGCTGAGTACCCCGCCCATTTGCCAGCAGTTGAAGGTGATCAGGAGGAGCTCACGCATGTGCTCTCTAGTGTGATTGCCAAGGTGATTGCCCTTACCAGAGATGGGGAAGTGCATATTGGTGCTGAGTTGCTGGCAGCAGGTGATACTCCTCAAATCCAAATACCTGTCAACGGATCACCTGGCAATTTGGCAAAGGGCGGACCTTGGGCGATGGTTAAAGTCACCGGATCAGGCCTCCTTAGCCTGGGGATGAATTTAGAGACCCTAAAGCAAGAATTCAGTCACAGCAAAGATCAACCTCGCACCTACCGAGATGGTTTGTCGATTGCAGCCTGCATAGAAGTCACAAGGGGTTATGGAGGTGAATTGTGGGTTGAAGGCATGCCTGGTGAAGGGATCAGGTTTAATATAGCTTTGCCCTTACGAGCAGCACGATATGGAAGTGCAGACTTATCCTCTCTAAGAAGGATGGTTGCAACGAGCCTGCCAGAGCACGATGAAGATACGAAGACCATCCTTCTCATGACTGAAGAAGAAGGTTTACAAGAGTTGTTGGCAAATGACCTTTCGCAGGTCGGACATCGGGTGATCATTGCCCCCAATGGTGCGAATGTTTTAGGAATTGCCCGGAGCGAACACCCAGATTTAATTCTTTTAGATTTGGATGCTCGTGACCCAACAGGTTTCGATGTGGCAACAGTCCTGAAGCAAGATACTGATGCAAGAGACATCCCCGTTTTATTCATTACATCCATTGCCGATCCTGATGTTGGGATAAGGATGGGAGCAGTCAGTTTTGTTGTGCGTCCAGAGGGAACGGGCAAGTTGTTGTCAGCGATCGGCGCAGTTTTAGAATCAGGTATTAGCCCTTCATCCCGAGTATTGGTTGTTGAACCAAACGATGTCACTCGAGAAACGATCATTCATATGATCCAATCCCATGGTTACAGGGTAACCGAGGCACGTGGTCCTGAGGAGGCCTTAGCTTTAGCGGAGCGATTGGCACCACGAATCATATTGATAAACTCCAAAATCGCTCAAGATAGAGACTATTGGATACTACGAAGCCTCCGTAATATCTCCCATGATATCGATATTTTCGTCTTGGCAGAGGTCCTGAGTGAAGAGGAAAGGCGTGTGGCCATCAGTCGTGGAGCTTCTGGCTACAGTCAGACCGGAAGGCTACGAGAACTATTAGATGCATTAGAAGAGCGTAAAGGACATCAAGAGGAGAGTCATCCCTAAGAGTTGAGGAAGGATTTCCGATTTGATATCCCAGGGTGACGCATCTGTCACCCTGAGATCGTTAAGGGGGTGGAGATTTTGTTTGATGGGAAAGGCGCTTAAGAATAAGACGCTTATATAGAGAAGAGGAAAGGTGAGAATCCCGAATAAGTAAAAAAAGGATTATCGAACGATGACGGGGGTTCCGTAACCACTGATCATGATCTCATCAGGGGGGGCAACAGGGAAGGACCAACGATACAACCATTGTGCAGCTTCCGTCGCCACATTGACGCAGCCATGGCTCCTGGGTCGGCCAAAATCCGAATGCCAATAAGTTCCATGAACAGCGACCCCGGTGATATGGAAGAAGCAGACCCATGGCACACCCGGTAATTCATAGGCTTCCAGATCGGAGGTGAGATTCCCATCTCCCATGTGCCTTAGGGGCATTTTACGGGTGATGTTAAAGCGACCGGAGGGTGTTATCGTGGGGATACCATTGAATCTGGGTTTTGAATCTGGGATACCGCTGGAAATTTTCGTCTCAAAAACCACTTGACCATACTCTAATGCTCGTAACTTCTGCGATGGGAGATCAATCTCTATTCTTTTCTCGGACCAAGGCACTTCGCTAGAGATGGGGGATATTTCCTCTTGGCGTATCTGACGGAGATGTTCTGCGCGAGCGTAGTATTGGATTCCGAAGACATCATCAAATAACCCATACCACATGCGCCCATCTTCATCTCTTTGAACCGATTTCACCCAAGCCGTGGATTTGTAGTAAAGGCGATAAAGCGGGGTGGCATATGGATCTGGTTTTCGGTAGGTGCGGGTATAGGGAACGGATACCTCAAATAAGGCGCCATTTTCTGGAATGAACGTCTCAGGTACTTGAGGCTGCCAGCGAACCAATTGCAAATTTCCAGAATGCGTATAGCCATGTGGGGTTCGATACCAAAGAGGATTATGCGCCGGACCTTCATCCGAAATAACCTCTTCAGTCAAGGGGATGAGTTCGTCTCTTACTAGATGCCCAAATTTTCGAGCACGATAGCTTGGCTCGCTATAGATGTAAATCAAACTTACAGCGACTCGCCCAATTCCTAAAAAAGCTATTTCAGAATCATCTGGGAAGGACGAAAAG
>MGNI01000209.1:22976-24456 GCA_001795115.1 Chloroflexi bacterium RBG_16_48_8 | reverse complement strand
AATGAGAGGTATAGCTAATCTGAGATGGATACTGAGGGAACACAGCCCAGTCAGGTAGTGCCTGACCGTTCTTTTGAACCGATCCAGCATGGGCATGTTCATGCTAGGAGAGGTACGCTCACCAGAACGGTTGTTATCGGCTGTTTGATCGCATCCATCATTATAGCTATCTTCCTGATTGTAGCTCTCCCATTGGCTGCTTACGCTTATTACCAAATCAATGGACTTATCGTCCCCGGTGTTGTTCTAGGGGATCTAGAATTGGGAGGATTGACCTGGCTGGAAGCAAAGATGGGACTGGATAGTGTCTATGGTCAGGAGGTTGAGATCCTCGTTTCGGATGGAACACGGACCTGGAAGGCAAAAGCCTCTGATTTCGGAGTGGGGTGGGATACGGAAGAGATGGCGCAGCAAGCTCTGAGTGTCGCTCATGGGAAAGATTTCTCGACCGAGATGTCCGAAATGTTTGAGAGCCTCATAAATGGGTGGCAAGTTGACCCCATCTTGTCTTTCGACATCGATACTGCCCGTATCGAGCTGTTGAAGTGGGAAGCAACTGTCAATATTCCTTCGAGAGATGCTGAAATCCGCATCCAGGAAGGTGAGGTCGAAATCATTCCGGCTGAAATGGGTTTATCTTTAGATGTCGAGATGACTCTCTCAAAGCTTTCAGAGGATCCAAAAGCATTGATTGAAACGAGTGAGCTCGATCTTGTGATTGCTTCGCAAGAACCTGAAATCACCGATGTCTCCTCAATAAAAAATCAAGTTGAGACATGGCTGAATTCAAAGGTGATCATCCATGGGTATGATCCTATTCAAGATGAGGATCAGGAATGGGAGGTTGATAGGGTGGATATTGGGTCATGGTTGGTACTTCAACAGCAGGAAGGAGGACTTGAGATTTTCATTGATCCTGATCTGGTGAGAGCCTATGCTGAAGGATTGAATGGTTCTTTAAAACCGGGTCGATATCTTGAGGTTGAAGAAGTCGTTGCTGCCATCCTCAACAGTTTGTATGGTGATCCAGCAACAACCCTACGGATTTATTATTCACCTACGTACTATCTGGTTCAACCCGGTGATACCCTTCTCAAACTTGGTTGGGAACTCGGCTTTCCCTTCTGGATGATCATGGAAGCCAATCCCTATCTTTATTCCTATCCTCTTCAGGCCGGTGATGAATTGGTTATCCCTTCCATGGATATCCTCCTCCCGTTACCCGTGATCCCAAATAAACGCATCGTTCTCAGCATCAGTGATCAGCGCCTATGGGCATATCAGGACCATGAGCTATTGTATGAATTCATCATCAGCACAGGGATCGACCGCTCACCCACTCAGCCGGGTGTTTTTCAGGTACAAACCCACGAATTGAATGCCTATGCCTCTGTCTGGGACCTTACCATGCCCCATTTTTTAGGGATCTACGAAGCCTGGCCTGACTTTATGAACGGTTTGCATGGATTGCCCATGCTCT
>MGNI01000209.1:18011-22961 GCA_001795115.1 Chloroflexi bacterium RBG_16_48_8 | reverse complement strand
TTTGGGCAGACATTTTGGGCCGACCCGCATCCTATGGTTGCATCATTCTGGATCTGGATGATGCGGAGACCCTATATCATTGGGCTGAAGATGGGGTGGTGGTAGAGATTCTGGAATAAGCGAGGAGGTCGGTTTTCGAAGAGATCCTCCGTGCAGTTAAAAGTTCAGAGGTGCGGAAGATGGCTAAACTGTAAAAGGCACCCAGTTCGGGTGCCTTTTTGCCAGTGCCGAGGACCAGGATCGAACTGGTGACCCCTTGATTTTCAGTCAAGTGCTCTACCAACTGAGCTACCTCGGCGGGCAGGAGAGATTGTAACTGTGGGAAAGAAGGGAGTCAAGTTGTAGATTTACGGGTGCGTAGGTTGGTCAAGAGGAAAGCTTAACTCCCTCAAATTTTACTGAATCATCTCTCTTTTTTATTTTGTGCTGAATATCCCCGAGACGACTCCCAGGAATAATGCAGTGACAGCCGAAGCGAGGTTCTTCACGAGCTCAGGGACGAGATTCGGGTCTGAAGATGTCCCACTTTTCATGATCCATGCAATAATTCCCACCATACCCAGTGCTCCATATACGCCAACGTAAATCCAGCCAATGATGGCTTGCCATTGCTCAGGCGAACTGGGGAGGGCATACTTCCCTAGCTGTTTCATCCGCTCGCTCGAATGCACCCCCAATTGTGTCGCTACAATCCCCCCAATCAAACCCGCTGTGGCAGCAGCCATAATCGAGTGACCTTCAGTGAAAGAAGGAGCAATGGTGGTTGCTTTGAATGTTTTGATCACTGCGTCCCCATAAAGCCATGCAAAAAGGGCAAGTACCAGGACGGCGATCATCGCTTGAATGATATTTCGTATACGAATTTCCATGGGTTTCCCTCCGATGAAAGATCTGGATGATGTAATTTTATACCCTGAGCCTTTTTCTATCACACACTGGTAAAAAGGTTACTCAGCTGATAAGAACCGGCATTTGTAAGGGTGCAGGCTGCGCCCGCACTCCTGCATATGCCTCTCTCTTCTATCTTGGAAGGCTTCTTACAGTAGTCCCATCTATAGAAATGACCGTACATAAACGAATGTTAAAAGTCATTTAAGGTCATATCTTAAGATCATAATGACCTTCGACAATTGGCATGAATGGGAAGGGACAAACCTTACAACTTGCTTTCGATTAGACCATCCTTTGGCAGAATGAAGTAAAGTAGATCATGAGTTGATTCTTGTACCCATTCTAGATGCGATGTGGGTAGTGGTTTTTAAAGAAGATTGGGTTCAAGCCCTTCCTCTGGGGAACAAGAGGGAAAGCAAGCTTAGTTGTATTAACCTGCAGGAGGATGCCAGTTGGAACGGAAGAGTGGGAGGTTTTGGTCGGTTAAACCCTTTGGCATCTTTATTTTTGCCCTTGTCGTCTGGTTTATTTTGGCGATTTGGACAGGAACCTCTTATGCTGTAGAGCTCTATTTTAATCAAGATTTACGTTCGCATCTGTTGGCTAATTACGGTGATGGTCTATCGAATCAAAGTTTGAAATATCTGAGTCTTACAATCTTGGGAGAGGTTCTCACGGATCAAGGCATGATGGATGGCTCCATTGGACTTTTTGATCAGCTTCTTCAAGATCCGGTTCCCACGGCAACGAGATCCGGCGGTCCAGAAGAAATTGTTCAGCCTCCAGCCATCTCTCCCTCTCCAACACCCAATTTCAACTCAACAGCGATGGCCTTAGAGACAGAAAGCGGCATCAGTGATCTATCGATAACCGAAGTATTCACTCCTATCCCTACGGGAACTTCCACAGAGACGCCCACAACCACATTTACACTAACAGTAACCAAAATCGATCTTCCCACTGAGACATCTACTCCGACGAAGATACCAACACAGACACCTGTCATCGATGATGTATACCCAATTCTCGAGTTCGTTGAAAACAATGGCGGGAGTAGATGGATAGCCTACTTCGATTATAAGAATCCGAGCACAGAGACGCAGTACATCCCCTTCAGGGAGCGCGATTATTTTTCACAAGATCCAAAGGATCAAGGTCAACCTACTTCTTTTTCCCCGGGCCGATATAATCCATACCCTGAAGCCGCGTTCACTGTTGAGTTTGAGGAAAGTGATGCACTCACTTGGCACTTGACAGCCTTTTCGGTAGGGGCTTCGAAATATTCCGATTATTTCGATAGGATCTTTATGCCAACACCGATAAAAACATTGGTTCCCCAGGACACTGAACAACCCATTCTTCGCAGTGGTCAGCTCAATCCTGAACCTGGATTCATAAATGACTGCAGTGTAGACAAGAGTGTTGATGACTTGCTCGTGCAAGATCCGTCATACTCCAGCGGAATCCTTCGGGTTAAGCTGCAATATGTCGTGGAGAATACCTCGCCGGAGATTTATTCCGACCCATTAAACCTGGTTGACGGCGGCACTACTTCTGAGGGTGGCTGGGATGGCCAATATGGTGGTTCAGTGACGGTTAACATCAACCCAGAATGGCAATCCCCAGAACCTGAACCATTCACTGTCAATGTTTGGATTAAGGCAAAGGATTATGTTTCTCGTGAAGGCCTTTCTTTTCTAGGAACATCTACGCTGCCCGACTGGTGAGGAAGAAGGCCTCCCTCTTCCTTCTTGAAGGGGTTTTTTCAGGGGACTCTTCTTAATATATACAGAAGTTTTTATTGATCACTTGTATGGTTTGGGGCAATAGTGTCTTTTAACTTGAGTGTATTCGTGTCTTTGATAGACAAACCCTTGAGTACTCACAAGATACACTGGGAGGTCTTTTTATGGGGGTTCGTTTCGAATGGCTTTATGTTAGAAGCCAACTACGATCCTCATGCAGGACTAAAACAATCGTCATCTTCTATTTTCATAACGAATTGTTTAAATCATTGATAGGAAGTCCTTCTGCCTCTGCTTATATCTGACAATCGTTGCGATATCGTCATCATTACTTCTGGATCGGCTTCTTCAGTTTGTGGTTCAAAGATATGGAAGGGATTATTTTCTTTGAGTTTCTCGACCTCATTTTTGATGGATTTTTTCATCTGATCAATGAACATCAAGGGCGACCATCCTTGGTCAAGGGTGTTGGGATTAAATCTCTTCAAGTTACTGTTAAATACTACTGCTGATTCTGCCTTTGCTTTCTGTTGCCCTATTGGAAATGCATTTCTCTCCATAGGTATATCAGTCAAGGCTGAGGCCCGATTTTGTATCTCCCGAATGCGGAGAATGATTCGCTCAGATCCCATTCTGTCTTTGATTCGGTTCATGAGAATCTGCGCATAACGTCCATTCACTTGCACTTCCACATTAGCGGGTGTTGATGGATCCCCCAGGGCTCTAATGTAGCGCCTGATAGGCCGATCAGGGGCATTGCTTTCCAGCGTGAGCCAGTTTCGTGCAGATCGATCGCAACTAAGGATTTGACCCTGGGAATTGAATTCAATGGCTCCTTCAGGAATTAGAACCTGATTTTCTGATCGCTTCTCTTGATCTCTCAGGTATAAAGATGCGCCTTCTTTATGGATAGAGCCAACCGATTTCAGAGATTTTGGCGAGTATAGGTCTCGATCCATGGCAGAGGGAGCAAGGTCATGGTCCAATTCCCAGGTTGGCATAGGAATATCTGCTGATGTTGATAAAGTTTCATCGAGCGCAACGTTGGAGAATGTTTGATGAAAGAAAGTGTTTTCTTGAGGGGCATGTTGATTGTGAAGAGCTTCCTTAACAGCGCGATCAAACTCTTTCAAATCGTTTAGGGGTCTCAACAAATAGGTGTGAGCGCCTTCCCGCACAGCTTGTTCGGCCCAATCCGTTGTGGCTGAGAAGCTTGTTATCAAGATAGGTGTGCTTGAATTGCGCTCCTTAGCTCTACGCAATATCTCTAATCCATTGTAAATGGGCATGGCGATTTCTGTGATAACGAGATCGTAGGCTTCAGATTCTACAAGTTGGATTGCAGTCCTTCCATTTTCTGCGAAGTCGACTTCCATATCCATTCGGAGAAGACGGTCAGCCAGCTGATCCAGGAAAGTATGATCGTGATCTGCAATCAGGACTCGTGATTTTTGTGGCGGTTTCATCATTCATTGCCCTCAGCTAAGTTTGTGATCGTAACTTACATAAATCCCCATAGAACATCTAATTTGTTATCTAGAATGATGTTCTATCGTCTAAATAGTTAGGTTCGAATTTTACGATCGTCTTATGCTTCTTTATAATAACGGTGAATGGTTGAAAAGTCCCTATTACTATAGTACGGGTCGGATCTGAGTAGGATGATTTGCTTGGGATGAGGAAGAATGCATCTCCTATGCCGAATGTTAAGCTATAGTTTTCCGAGATGCTTGATTTCAAGCTCGAACCATTGGTTTTCTATTGTAGGGATTACACCAAAACGAAAACGGCTTTTGGGAGAGGCCACAGCAAATTGATTGTCAATCCATGCGACAAAGCCAAGGAGACCAGTGGGCGGATCGTCAATACGCAGTACCTCTCTTCCCTCCACGTGGAATATGACCTCCCCAATATCCCAAATGATGCTATAGGTTTGCCATTGATCAAGGGGGCAGTCCAGTACAACTTCTTCCGTTGTGGCTATTCGTTGGATGATTTTCATGATTCCAGAGCGGAAAATTGGTATGGTAGATAACGAGATTGCAACTACAGCGGCTGGGGCAAGGATAATACCAGGCACTTTTGGGGATCGGATGGATGAGGCCTTCCAACCGCATCCGGGAAGTTTTGGATTGAGGCGAATATCATTTTCCTCTGACCCGTGGAAAAACCATATGGTATAAGGTGGAGCAGGTAAACGCTGTGCTGCGCCACCTTGACCCAGTGAGATCGTGAAAGGGTCATTCCAAAAACCAAACCCAAGGGTTCCGGGAGGGCTTGGATGGGAAGCGCGGGCGCGTACCTCCATCCGGCA
>MGNI01000209.1:9044-17990 GCA_001795115.1 Chloroflexi bacterium RBG_16_48_8 | reverse complement strand
AGATGATAATCATCCAGTTGAGCATCGCAGTACTTCTTGGAAGGGTATGGGAGGGTGAGTCTAATGACTGCATCTTCGGTAGTTTCAAGGGCTCCACCGTTGATCAAGAGAGGGTTAATGTAGAATGGAAGATGAAGCATGCATTGAATTATAAATTTTGGCAACTGTTATTGCAATCGTGTATAATCGATCGTCTAATAGTTAGGAGGGATGATGGAGATTGTCTGGTATGGATTGTCATGCTTCCGATTTAGTGAAAGAGGGTTTGGAAGTGTTGTTACCGACCCATATGGATCTGAATCCGGATTGCCTGAGCTCAAATTGCATGCCGATATTGTAACAATTAGCCATGATGAACCCTTTCATAACAATGAAAAAGCTGTTCGAGGCAGTCGGCGGGTGATTACCGGTCCTGGCGAATATGAAATAGGCGGGGTATTTATTACGGGCTTATCCATCATGCAAATGAAAGCTTCAAAACAAGATGGTTCCCAACCCAACACAATGTATGTAATTGACTTTGATAATTTGAGGGTGGTGCATCTTGGAAATTTATCCTATGTGCCCTCTCAAGCACAGATCGAGAATTTAGGTGCTGTTGAAATTGCACTGGTGCCAGTGGGCGGCAACGGTGTTCTTACACCTTCAGAGGCCTCAGAAGTTATCAGCCTTATTGAGCCTTCAATTGTCGTCCCTATGCAGTACAAGACGGGGCAAGAAACGGTTAATCTGGGCACGGTTACACCCTTCCTTAAAGAAATGGGAATTGCGAGTCTAGAACCCCTTCCGTCTTTAAAAGTGACCCAGAGCGGGTTGTCCGAAGAAACTCAAGTTGTTCTTCTCGAACCAGCATTTTAAGCATTACAAGCTTCATTGGCATGATGCTTATTGGTGACAAATTCCGGTAGAATGACCGCCGTAGGGTCGATATTGTAAGAAGCATACAAGGAAGATGGATGACAGTAAAATTGTTGATGACCTGGGATATCATCCCTGGGAAAGAACAGGAATATTTCGAATTTGTTGTTCGAGAATTTGTCCCGGGGATGCAAGGTTTAGGGATACAACCTACTGAAGCCTGGTATACAACTTATGGTGATCATCCGCAGATCCTGACTGGAGGAACTGCGAGCGATATATCGACGATGAAGACGTTGCTTCAAAAGGAAGAATGGGATCAATTGCGTGACCGCTTGATGGAGTTTGTCACAAATTTCAAATGGAAAGTTGTCAGAGCTCGGGGCGGTTTTCAAATGTAGATCTCATAAAGCACGAAATGCTGGGAAGTGCGCCCGGTTTTTCGATGAACGGACCTTTCTCTGAAAAAAGACAACCTTTGATTGAAAGGTTGTCTTTTCTCTTGCTTTTTTTGCGATTGAACGTTGCTTGGGTCTAATCCAGATCTGAGGAAGAGGAGGTTTTCTCAGTGGAGCCTTTCACTCCATCAGCTTTTTCCTCCTTCGTCGATTTTTCTGAGGTTTCGGATTTCTCCGATTTTGAAAGGGCTTGTTGACCTGATGGTGAACGATGATCCGTAGCATAGAATCCGGATCCCTTGAATACAATGCCGACAGGAAGATAGAGCTTTCGTAATGTGGCTTCACCGCATTCAGGACAGAGTTTCAGGTGATCGTCGCTGAATTTTTGATGTAGATCAAATTGAACGCCACAATGATCGCATCGATAAGAATAAATGGGCATTCCAGAACCTCCACAAACCGAACCATTATAACGAATAAAAACCTATAGATCAATTACACCTCCACGCTGGGCTGCTTTTTTGGAATGTTGAATCATTTGCTTCCGGTGTATACGCTGAGGTGTGGAGCGATAGCACCACCCAACACCATTATCAAGGTCGATAACACAGGAAGTGCGCAGGATCGAATAAAAACCCTTCTTCATGGAGAGGTCAACGTTGTTCTTTGGGTAAGTGCAATGTCACAACTGATATTACGATATTTTGTGTTAGATAGAGGTTAACAGAGTCTCAAGGCAGACCATGAAAACGGTTCGGCATTCTATTCAGAGGTGGATTCCATTTTTTGTTTTATGGTAACTTAAAGGTTATGGGCTATGCGGGGGAAAAGGTTTGCCACGCCTCGCCATCAACCTTGTTAGGGACATTTAAGATCAGATAGCTTTTCTTAGGAAGGATCTCTTCAGATTTGGGATTGACGGTGAACGATAGGAAGGGTATGATCGGAGTAGGTCATGGGCAGACCGGGTGATCGCAGGTGGTCATGTACCAACTGAGGAAAGTCCGCGCTCCAAAGAGCTCGATGTCGGGTAATTCCCGGGCGAGGCGACTCGCGGAAAGGGCCACAGAAAAAAACCGCTTGAATTTTCGAGTAAGGGTGAAAAGGTGGTGTAAGAGACCACCGGCGTGTGCAGTAATGTGCACGGCCAGGTAACCCCCATCGGGAGCAAGGCCAAGCAGGGGTGTATGCCATCTTAGGCAGGGAGCTGCTCGTTCCCTTTAAACCCCGGGTAGGCTGCATGAACCTTGCGGAGACGCAAGGTCAAGATAGATGATCACCCATCTGATCGATTTGTGGGAAGAAGGGTTTTTCCGTAAACCATAAAAGGTCAGAGGACAGAACGCGGCTTATAGGTCAGCCCCAAATAACGGCCTTGGAGGACTCCTCCAAGGCCGTTTAACATTGTGGCATCGTGTTAGGGCGAGGCATTCGCTTATATAAAGTCCATTCTGGTCCAATACTTGGCAAACCGCCGAAAGTATTTTAACAAAATGAGTTGCCTGAAGGGCGGTTTGCTTAAGTGATTGGCTAGGTTTTACGTTCGCTGTTTGTCAAATTACTTCCGGCCAATCACTTAGAAGCGAATGCTTCGCCCCGACCTTCGTTCATGACTTCCTCTCAATAGCTGAACCCATCTGATTTTATCAAGGTATCGGGAATGCTAATGAAATTCCAATTTTTTTAGAAAATGAATGTAATTGGAAATTTTTAAGGCGGAATCCTTTCATTAACCTTAAAAATTCCGAGAAAATAGGTCATTTTAATGGATTCCTGGTTGCCAAAGTGGCGCGAGCTAGTATATACTGTGCAGGATTGTGGGATAAAGTGGGGGACAGTGGGAAGCCGGACAATAACCGGCTTTCGAACGTTGAAGAGGTGGATCAGAACACATGTTCCTCGGTCAGTATAGCCACACCATCGATTCAAAGAATAGGCTCACGATCCCTGCTCGGTATCGGGCTGCACTGGCATCCGGTGCGGCGATTGTCCAGGGTTTTGAATGTAATTTATTGGTTTATACCACAGAAACCTTTCAAAAGCTTGCCAGTCGAGTAAGCATGCATTCAACAACGAATAAGGAAGTGCGAGCCATGAGACGCGTCCTTTTCGGGCGGGCAAGCGAGGTTAGCTTAGACTCGACTGGAAGGATACTGATTCCTACCTTCCTGCAGGAATACGCAGAGTTGGATACTGAAGTAACTATTGTAGGCTCAGGAGATTATTTCGAGATTTGGAGCAAGGAAGGTTGGGTGAAAGAGTTGGTCTCCATTACAGATCCGGAGGCCAACGCAGAACGATTTACAGCATTTGATCTCTCCACGGGGTAGGGCATGGTGAAATCGCCGGATGGTTCTAGGGCGAGCCCACACACCCCTGTTCTTTTACAGGAAGTGCTCTCCGCACTCGATCCGAAGTCGGGGAGCCGAATCATCGATGGCACTGTCGGTGCTGCTGGTCACGCTTATGGGATTCTGGTGGCGTCCTCTCCAGATGGAGAGTTGCTGGGTCTTGATCGCGATCAGACAGCACTGGCAATTGCCCGTGAACGTTTAACCGATTTTGGGTTTCGAGCGTTACTCAGACAGGGTTCTTTTTCAGAAATCCTCGATCAGGCGGCAGGGATCGGTTGGAAATCGGTTCAAGGCGTTTTGTTGGATTTAGGAGTGTCATCGATGCAGCTTGCAGATCCTGACCGGGGGTTCTCCTTTCGAGAGGATGGACCTCTGGATATGCGCTTCGACCTAACTCAGGAATTGCGTGCTGCTGATCTGGTCAATGGACTCCAACTGGAAGAATTGACCAGTGTAATTCGCCTTTACGGTGAGGAACCCAAAGCATACAAAATAGCTAAAGCCATTGTTCAGGCTCGGCCACTCACGAGTACTCGGCAGTTAGCCGATGTCATAGCCCGTGTATCAGGTCATCAGGCGCGGCGGATTCATCCAGCAACGCGCACTTTTCAAGCTTTGCGTATTGCGGTGAATGATGAACTTGACACGCTTCAAGAGGGTCTTACACAAGCCATTCAAGTACTGGAGCCAGGTGGTCGGTTAGCTGTGATTTCCTTTCACTCCTTAGAGGACCGTATTGTCAAGAGAACTTTCCGAAGAGAAAGTCAGAATTGTGTCTGTCCACCTGATCAACCCGTATGCACCTGTGATGGAAGACAAAGCTTGAAGATCCTGACCAGGCGGCCGATCCAACCGACAGAAGGTGAGGTAATGGAGAACCCTCGAGCTCGAAGTGCGCGCTTACGGGTGGCGGAGAAGGTGGCAATGGCATGATCCTTGCATGGGATAGGTTGAAAGATGCAAGAAGAAAAGGGTAAGGGTCTACGAGAACAGAAGCAAGCATCATGGAGGAGCATGATCCAGTCGACCGGGTCAGCGCTGCTCTGGGTTCTGATTCTACTGGTCCTTGGGGGGTTGTATTTAGCAGTTAATACAAAAGCAGCAAGCGCTGGTCGTGTTTATTTGAATCTTGAGGAGCAAGTGGAGAATGCCAGGCAGAAAAATTCACATCTGGTGGCGCAGCTGGCTGATGTTGCCTCTCCTGAAAGAATGACAGAATTGGCGGAATCCATGGGTTTCAGACCAGCGACATTAAGAGATATTCGATTTGTCGATATAGATGAGTCTCCTCAGAAAATGGATTTTCGTGCTCCATCACCTCAAGCATCCTTTCAAATAAGCTTGATAACAGTGTCTCCGGCATATACGGAAACCCTACTAGATGCAATACAGCGGTGGTTCCGCTTTGGAGGCGTGGAGTGACATCGACACGTGGTTTTGTAGGGCGGAGCGTAATGGTTTTGATCCTACTTGCAATGAGCATGGTGACGTTGATTGTTCAATTGATCCGTGTTCAATTTGGTCCCTTCGCGCCAGTATTTGCTTCTCAGGATGAGCGTGGCTTGGGGCTTATTGAGAAAAGATTTGCAGATCGAGGATTGATTTTCGATCGAGATGGCAAATTATTGGCAACCAATCATTCTCTTTTCTTCTTGGAGGTTGAGACTCGTCAACTCACGGACACCAGCATCAAGGATATTTCATTCGTAATTGCAGAGTTGCTCGATTTGTCGCAATCAGACATAGAAGCACAGCTTATTCGTGGCCGTGATAATGAGGATGTTTACAGGATTCGACTAACACAACCCATCTCAGAGGGAGGGCACATTCCCATCAGGATGGGGGAGGTGGCTGCAGACATCGTGCAGAAGTTTCTTGAAGATCCCAATGGGCCAGATCTAACTGGTCTGGCACTTGTGCCAACTCAAGAGCGCATCTATCCAGCAGGCGAGCTTACTGGTCATATCTTGGGCTTTGTTAATCAAGAAGGATTGGGCTTCTACGGTGTGGAGGGTTATTACGATGATTGGCTTTCTGGTAAGTCCGTCGATATTCAAAGGAAGTACATTCCGCTTGAAGTTGGTTCTCAACCTAACCCAACCGCTGGTGCAAACCTGGTCCTTACCATCGACCTGGACATCCAGCAAACTGCGGCCACCGCCCTCCAAGATGCAATTGAAAGAACCCAGGCTGAGAGTGGTCAAGTTATCATTATGGACCCTCAAAATGGGGAGATATTAGCCATGGTGGCTTGGCCAGCCCTAGATCCCGCGAATTACGAAGAGTGGCTCATTGGAGATTTCGATGAGAATCTCGTTGTATCTCCTGCAGTGGCTGGTCAATATGAACCCGGGTCAACTTTTAAGGCTCTTGTGATGGCAGCTGCAATCAACGAAGGTGTTGTAAACCCAGATGATGAATTCATCGATATCGGTGAAATTGAGATCGGTGGTCACATCATCCGTAACTGGGATGGAGAGGCCTGGGGATTACAAACCATACAGGGATGCCTGCAATATTCGCTCAACACCTGTCTGGCTTTTATCGGTTATCACAAGCTGCAAGCGGTGCGCTTCTATAGTGCCATGGAAGACTTTGGGATTGGTTCTCTAACGGGCATCGATATGGCGGGTGAGGTGCCAGGCAAAATGCGTGTCCCCGGAGATCCTTCCTGGACAGAATCGGATTTAGGCACCAATTCCTTTGGTCAAGGTCTTTCAGTTACCCCGATCCAATTGGTGACTGCAGTTAGCGCAATCGCCAATGATGGGGTGATGGTTCTGCCTCATGTTGTCCGAGAAATTGTCAGTCCCCAAGGGGAATATTGGCCAAAAGCGACGGTGTTAGGTCGGCCAATTACGGATGAGACTGCGCAGGTCATAACGGATATGTTGTTCCAGGCCTTGGAGGCTGAAAGTAGTATAAGCATTGTGGAGGGCTATAAGCTGGCAGGAAAAACTGGAACCGCTCAGATTGCGACGGAATATGGCTATGATCCCAACTTGACCGTGGCTTCCTTCATCGGTTGGGGGCCATTAAGGGATCCGAGATTTGTAGTTTACGTTCGAATTGACAAACCTCAGATTTCTCCTTGGGGATCGGTCGTCGCTGCACCTGTATTCAGAGCTATCGTTGAGCGGCTAGTCATCGAATTGGGAATTCCTCCGGATGATTTCATTCTAGAGGTTGCGAGAAGGGCAGAGGCGGAGTAGCCATGTTGACGCTTGGAACGATGTTGGAAGCGCTCACAGGTCATCCTTTTGAAATGGTGACTCAAGTCATCACGGATGCAGCCATTGATTCGAGACTGGTCATCCCCGGATCTCTTTTTGTGGCCGTCAAGGGCGAGCGTGTGGATGGTCATGAATATGTTGAGGAAGCCATCCACCGTGGGGCTGTCGTTGTGCTTATTGAGCGTGAGATCGCCATATCCATCCCCGTCTTGAATTTAAGAACCTCCATCGTCAACGAGGGACTGCAATCCTTTGAAGTTCCACTGGCTTTACTGGTCGATGACACTATTCAAGCGTTACAGACCATTGCTGAACATTGGCGAAATAAACTCACTCTACGGGTAATCGGCATAACTGGCAGCGTAGGAAAATCTACTACCAAGGAAGTTGCAGCGGATGTCCTCGGAAGACGATTTCGGACATTAAAAAATCCTGGTAATTTGAACAACGAGATTGGTCTCCCCTTGACCCTTCTCCATGCCACCGAATCGCACAGGTGTGCCGTACTGGAAATGGGATTCTACGTCCCTGGTGAGATTGCACTATTATGCAGGATCGCAAAACCTCAGGTGGGGGTGATTACCAACATAAGCCATGTACATATGGAGAGAGCAGGTTCCCTGGATGCGATTGTGGAAGGCAAGAAAGAGCTTGTTGAGGGTCTTCCTCCTGCTCCAGATGGTGTTGCCATCTTAAATTATGATGAACCGCTCGTGCGCCAGATGGCGGAATGCACAAAGGCACGGGTTTTCTATTATGGCCTTTCACCCCAGGCGGATATATGGGCGAGTGATATAGAGGGGTTGGGCTTGGAAGGTGTTCGATTTGTTTTACATCACCGTGGAGATTCTTTACACGTCCGGGTACCGCTCCTCGGAAGGCATTCTGTCCACACGGTTCTTCGTGTTGCAGCAGTAGGACTGATGGAAAACCTGACTTGGGAAGAAATCATCGCCGGATTGCGAACAAGCCAGTCTCAGTTACGCTTGGTGGCAGTACAAGGTCCTGGGGGATCCCTGATTATGGATGATACCTACAATGCAGCGCCTACATCAGTCATCGCAGGATTGAATCTTTTATCCGAGCTAGATGGCAGGAGAATCGCTGTTCTGGGGGATATGTTGGAGCTAGGTGAATTTGAGGAGCGGGGACACCGGATGGTGGGTGTGAGAGTGGCTGATATCGCAGACGAACTTATTACAGTCGGACAGCGAGCAAAATGGATTGCAGAAGAAGCCATCCTTTCTGGCTTACCGGAAACGAATGTGGTGATTGTGGAAGATAAAGACGCTGCCATCGATTATTTACATAATCGCATCGGAGAAGGGGATGTCGTGCTGATAAAAGGGTCCCGTGCAATGCAGATGGATCAGATTGTAGCCGCCTTGGAGGAAATCGAATGAGCCAAACTGCCATGGCACTCTCCTTGGGCGGAATTACTTTCCTCCTTACCGTGATCTGGGGTGGTCCACTGATCCGTGTTTTGCGAATGATTGGTATCGGTCAACGGATTCGCATAGAAGGTCCGCAGCGGCATTTTACAAAAATGGGGACTCCGACGATGGGTGGCTGGCTGGTAGTGATACCAGTTGTCCTGGTCACAGGTGTACTGAATCTAGTAACGATTATGGGAGCTCTTACCGTACTGGGACGTTCGATTCTGCTGCCCCTCTTTGTTTTGGTGGCAAACGCACTCCTAGGAGCTTGGGATGATTGGAAAGGGATTCACGGCAGCCGACGCGGGGAGGGAATTCGACCCCGAACAAAATTTCTTTGGCAAGTTCTGATCGCGGTAGGAGCTGCCATTGTATTGAAATATGGTTTGGACGCACCCAATATGTATCTGCCAAATTATCCTGAGGAAATTTCTCTCGGCATCTGGTATATCCCTATTGCCATGTTCTGGATTGTAGGTTTTGGCAATGCTATCAATCTTATTGATGGTCTGGATGGTCTGGCGGGTTTAATTTCAGCCACAGCCTTTGCGGCTTTGGGTGCAATTGCCATGCTGCAAGGACAGATCTTCCTTGTTCGCTTCTGCTTCACTGTGGTGGGAGCACTGTTTGCCTTCCTTTGGTACAACGTGCACCCGGCAGAACT
>MGNI01000209.1:5523-8992 GCA_001795115.1 Chloroflexi bacterium RBG_16_48_8 | reverse complement strand
ATGACGGGGCAGTGGCCGCTACTTCTCGTCATCGCCATCATCCCCGTAAGCGCAACACTGAGTGTGATCCTGCAAGTGGCTTACTTCAAACTTACGAAAGGACGCAGGTTATTTAAAATGGCGCCGATCCATCATCACTTCGAACTCATCGGATGGAGTGAAACCCAGGTTGTGCAACGCTTCTGGTTGGTGGCTTTATTAGCTGCAATGATCGGTGTTTCATTGGCGCTACTTTAGAGGAAGGAATGTGAAATGAGAACAGGCATGCTTTGGTTTGACAACAGTCCTAGATCCTTGAAAGATAAGGTCGATAATGCAAGTGCTTACTATCAGGAAAAATATGGTCAAGTACCGACGTTATGTTTCGTCAACCCGACCACATTAGCTGGCAATGAAGATCGATCGAATGGTATAGAGGTTCGAGAGGCACGAACCGTGAGGCCAGATCATTTCTGGATTGGAGTCGATCAAAAAGATTCCGCAAATGGGAACGGTAACCAACTATAGACCGAGAGGATCCCATTGCAGGAATGGACAGATCGCAAGGTTGTGGTGCTTGGGCTGGCGCGGCAAGGGAAAGCCCTAAGCCAATATTTAGCTAAAAAAGGGGCACGCGTCGTGGTAAGTGATTTAAAACGGACCGGGGAATTGGCAGCAGTGAGAGAAGAGCTGGCAGAATGGCCGATAGAGTATGTGTTAGGTGAACATCCGATGAATTTATTGGAAAACACAAGTGTCGTATTTGTATCCGGAGGCGTGCCTCTAAATCTGCCCCTCATCCAGGAGGCGAGAAATCTTGGCATACAACTCTCAAACGACTCTCAACTCTTCCTGGAGCTCTGCCCGGCACCCGTGATCGGGATAACCGGATCCGCTGGAAAGAGTACAACAACTGCATTGGTTGGCAGGATGGCCGAATTAGAGGCGGAAGGAAGTGGGACAAATGCCTGGGTCGGTGGCAATATTGGCCGACCGCTGCTGTGGGATGTTGAGCACATCCATCCCCATGATTGGGTCGTTTTGGAGCTCTCATCTTTTCAACTGGAGTTGATGGAAGCCAGCCCACATATTGCTGCATTGTTAAATCTTTCACCCAATCATCTTGATCGACATAAAACAATGGAAACGTACATTGCAGCTAAGAGCCGGATCTTTAAAAATCAATCTCAAGAGGACATTGCAATCCTGAGTCGGGATGATCCTGTGGCTTGGGATCTGCGGCATGTTATCCAAGGTCGGTCCTTTACCTTTGGCCTGGAATCGGTGGGATTGGTTGAGGGAACCTATATCAAAGCTGGATGGATCTATTATCGGAAAAACGACGAGGAACGGGTACTGTGCCCCATCGATGCAATCCCCTTGCGAGGTGAGCACAATTTGCAGAACGTGCTTGCGGCTTCTGCGATTGCTTTGGGTGCTGGATTTCCGAAGGATGTCATTGAAGCTGGCATTCGGAGTTTCAAAGGGTTAGCCCATCGACTTGAGTTTGTGAGGCAAGTCCATGGGATCTCTTGGTACAACGATTCAATCGCAACTTCTCCTGATCGATCCATCGCTGCGATGAGATCCTTTGATGAACCCCTGCTTCTGCTGGCAGGTGGACGCGATAAGGATCTCGCCTGGGAGGAATTTTCTAAAGTGGTTTCCGAGCGGGTGGACCATCTCATCCTTTTTGGGGAAGCGGCAAATAAGATCGCGAAGGCGATGGCGCACGTGAAGGGCGAAAGACCTTTCACGATAGACATCTGTAGAGGGCTGGAAGATGCTGTTCAGAAGGCAGTAGCAGTTGCAAAAGCCGGTGATATCGTGCTTCTTGCTCCTGGAGGGACGAGTTTTGATGAATTTGTTGATTTTGAGGCCAGAGGGGAGCGATTTAAGGAATGGGTGGAAGCGCTCTAATGGGTACAAACCTTTCGACTTTTCGATCACAGGCTATCCAGCCAAAACAATCAAGATTTCTTGGCTACGACCCTTGGTTGTTGGTCATCGTTTTCTCAATGATCGTTTTTGGTCTGGTTATGGTCTATTCCGCAAGTTGGAATGAATCCTGGCGTTCATACAACAATCCCAATGCCATCTTTGGTCGTCAGGTTCGAAATCTGGTCTTAGGTCTTATTGCCTTGGCAATCGTGTCAAGGATCCCCCTTCGGTGGCTTAGGACGCTTGCACTTCCAGGGATGGTATTGGTCATTGTTGCCCTGCTAACAGTGCTTGTATTGGGTGCGGAGGAGGGATCAAGAAGGGCATTTATAAATGGATCCATTCAGCCCTCAGAATTAGCGAAATTGGTCATGATTATTTATCTGGCTGTCTGGATGGAGTCGAAGGAGGATCGTCTGCAAGATTGGAGTTATGGTCTTATTCCTCTGGTCATCATGATCGGTTTTGTGGGTGGGCTCATCCTTCTGCAACCAGATCTAAGCGCAGCGATAACGATTGGTGCAGTTGCCCTTGTGCTCTTCTATCTAGCGGGTGCTACGTGGACACAAACAGGAGCGATTGCATTGGGCAGTGCTGGAATTGGTTTGCTTTTGGTTAGGGTAAGCAATACGGGTCAGCAGCGTTGGGCTGAATACGTGAATGGTTTGGTCAATGTGGAGGAAGCTTCCTACCATGTGAAGGAATCTTTGCATGCTTTCTTCTCGGGCGGTCTTCTTGGGCGTGGGCTTGGGGCAAGTCGGGTGAAATTTGGAATATTACCTTTTCCCCATACCGATAGTATTTTCGCTATTGTGGGAGAAGAATTAGGGCTCTTTGGAGCTTTATTAGTCTTATTCTTATTTGGATTTTTGATTTGGCGCGGATTCCGAATCGCAATGAAACAACCAGATCGTCTTGGGATGCTTTTGGCAAGTGGTCTTACCTTCTGGATCGGTTTGGAAGCTGTGGTGAATATGGCTGTCCTTCTTGGCCTGCTTCCTTTTGCTGGCAATGCCCTGCCATTTTTCAGTTACGGAGGGTCGAGCCTCGTTACAAACCTTACCGCTATAGGGCTATTGCTAAATATCTCGAGATGGAAATTAGTGGAGACGAGAGCAAAAGATCATGTTGCGACTATTGGTTTCAGCAGGAGGCACGGGGGGAGGAGTGTATCCCGCCTTGGCCGTCGTCGAAGAACTCCGAAGAAACGCTAAAGTTCTTTGGATCGGTGGAGAAGGTGGAATGGAAGCCTCCTTAGTAACCCGAGCTGGGATTTCATTTGAAGCCATCCCTGCTGCGGGCGTTCATGGTGTCGGATTGAAAACACTGCCGAAGAACAGTTATGCATTGATCCAAGGTTATTTTGCGGCGCGCAAGATCATTGATCGTTTTTCGCCGGATGTGATGTTTATTACGGGAGGATATGTGGGTGTCCCTGTGGCGATAGCGGGATGGAATGTGCCGAAAGTTGCCTACGTACCTGATATTGAACCGGCTTTGGCGTTGAAGGTAATCGGATTACTGGCGGACGTCACTGCTGTCACCACGG
>MGNI01000209.1:2782-5514 GCA_001795115.1 Chloroflexi bacterium RBG_16_48_8 | reverse complement strand
GGAAGTATTACAGCAGTCGTCGAAAGATCCTAGTCAGCGGTTATCCTACGCGTTCGGAAATTCGAAATGTAGATAAGCAGTCAGGGAAAGCGATCTTGAAGTTGCATGATGATAAACCGATTGTACTTATCTTTGGTGGGAGCCGAGGCGCACGTTCCATCAATGTTGCCTTGTGGAAGTGCCTCGGTCAGCTTCTCTATAAGGCGCAGGTTCTTCACATCACCGGCAAGCTGGATTGGGATCAGGTAGATGCGGTGAAACTTAATCTCCCTGAAGAGCTTATCCGTGATTATCACGCTTTCCCATATCTTCATGAAGAGATGGGTGCAGCGCTTGCATCTGCGGATTTAGTGGTTTCGAGAGCTGGTGCTGCTACCTTGGGAGAATATCCGATCTTTGGTTTAGCCTCGATCCTGGTTCCTTACCCGCATGCCTGGAAATATCAAAAAGTCAATGCGGATCATCTTTCCACAATAGGCGCAGCCACTCAAATCAGAGATGAAGATTTGGATGGGCAGTTGTTGTCTACCATTCTTGACTTGCTGAATGATCCTGAGCGACTTCGAAGGATGGGAGAAGCGGCAAGCAGGTACGCCACTCCATCTGCCTCTCGAGTGATTGCTAGTGAAATTGAGCAACTAGTCGTGATGAAGGAAAAGTTGCATGGTTAGCCTTACCGTTCTCTTAGGATTGTGTATTGTCTTATTCGGAGTCGTAGGCGCTATGCGTGGCTGGGCGAAAGAACTTTTAGTTACGAGTGCCATCGTGCTCGGTTTGTTCATCAATGCGATTTTAGAAGCCTATGTGGAACCCTATCGCACAAGCTTTACGCTGCAGTCAGCCGGTACACAATTTCTTATACGCGCGGGGCTTATCACTCTGTTGGCTTTTTTTGGTTATCAAACGCCGCATATTCGAGCTTTACAGGAAAAGATGGCACGGGAGAAGTTGGAGGAGATTTTACTCGGATTGGTGCTGGGGTTGCTCAACGGGTACTTATTAGCCGGATCGGTATGGGGCTATCTTCATGAGGTGGGTTATCCAACGGATTTGGTTGTCCAGCCTGAGGCAGGATCTGTTTTGGCGATGCAATTCGAAAACTTAGTCCAATACCTCCCGCCCACTTTATTACCGATCCCTCACGTGTATTTCGCAGTGGGGGTGATATTCGTGTTGATTATCGTAGTGTTCGTATGAGGCGTAGAGTGCATTTCGTAGGAATTGGAGGAGCCGGATTATCGGCTATTGCACATGTTTTACATGATCGAGGTGATCACGTGACTGGATCTGATCAAGCAATGTCAGCCTATGCCCGTGCTTTGGAAGCTGCAGGAGTTCAGATATTCCTGGGACATGATAACAGGTACATCCCCGGCGCTGACCTGGTGATTGCTTCCTCAGCGATACCTGAAAGTAATGTTGAGCTTGTGGCTGCAAGACAGTTGGGAATTCCTGTTCTTCGGAGAAAAACCTTTCTTATGGAGCTCACTGCAGATTATGAGACGATCGCAGTCGCGGGGACCCATGGGAAGACAACGACCACTGGTTTGATCGCCTGGATACTTGATCAAGCAGGAATGGATCCAGGTTTCATCGTAGGTGGTTTGCTGGGAGATTTTGGAGCAAATGGGAAAGCAGGCTCAGGAAAGTACTTTGTCATCGAAGCGGATGAGTACGACCGAGCTTTCTTAGGTCTTCATCCCAAGATCGCATTGGTAACAAATATGGAATATGACCATCCAGACTGCTATCCCACAGAACATGAGCTTTTTGAGGCGTTTACGCAATTCATCAACCAGGTGAAGGATACCTTTGTGGTGTGTGTTACCAATCCGGGCGCGGCTGCGCTCCATGCTGAAGGCTTGAAGAGGATCACTTATGGGATCGACTCCATTGCAGATTGGCGTGCGGAGGAGATCCGGCCCAATCCAGCCGGCGGAATGGACTTCCTGGCCATCCGCCATGGCGAACTTCTGGGTTTGGTTCGTACTCGCTTACCTGGGATGCATAACGTCGAGAACACCCTGGGTGCAATGGCTGTAGCGGATGAATTGGGGATCCCCTTTACCCAAATAAGGCAGGCGATAACGGGTTATCACGGAGCGGGGCAGCGATTTGAGATCTTGGGAGAAGGAAAGGGTGTAACCGTGGTGGATGACTATGCTCATCATCCGACAGAGATCAGGGCCACCCTCTCAACCGCAAGGCTTCGTTTTCCAGAAGCCCAGATTTGGGCGGTGTTTCAACCCCATACATACTCCCGGATCCGGGCTCTTCTAGCAGCCTATATCACTGCCTTTCATGATGCTGATCATGTCATCATCACGCAGGTGTTCGGAGCGCGTGAGCAGCCTGATGGAGTGATCACGGGGGAGTATTTATCCAAGCAAATCAACCATCCAGATGTGAAGCATATGGAGGATTTCACGATATTGGCCAAGCATCTTTATGAGCAAGTCAAGCCTGGAGATGTCGTGGTTACACTAAGCGCCGGAGATGCAAATGAAGTTGGAAAGCTCCTTTTGGAGCTGTTAGAAGGTGGGGAGAAAGGGTTGAGTGATGTCTAACGGTAGGAATCGGGTATTTGAGATTGATCGACGAATGGAGCTTCGACTTCGTTTGGCAGCCAAGAAAGCCAATTTGAAGGAGAAGAATGCCTTTGTGCCACTATATGCCTCAGGAATTCATGAGCGAGAGGTGGTAAGTCGTATCATCGAAAGGGTCCGAAACCT
>MGNI01000209.1:2444-2761 GCA_001795115.1 Chloroflexi bacterium RBG_16_48_8 | reverse complement strand
GCGAGAGGTTTTTGGTGATCAGCTGCGTGAGGATGTCAGTCTTGCGCCCTATACCTCCGCCCGTATCGGAGGACCTGCTGATTTCTTGATCGAGGTGCGTTCTTCTGAGGAGCTTGCCCACAAGGCGCACCTGCTCTGGGAGATGGAGATGCCTTTTCGAATTCTGGGCGGTGGCTCCAATGTTTTGGTATCGGATAAAGGTGTTCGAGGTGTGGTCATCTTGAATCATGCTCGTCATGTGACTTTTATCGAAAGCGAATCTAATCCTAAGGTGAGAGCCGACTCGGGAGCCTCCTTAGGATCGGTTAGCCGGCGGA
>MGNI01000209.1:2108-2345 GCA_001795115.1 Chloroflexi bacterium RBG_16_48_8 | reverse complement strand
TTGCCAGTTGCTTAGAGGTGGCTGAAATCTTGCAACAGAAAGAGCAAGTAGAGAAATGGCCAGTGGAGCGGTTGGAGTACAGCTATCGAACAAGCGTGCTTAGAAGGTTCCCGCGGCGATTTGTGATTTTAAGCGCGACTTTTCGGTTGAGTAAGACCAGCGCGGAAATAGTAAAAAGAAAGGTTAAGGAGTTTGTCGAATATCGTCAACGGACCCAGCCGAGTGGTCCCAGTTGGG
>MGNI01000209.1:0-2089 GCA_001795115.1 Chloroflexi bacterium RBG_16_48_8 | reverse complement strand
CGGCAGGACGATTGGTCGATACAGCTGGTTTAAAAGGTCTTCAAATTGGTGGTGCACGTGTTAGCGCTAAACATGCCAATTTTTTCGTCAATCTGGGTGACGCATCCGCTTCAGATGTTTTAAGACTCATCCGGCTTGTACGTAAAGAGGTTGCTGATCGTTTTGAAATCAACCTCGAATTGGAGGTTGAGCTCTTTGGAGAATGGGATCCAGACGAGGTGGGTGATCTTCTAAGCTTAGGAGAGTCCATCTGATGACAAAATTGCGCCTCGGGGTTATTTTCGGTGGCAGATCAGGGGAGCATGAAATTTCACTGCGATCGGCTCGATCTGTCCTCCGAGAATTGAATAAAGATAAGTATGAGATGATCCCCATCGCAATTACGAAATCGGGTCATTGGTATGGCGGTCCAGATGTTCTGGAGAAGTTGGAACAAGGTGACCTGACGGGTCTGCTACCGGTGACATTTTTGCCTGAGCCCGGAAATAGGAACCTTTATCATAGAGCTGAGGACAAGGGAATTGAAATCCTGGCGGAAGTGGATGTTATGTTTCCTGTTCTGCATGGGACATTTGGCGAAGATGGGACTATCCAGGGCATATTTGAAATGGCTGAGATGCCCTATGTTGGAGCAGGCGTTCTTGCCTCCTCTGTTGGAATGGATAAGGTGGTCTTCAAGGATGTTATGAAAAGTTGGGGCATTCCTATTGTAGATTATGCCCTCCTGACAGGGTTGGATATATCAACGGATATTGATCTCATGCTTCAAAAGGCCGAGGCTGTGGGACCATATCCGCTTTTCACCAAACCGGTAAACCAGGGCTCCTCTGTTGGCATAAACAAATGCAATAACCGATCCGATTTGATTGAGGGATTATTAGATGCAGCTCAGTATGATCTCCGGGTGATGGTGGAGAAAGGTTTGAATGCAAGGGAAATTGAAGTAAGTGTCCTTGGGAATGATATACCAGAAGCCTCCATTCCAGGTGAAGTCGTTCCAGGAGATCAGTTCTACAGTTATCGCGCGAAATACATCGATGATACCTCCGAATTGCTGATCCCTGCACCTATAGATGATGGGATGGCTGAGGAGATTCGCACATTGGCAGTTAACGCTTTTAAAGCAATCGACGGCGCAGGGATGGCGAGGGTGGATTTCTTACTGGATCGTGAGAGTGGAAAGCCCTTCGTGAATGAATTAAATACCATCCCAGGCTTCACAAGCATTAGCATGTATCCAAAGTTGTGGGAGGCTACAGGTCTTACCTATTCAGATCTCCTAGACCGCTTGATCGATTTGGCATTTGAGCGGCATGCTCAGAAAATGCAGCTTCTACGGACTTATGAGGGTGGTAAATGACATTGGGTGAAGGGGTATTAGGGCGCGCTCGGACGAGAGCTGAGCGTGTACGGCAGAGAACATCCCACCAAAGAAAACAACTGGGTGCTGCACGCATTTCCAGCGGATACGCCGACCGCAGAAAACAGGATCGTCGTCAGCGATTCAATACAACCATAAGTATGGAAGGAAGACCAAGGCTACGTGTTCCTTCCTTCCGTTTTATCCGCACCGGTGCAAGGATACCCGCCCTTCTCCTACTGAGCATCTCTGTTTGGGGTCTTATTACGGTTTACTCCGCGCCAGGTTTTATCGTTGTTCAACCTGAAGTCACTGGCATCCAATATTTGAGTCCTTCAAGGGTGCGTACGATTATTGGTGTAAGCAACCGATCCATTTTTGAGGTGGATCCATCTGAAGTAGAGGGGCTTCTGGAGTCATTACCTGAGGTAGAAACGGTGAAAGTGGAGGTTCATTGGCCGAACCGGGTGCTAGTCGAGATAGAAGAACGTCAACCAGTTATGGTCTGGAATGATGCTGGCCAAACCTGGGTGCTCAGTGCAGAGGGTCTTGCTTTTTATCATCGCGGCATTCTACCTGGACTGGTCCATGTGCAATCACTGACCTCAGTTCTTCAAGTTGGTGGACCTCTCGATCCTGTGATTGAGAAAGAGAAGATCAGAGCGGCCTATGATTTGAATTTACTGCTAGGGAATGAGGGTCCACTTTTCTATGACGCACGACATGGTT
>MGNI01000208.1:6615-7766 GCA_001795115.1 Chloroflexi bacterium RBG_16_48_8 | reverse complement strand
CAACATCGCTTCGAGGATCATAGAGCAAAAGTTCCAAATCCACATGGAGGAGGCGGACCAAGAACTGGGCGAGATTCCCTATGTGGAAGTCTGGGTTCTCAATGACCCTTTCTATCCGCTCATAGGGGAAGTGGGTGATCTCAGGGGCACAGAATCCACAATCTCAGGGAAGGAATGGCAGATGCTGGGGTTCCCTGACTACGAACAGGAGCAACAGACCGCGGCTTCTATGGGTGCGTCTACCTCTCAAAACACGCTGACAACGCAGGCAGCAACAAGTGCACAGAAAGTAGTTGTGGTTGAGAGCATTTATGAAGTACGAGGGGTTCGATACGCTATAATCAAAGTCAATGATCGGAGTTATGACCGCTTGAAGGCTGGTTCAGGATTTGCGGAAGTTTTTAAGGTGCAAGAGATCAAAGATGAACAGACAGTATCAGTTTTATGTGGAGATGAGACGTACGAGCTAAGAGTGAATCAGCTACGAAAAATATAAAAGGAATGAGGAACCAGGGGCGGCCTGGGGCCGCCCTTTTTTGATTATGAGGTTGGTTGAACAATTCGAAAGCTATCCTTTAGGGGTCGAACAGTATGTTGAGGTTTCTGGATGCAGGTGAATCACATGGTAAGGCTGTCATTTCCATCCTTGAAGGTCTCCCATTCGGAATCGCCGTTATAAAGGAAGATATTGAGGTCGAGCTGTCACGCAGACGCCTCGGCTATGGCCGTGGACCTCGGATGCAGTTGGAAAGGGACCGGGTGGAGATTCTGAGTGGGGTAAGATACGGGCTGACGCTGGGGAGCCCACTAACGATGATGGTCCAAAATATGGAGTATGAAAAGTGGAGAGAAAGGATGAAGCCGGAGGGACCGCGGGTTGCCGAAGAGGTAACCAAGCCTCGCCCGGGTCACGCGGATCTTGCTGGGGCTTTGAAGTATGGAACAAGGGATATAAGAGATATTTTGGAACGTTCTTCGGCCAGGGAGACTGTTGGCAGGGTGATGGTAGGAGCGATCGCTAAGTTGGTTCTGGGTTATTTCGATATTAAGTTGTTTTCGCATGTCCTCCAAGTTGGAACTATTAGGGTGAAGGAAAGGAAAAACGTTCCGGATGCTGATGAGTTGGCAGCAGCAGATAGTAATGAAGTTCG
>MGNI01000208.1:5828-6588 GCA_001795115.1 Chloroflexi bacterium RBG_16_48_8 | reverse complement strand
TCATTATGGAAGAGATCGATAAAGCACGGGACTCGGGTGATAGCCTAGGGGGCATTTTTGAGGTGATAGCCTTTGGGATCCCAGTGGGAATCGGGAGCCATGTACATTGGGACAGACGGTTAGATGGAAGGTTGGCTTCCTCGGTCATGTCCATACAAGGCATAAAGGGAGTGGAGATAGGAGATGGCTTTGCCCTAGCGAGTCTGATGGGCTCACAGGCAGCCGACCTAGTTCGGCATAAAGAAGGGAAAGGCTTTTATCATCATGGAAATCACGGAGGCGGACTCGAAGGTGGAATCACCAATGGGGAAACTCTGGTTATCCGGGCGGCTATGAAACCTATTCCAACGCTCGCCGCACCACTTGAATCCGTTGATCTGGCAAGCAAACAAACAGGGGAGGCAGCCGTTGAACGTTCGGATACGTGCGCGGTGCCAGCAGCGGCGGTTGTTGCGGAAAGCGCGATATCATTCGTATTGGCGGATGCGCTTCTAGAAAAGGTCGGTGGAGACAACATTAATGAAATTATGGAAAGATACAAGAAAATGCGGGAAGGTCTGATTGAGTTCTGATTGTGATGGGCGATTTTATTAAGAACAAAGAAACAATTGCACTAATCGGTTTTATGGGTGCCGGTAAAAGTACAGTAGGCGGGCTGGTTGCTTCTCGACTTAAAATGAATTTCGTGGATTTGGATGAAAGAATAGGGGCAGTGGCGGGTAAGAGCATTGAAAATATCTTCGCGACTGAGGGAGAGCAC
>MGNI01000208.1:5483-5681 GCA_001795115.1 Chloroflexi bacterium RBG_16_48_8 | reverse complement strand
AGAAGCGATCGCCCGCTTAAAGGATGTTGCTAAGCGTCCCTTATTGAGCGAAAGAGACCTGCAGGCGCAGGTCAAGCGATTACTGGAAGCAAGAAAAAGCAGGTATCTTGAAGCTTCGCACGAAGTAATCGAAGTTGATAAGCTAAAGCCGGCAACCATAGCAGAGGAAATTGTTAAGAGATGGAAAGAGTACAAGTC
>MGNI01000208.1:4157-5463 GCA_001795115.1 Chloroflexi bacterium RBG_16_48_8 | reverse complement strand
CTGGGCATACGTAGGTACTGGGCTATACGAAACCGAGCTTCCACGAATCCTTTCGACAATCAAACCCGACAAAATAGTTGTTGTAAGCCATCCTAAAATAGTGGCATTGCACGGATGGCGGCTACTTAAAACGCTGAGGGCTTATATAAGAAATCCTGAAGAATGCTATATATTTCTATTTCCTCAAGGAGAAAAGCATAAGAATCTCCGCACGCTCGAAAAAGGATACAGATTTATGCTTGAGAATGGAATACATCGCAATGACTTGGTTCTTGCATTCGGAGGAGGCGTGGTTGGAGATCTGGCCGGTTATCTCGCTGCTTCATTCATGAGGGGAATTGAATATATACAATTCCCGACTACTTTAATGGCAATGGTAGATTCAAGCATAGGTGGTAAGGTTGGGATTGATTTACCCTCAGCAAAAAACGCGGTCGGCTCCTTCTATCAACCGCAAGCAGTGATAAGTGATATAGGGCTATTACCTACGTTACCGGCGCGAGAGATGCGAAGTGGCATGGCCGAGATCGCCAAGTATGGCTTCCTCTACGAGGAAGCTCTTTTAAAGGAGATCGAGGAATGGCAGCGCGCACAAAAGGACAACAGATTCGAATTGGCAGGAACCATAGCAAGTTGCATTGAATATAAAGCAAAAGTAGTTTCGCAAGATGAAAAGGATCTGACAGGCAAAAGGGCTGAGCTTAATTATGGACACACTTTCGGGCATGCGCTTGAAACGGCTACAGGATATAAAGCATTGCGCCACGGTGAAGCTGTAGCTATCGGAATGATGGTGGCGGCGAGAGTCTCGGAGGCTTACGGTGTTGCAGGTGCCGGGTTGGTCGAAAACCATAGAAGCATACTCCTGCCATTACTAAAAAGTGTACCGAAGTGGGAGTTCTTAAATGATATAGATGGGCAAGTATTCTTAAGATGTTTAGCGGCCGATAAAAAGCGAGGGCAGGAATGGCAATTTATTTTGCTGGAAGCTCCCCGGAAGCCCAGGAGCGTAAATTCAATGCCTGGTTCATTGATTATTAGAGCTGTTGAAGAAACGATTGAAGATCTTAGAAAGCTGAACAAATGAGTCTTATTGCTATTATCAACGGTCCGAATTTGAATACTCTGGGTTCGCGAGAGCCTGAGGTATATGGCCTCACTACCTTAGAAGACCTGAGGTCGGAGTTGGAGCAGGAAGCGCTTGAGCTTGGCGTCGAGATCAATTTTTTTCAAAGCAATCATGAAGGCGCTATTATCGATTACCTGCAGGGAGTATCTCAGCGCTTCCAAGGCTTGATTATCAATC
>MGNI01000208.1:3021-4123 GCA_001795115.1 Chloroflexi bacterium RBG_16_48_8 | reverse complement strand
TAGCCAGTTTGCAGATGCCAATAGTAGAAGTTCATATCAGTAACATCTTTGCCAGGGAGGAATGGAGGGCAAATTCCGTCATCTCGGACATCGTAACGGGTACCATATCAGGCTTGGGGACTATGGCATATAAATTAGGCCTGCGAGCGCTCGTGGAGTTATTTGAACGGCAGCCGTAGAAAATTTGCCGTGATTCTGGTCTTTTTGCACGTCAGACCATGAATGTCACAATATCGTAACATCCTTTACAACATCTTTTCTTTATTCATATAAAGGCCATGGATACTATTAGACGATAGAAGATATGAGGAAAAAGGCTAGGGTTTAGGGAAGCGGTGAGATAAATCTCTGGAATTGGATAGAATATGAAGAATAGACCCACGTTTGGAATGTTCGGCCTTGCTGTTAATGATGAAGGTGCTTTTTCACTTCTAGAACTCCTTGTTGTCGTAATAATACTAGGAATCCTCGTTTTTTCAGCTGCATTGAGCTTTGCAGATTCGCGACTCCAAATGAGTGTAACTGCTGCTGCCCGACAGGTGGAGGCGGCTTTGGAACAGGCCAAGACAGCTGCCAGGCAGGAAAATGTGAAATATGAGCTAACATTTTATTCTTCAATGGCCAGCCACCCTGATACCTACGAATTCCGTCACAATGTGGGTACGGAGAATCCCAGCCTTCCCGGTACGTACACTTGGAATATCGTTTCGGTCAATAGATCCGTCACACAGGAAATTGTGATCGAGGAGTCAGGGAATTGGTACAACCAGATCGGCAATGGCGTGCATGTGGTGAGTGAAGTTACCGTAACCTTCGAGCCCATGGGTACTCAAATGTCAATAACTCCTGTAACTATAACCCTTCAAAAAGGAAGCGAAACACGAGAAGTCACCATTGATGCAGCAGGAAAAATAACCACTGTTGAGCTGGTGAATCCTTAACCTGGGAGGCGAAAACATGTATCTGAAGCGCAAGATGAGGGAACAAGTAGGGTTTTCGCTTGCTGAAATACTGGTGGCGGGTACCATTCTCGCTTTAGCTTTATTCCCTATTGCCAAAATGTTCGACACGGCTTTTATGGGAATGGTCCAATTTGAAAACC
>MGNI01000208.1:2712-3004 GCA_001795115.1 Chloroflexi bacterium RBG_16_48_8 | reverse complement strand
AGAAGAGATTCGTTCCATGCCTTTTTATGAGCCTTATAACGAGAGCCGTGGCGATGTCGATTTAGACGATCATTACTGGGGGGCCAGAAATCCATTGAATTACAATCCTGAGGAGGGCAGCAGCGGCCAGCCCGACTGGGAAAATATCCCGGAAGTGGAAGCATACGGCTACGGTGCTTTCGCAGGGTATGAGGGTTTTCGTGTGGCAGTCCAATTGGCATACCTTGATGATGATACCGGTCCGATTGCAATGAATACTGCGTGGGGCCCAAAGGAAATCGGCAAGGATCGG
>MGNI01000208.1:0-2697 GCA_001795115.1 Chloroflexi bacterium RBG_16_48_8 | reverse complement strand
CAGTGATGGACAGACTGTGCACCTGCTCCTGTTGAGAGTAAAGGCCTACTATTTAGATTCGAGCGGCGAAAGATCCAACACTTCGGAAGCGATTGTCACGGATACGGAGGCCATATACAACCTGGGCATATCTACGGTTACTGTTCTCGGCCCTGAAAGTGTGATAAATCGTAATGAAGAAGGAGAGGCCAAACCGGGTGCAGCGGCTCACTGGCCGGATGTTACCGTATCAGTGGAAATAAAGGGTTGGGGCTTTGATCCGGCTACAATCACGGCAGCCTTAGTTAAGGACGATAATAGTGATATTTCGATAACCCTCAACACGAAGACAACGGATACTTTGACTGGCACGTTGACTCTATATACAGGAAGTACTTCCGCATGGGCGCCCCGCGCGGCAATAGGATTCTGGTCGGTGAAGATTAAGCAACAAACAATATTGAGCACCTACATGCGCGATGGCTTTGAGGTGCAGTACCCCAAACCCGTAATATCCGCATTCGGCAACAATCCGGACATGTCAATAACTGCACCGAATTTCTTCGACGCTCAGCCTATCAAAGTTGTTGGAGGGCCTTTCGTTAACAGGGTCAACAATCCGTCGGTAAGGCTGATACGGTATGGGGAAGATGGTGCGATTCTTGACCAGCTGAACGGCGTTGTCACCAGCGTCACTGTTCCGTCCGGCACGTATGGTTATTCAGCCAGCCCGAATTGTACAATATACGCCAATTTTGATTTGAGAGGGGTATCACCCGGAGACTATGAGATTCAGGTTGTAAATACGGATGAACCCACTCTAGCCGGTCACGTCGCCAGTAATCCATTCACGCCGGATTCGATTCCGCCAGGATATTATTACACTATTACGGAGATCTCTCCTGAAGTCTATGATGCTTATGTCTATAACACGAATCCGGTTTCTCATGTTACTTACCAGGACTTCGGCAATCCGTGGAGACTAGTCATTGAAGGACTTTACTTCAACTCTGTAGGCTCACCTTCTGTCGAAGTCTACCTGTGCAGCGAAGTTACCAGCGGGCTTCCGGCTGGCGATGTTAGGCAAGGCACGGTTCAAGGTGTCCTGAGTTACGCGTATATCGTGGCCGATTTCGATGTGAGCACTTTACCGCTTGGTTATTACAAAGCCTATGTGAGGAACTTGAATAACGGTACAACAGGTTGGACATCCGGGGCACCATTGCAAGTGGCCACTCCATTTGCAGCCACCCTTACCGGTTTCACATCTAATACAGGGCATTTCTATGAAAATTATTACGATATTCCGGGGCTGATCACGGGCACGAATCTGAGCTATGCAAGCAGCATCTCTATCACGAATGGCAGCACCGAGTATCAACTCGCTCCCAGCGATTACACCATCACCAGCAATACGCTCATAACTGTAAATACCCTCAATCTTATCAACTGCGATCACCTGCAAAGCTGGAAAGTAAGAATCTACTTCACCGGAAGTATGTTTGGCTCTCTGGAACGAGATTTCACGATCGAGTTAGGCCCTTCCATAATCCTTGCGAGGAATAACTATGGGGACACTAGGGCCGCTTTGTACATCCAGAGGGCTTCGACAACTCCTGAATTCAGCTATGAAACAACTACAGTGAACGCCAAAGCAAGAAGGAGTTATAACGCGACCTTTTATGTGAGGGGCATGGGATTCCCGATAGCCAGCACGACTCGCCTCAAGGTGTACCGCACTACATGGTCCCGTGAAGCATATGTTAATTGCGTCATGGATCGTGATAACAAGATTGTGAGATTGATATCACCCGTCTGGTCGATGTCGGGAACAACTAACAATTACGTTTATTCGATTGAAGTGCAGGGTTCGGGGGCGACTTATCAGCAATCAAATCGTTGGACCGTTACGACATCGGGTAGTTAACGGTTGGATTAAAAAGGTTATCATATGAATGCTTTGAAGCGGTGCAGGTTCAATGAAGAAAGCGGTTTCAGCATCATCGAACTTGTAATAGTGCTCATAATAATGCTCCTGATTCTTGGAGCTATCACAAGCATGATTCGGTCCGGGGCCGAAAGCTCCAGTGCTGTCTACAATCTCAAAATTATTCAGGAAGACGGTTCTGAAGCCATCACGACCATGGTCCGGCAGATACGCCTGGCCGCTTATCTTGACCCTGTTAGCACCCAGAATTCGATTATCTTTGCCGGCGATTTTGATGGGGACGGAACTGAACAGACGATGGGCTATGATCTGCAAAATGGTTATTTGCGGAAGATGGATCCGGATTCCGGAAGCATGATGGATTGGATACCGGAGACTACTCAGATCGTTTTCAAGTACTGGTATTGGGATTCCACGAACAAACAATTGATGCAAAGCGGCAATCCGGTGGGATCTAGAAATTCAGAGATAATTCGTATAGACATTAGCTTGAGCATATCAAGAGGGGCATTGAACACTACTATTGATAGGACTTTCAACAGTACCGTTAATGTGAGAAACGAGCTCAGATTATAGAGTCTGAAAGGAGGTGGCGAAATTGATTAGCAAGAAAGCTTCAAGGGGCAGAAAGATAAATTATTCATTGGTTGAGAACGATGGGTTTGCTCTTATTGCTGTCCTTATAGCCGTGTTGATGCTGTCCGTTCTGGGTGCGTCCAGCCTGCTCCTGATGGTTACCACCATGCAGGAAATGGCCAACATGAAACCTG
>MGNI01000207.1:9892-17840 GCA_001795115.1 Chloroflexi bacterium RBG_16_48_8 | reverse complement strand
GATCATTGGGCTTGGGGAAATGATGAACTTCCTCGGTGTCTTTTTATCCGATGAAAAAATGCATGCGGAAATGGCGGAGACCCGAGTAGCCGGGAAGGTCATCGGGGGACATTATGCCTCCCTGGATCTTGGACTTCCCTTCCATGGATATGTAGCGGGTGGACCTGAAGACGATCATGAAGGTACACGCCTTGAAGACGCGGTCAACCGGGTGCGACAAGGCATGAAGGCCATGCTGCGTTATGGTTCCGGATGGCATGATGTCGCTGCGCAGATCAAAGCTGTCACGGAGCTTGGTCTGGATCCAAGACACTTTTTGTTGGTAACGGATGACGCGCATCCTGGGACGCTTGTGCACGATGGACACATGGATCGCGTTGTGCGGCATACTATCCAGCAGGGCGTAGATCCTATCACGGTGATCCAAATGGCTACATTAAATACTGCTGAGCATTTCCGCGTCGCTCAGGATGTTGGACAGATTGCTCCAGGGCGTTTCGCAGATATCCTGCTGGTCAGTGACCTGGAAGCATTTGAGGTTGATATGGTCATTGCTAAAGGCAAGAAAGTTGCAGAAGCAGGGAAGTTGTTAATGGATATACCGCCCTTCGAGTATCCGCCAGAAGTGAAGACATCCATCCATCTAGGACGTGAATTGCGGGTCGAGGATTTCACCTTCTCATCTCCAACAAATGGTTTGGTGGAAGTTAATGTTATTGGTGTCATCGAGAATCAAGCCCATACACGCCATCTTCGCCTTCAATTGGAAGCGATGGATGGAAAGATCGAGACCGATCTGACCAAGGACCTGGCAAAGATCGCACTCATTGAAAGGCATCGAGGAACGGGCGAGGTTCAGGTAGGATTGGTACACGGGTTTGGGTTTAACCAAGCCTGTGCCATCGGGTCAACAGTGGCTCATGACTCCCATCATATGATTGTTGTTGGAACGGATGATGCCAACATGGCCATGGCTGCCAATGAACTGGGTCGCGTGGGTGGAGGTCAAATTGTCGTTCGTGATGGTGAAGTGATCGCCTTGGTAGAATTGCCCATTGCAGGCCTCATGTCCAATGAACGGGCAGAGATTGTGGCAGAGAAGGCCGTGGGGGTATTAGAAGGCTTGCGAGCCTGTGGATGCAAGTTGAACAACGCCAACATGCAGCTTAGCTTACTGGCTCTGGTTGTCATCCCTGAATTGAGGATCTCCGATAAAGGACTTGTGGACGTAACGAAATTTGAGATTATCCCCTCGGTGGAGACTCTGAAAGAAACATGAGGGGGCGACGGTCGACAGCTGATCTTATCGGGCTTCCTGGGCTGCGTCCAATCCATTTTCGTGAAGAAAATGGCTGAGATCCATGACGGGGAGGGTTCTTCCCGATTAAAATAAATCAACTCACTTTATGATCAGGAGAAATGCAATGCGAAGTTTTATGGGTCGTGACATACTCTCTCTCAAGGACTTCGAACGTCAGGAGTTCTTCCGTGTGTTTGAAATAGCCGAGCAATTGGAGCCGATCGCTCGGTCACGCCGGAATGCTGACCTCTTGAAAGAAAAAATCTTAGTGACAGCTTTTTATCAGCCTTCAACCCGTACACGCCTGGCCCATGAGGCCGCCATGATCCGCCTGGGTGGTCAGGTGACGGGTTTTGCGGACGCAAAGATGACTCGCGCGGGTGATTTCTATCAGGAATCCATTAAAGACACCGTGAAAATGTTAGAGTTTTACGGTGACGTCATTGTGATGCGTCACTTCCAGCAAGGGGCACCCCATGAAGCTGCCAAGTGGGCTTCTATTCCCGTGATCAATGGGGGCGACGGCTGGGGTGAACATCCCACTCAGATCTTGACAGATCTCTACACCGTCCTGCGTGAGAAAGGACGCATCGATGGCTTGCGCTGGTTGGCCGTGGGAGATATGCGGATGCGCACCATGCATTCCTTGGCCTATGGGTTGACCCAGTTCGATTGCCCCATTACCTTTGTCTCCCCACCAGAAATGTCGCTAACCGAGGAGTTCAAGGCTGAAATTGAAGATTATAGCCTGGACTATAAGGAGGCTGAGCACGTAGAACAGGCTATCGCGGAGGCAGACGTCATTCTGGTAGAGCCAGTGGTTCAGCCAGATTACACCAAGTCACGTGATGAGCGTACTGGCGAGCTGGATCTGACTCCGGCTAATTATAAGATCACCCGCGAGTTGCTAACTACGAAGGCCAAATCGGATGCCATCCTGTTGCATTCTCTACCGAGGATGGATGAGATCCCAACCGATGTGGATATCACCCGTTGGTCCCGCTACTGGCAGGAAGCCTTCAACGGTGTTGTGATGCGGATGGCGTTACTGGCACTCATCCTGGGTGCCATGGAGTAGTCTCTAATCTCTGGTCACTAGTCTCATCTCACAAATCTGAGATAAGAGATCAGTGATTAGAGACTATAGATAAAACTTGGAGGATGAACACATGCAGACAGATTTGCGTGGACGCGATCTAATCGGTGATCTGGACTTCAGCAAGGAAGAGGTGGAGATGGTTCTGGATGTAGCCTTTGATCTCAAACGAAAACGTGCTTTGGGCGAACCGCATCCATACCTACGTGATAAAGCCTTGGCGATGCTTTTCTTTTTCTCCAGCACCCGAACGAGAGGTTCTTTCGAAGCTGGGATGGCTCAATTAGGTGGACATGCAGCCTTTATCGAGTCGAGAACGACACAGATCGCTCACGGGGATACTGAGAAGGAGATGGGGGAGATTTTCGGTCGGTATTTCGATGGGATTGCTATTCGGCATGTCGAGTGGGGTATTGGAAACCGCTACCTTAATTTCGTTGCACAAGCATCCAGGGTGCCTATTCTAAACATGCAATGTGAGATCTATCATCCCTTCCAGATTCTGGCGGACTTGATGACCATCATCGAGAAGAAAGGTCGAGATCTACGCAGGATGAAGATGGTTGTCTCCTGGGCTTATGCCGCATCCTATCTCAAACCGATCTCTGTGCCTCAATCCCTGATTCTGCAAATGCCTCGTTTTGGTCTGGATGTTGTTTTGGCACACCCTCCAGAATTTAAGCTCATGCCGGACATCATGGATCAAGCCAAGGAACAAGCACGGAAATACAAAACGGGATTTGAGGTTGTTGAGGATATGGAAGCAGCCTTTAAGGAGGCCGATATCATCTACGCCAAATCCTGGGGCCCTCTATTGACCAGCAATGATCCCCAAGAAGGGAAACGAATTCAGGATCAATACGAAGACTGGATTACGGATGAAAGGAAGATGGCTCTCGCAAAAGATGACGCTATTTACATGCATCCCCTTCCTGCAGATCGCAATATCGAGGTCACAGATGGGGTCATAGACGGCCCTCATAGCGTTGTTTTCGATGAGGCCGAGAATCGCCTGCATGCTCAGAAGGCTGTTATGGCGCTGACGATGCGCTAAGGGAGGATGAAATGGCAAAGGATTCCACCCAGAGGAAGGTGGCTGTCGTCGCGGTTGGTGGAAATTCGCTCATCAAGGATAAGGCACACCAAACAGTCCCGGACCAGTATGAAGCTTCCGCTGAAACGATGTCTCATATCGCGGGGATGATCCAATCCGGATGGGATGTGGTCATCACCCATGGCAATGGACCGCAGGTAGGTTTCATTTTGCGCCGAGCCGAACTGGCTCTACACGAACTGCATCCTGTACCGCTGGATTCATGCGGCGCCGATACACAGGGAGCGATTGGGTATATGTTCCAGAGAGCTCTACATAACGAATTCTCTCGCCGCGGGATAAACAAGCAAGCCGCAACGGTCGTCACTCAGGTTTTGGTAGACCGCAAGGATTCGGCTTTTGAGAATCCATCCAAACCCATTGGCTCTTTTATGGAGGAGCCAATAGCAATGAAGCGAAGAGAAGAAGAAGGCTGGGCTGTAGTTGAGGATGCTGGTCGGGGTTGGCGTCGGGTTGTACCTTCACCCAAACCCATTCGCATTGTAGAGAAAGAGGCCATTCAATCCTTGATTAACCAAGGCTTTATCGTGGTTGCTGTGGGAGGAGGAGGGATCCCGGTTGTCGAAGACGAGGATGGGCAGCTTGTAGGCGTGGAGGCTGTTATCGATAAGGATTTTGCTTCTGCCTTGCTGGCTATCGACATCCGAGCGGATCTCTTCTTGATATCTACTGCGGTAGAGAGGGTGGCATTGAATTTCAATAAGCCTGATCAGCACTGGTTGGATCAAATAACCCTGGCTGAGGCGAAGCGGTATTTAGGTGAAGGTCATTTCGCCAAGGGAAGTATGGAACCGAAAATCCGCGCCATCATCGACTACTTGGAAGCAGGAGGCAAAGAAGCTCTTGTGACCAATCCGGAAAATATCGAACGTGCTTTAGCTGGAGAGACTGGGACACGGATTATCTCATAGAAAATCCCTTCAGTTAAACGAATGAGGAGGTGCATATCGCATTCGAAATGAGGTTTCAAAATCCCGATAAGCAGATTCATAAAATGGAGGAGAATGAGATGCTACGTAAAGGCCTGTGGCGATTAACATCGCTACTTGTACTTCTTACTTTACTTCTGGCTGCATGTGGTGGTGCTACTACGGAAGCACCAACTGCAGAACCAGAGAAAACAGAAGCACCAACGGCAAAACCAGAGGAAACAGAAGCACCACAAGAACCACAAGAATTCGTCTTTGGGGTGATCCTGGTTGGACCTAAGAATGATCGAGGTTGGAGCCAGGCACACTTCGAAGGAGGCCAGTACATCGAGGAGAATCTACCTGGAGCACGCATGATCGTCTTTGAAAGCCTGAATTCAGCAGATAAACCCGAGGCAACCCTTGAGGGCGTTGTGGATGATATGGTGGCGGATGGCGCCCAATTGATTTTAACCACCTCAGACGAATTTGAAGAAGATACCCTCGGTGCTGCAGAGAAGTATCCAGATGTCGTTGTGATCAACATCTCTGGAGATGATGTGCTCACCGGTGAAGCGCCTGATAACGAAGGCAACATCATGGGCCGCATGGAGGATATGAAAGCCATTGCCGGTTGTGCCGCCGCTCTGGCAACCGAAACCGGAAAGTTAGCTTACTTGGGTCCATTGATCAACTTTGAAACTCGACGCTTGGCTGCCTCAGCCTATCTCGGTGCCCGTTATTGCTATGAGAATTACCGAGGCATGAACCCGGATGATCTGGGCTTCACCGTAACCTGGATCGGCTTTTGGTTCAACATCCCAGGTGTGACCCTGGATCCAACCGAGGTCGTCACCGGTTTCCTGGATGCAGGCGCAGATGTGATCATGAGCGGTATCGATACGACGGAGGGCATCGTTGTTTCCGGTCAAAGAGCAGCACAAGGCGATAAAGTCTGGGCAATCCCCTATGACTTTGTAGGATCGTGTGATGAAGCTCCAGACATCTGTCTGGGTGTCCCCTTCTTCAATTGGGGTCCGTCTTATCTTGAGACAGCCAAAGCCGTGCAAGCAGGCACCTGGGAGCAATCCTGGGACTGGAACGCCCCCTATTGGGATGACATGACAGATATCGATAAGACCCATGTTGGTTGGGTTGATGGCCCTGGCCTCACCCCGGAAATGAAGGCTGATCTTGATGACTTCATCTCAGGATTGGCCTCCGGCGACATTGTCGTTTGGAAAGGTCCCCTCAATCTCCAGGATGGTACAAGCTACCTGGAGGATGGGGAAGTGGCAACGGATGAACAGGTCTGGTACTTGCCACTATTGCTGGAAGGCATGGAGGGCCCCAGCGAATAATCTGTGAAATCCTAAGGGTGAATGAGGGGAGAGCGACACATAAGTCGCTCTCCCCTAACTAACCTTAGCCACTCCTTCTTAAGCATTGGATGAAACCATGCGTGTTACCCTTACGGACATCCGAAAACACTTCGGTAGCGTTAAGGCGAATGATGGAATAAGCCTGACGCTTGAACCAGCCCGAATCTATGGTCTCTTAGGCGAAAATGGGGCTGGGAAGTCCACCCTCATGAAAATCCTATCCGGCTATCACCAGTCGGATAGCGGCAGGATTGAATTGGATGGTGAGCATCATCATTTCACATCCCCCGCACAGGCTCTTGCTGCTGGGGTGGGAATGATCTACCAGGATCCTCTTGATGTTCCCACCATGCGTGTGATTGATAATTACCTCTTAGGTCGCGATTCTAAGTTGCGTCTGGACTATGAACAGGCCAGTCAGGAACTGCACATCATCGCATCCGAATTGGGTTTCGAGTTTGACCTTAGAAGCTATATTGACACCCTTTCTCTGGGGGAGCGTCAGCAGCTTGAGTTATTACGCCTGCTTTCTCTAGGAGCGGAAGTGTTCATTTTGGATGAACCCACCACTGGCATCAGTGCCGAACAGAAGGAGGCTTTGTTTGCTTCCATCCGCAGTCTGGTCAAGGATTCGAGCAAAACTGTCATTCTGGTATCCCATAAATTGGCAGAAATCCAAGAGCTGTGCGATGAAGTACTGGTATTGAGAAGGGGGAAGCTAGTTGGAAAAGCCGACATCCCTTGTACAACAGAGGAACTGGTGCGGGTGATGTTTGAGGAGGTGCCGCCCCGCAGCGAACGAGTCTCCCATGTGAGTGAAACGAAGCTGCTTGAGATAGGCGATTTAGTGATCGAGACTGAGCGACTAACGATAAGGGATATCAACCTCACGATTCAGGCAGGGGAGATTTTCGGATTGGCAGGATTGGAAGGCAGTGGGCAAAGATTGCTGCTCCAGTCCTGTGCAGGCCTGCTGCATCCTCGCCAGGGTGAAATCCTCTTGGAGGGGAGGGATATTGCACGTTGGTTCTATCATCGTGTGAAAGATGCAGGTGTTGCCTATCTCCCTGCCGGCCGTTTGGAGGAGGGGCTGGTGGCGGGGCTGAGCATCACAGAGCATCTGGCGCTGGCCGACCCGAGAAAAAGCTTCATGGTGGATTGGCGTTTCTTCACGGAGAAAGCTCAAGAACGAATCGACCAATACCAAATTGTCGGACGACCTGAGACCTATGTGGATGCTCTCTCTGGGGGTAATCAACAGCGAGCTCTTTTTGCCCTCTTAAGAAGCCCATTGAAGCTCCTCCTACTTGAACATCCCACGCGGGGCCTGGATGTCCGATCGGCTCATTGGATCTGGCAATTGCTTTTCGAGCAAGTAGCGCAGGGGGCATCTATCTTATTTATGTCTGCAGATCTGGATGAATTGATTGAACGCAGTGATCGGATCGCAGCATTTTCCGGTGGGGTGATGTCGCGCGTTGTCCTGGCAGAAAAGACAACAGCAGAAGAGCTGGGCTATATGATTGGAGGCGAAGAATGAGCCGTGAGAGGTTAATTCGATTCTTATGGCCAGCGATTCCAGTGCTTGCTGCTTTGGGTGTGACAGCTATCCTTTTGGTGACTTTTGGCGTAAGCCCTCAAGAAGGATTCGGTGCAATGCTGCGCGGTGCTTTTGGGGATTCAACCAGGGTGCTGAGTGTGACTGCTTTTTGGGTTCCACTCACACTTGCGTCTGCGGGGTTGGTGGTTGCTTTCACAGCAGGACTGTGGAACATCGGCGTGGAGGGTCAGATCGTCATGGGAGCCATCGCTGCCAGTTGGCTGGCATTGAAGTTTGACGCTCCCGGCCTTATCCTGGTGATATCTGAGATGCTGATCGCGATGTTGGCCGGTGCCCTCTGGGCAGGTATTGTTGGCGTGTTTAAGACACGCGGTAAAGTACATGAGATTTTTGGTGGTTTGGCTCTCAATAGCCTGGCAATTATTTTCACGAATTATCTTATTTCGGGTCCATGGCAGCCTCCCGAGGGAGGCACATTTCGAGGCACTGCTCCTTTCCCCACCAAAGCTTTATTGCCTCTTTATGGTGATTCTCGTCTGAGTCCCGTCTCAGTCCTTATGGTCGTCCTGGCTGTCGTGGGCATTTAT
>MGNI01000207.1:8307-9820 GCA_001795115.1 Chloroflexi bacterium RBG_16_48_8 | reverse complement strand
CTGGGTGTGTCCAGTGAGCGTGAAACCTTACTGGCTTTGATGTTCTGTGGGGCATTGGCTGGCCTAGCGGGTGCAGTGCGGGTCACAAGCTGGTTTGACAGTCTTAGGCAGAGCATATCAGGCGGCATTGGCTACTTAGCCCTTCTGATCGTGATGTTGAGCGCTTTTCGGGTCTTGCTTACCCCGTTCATCGCGTTTTTCTTCTCAGCTGTGCTCAATGGGAGCATTACCCTTCAACTGCGCACACAACTTCATTCCTCTCTCGGTGGGATTTTGACGGGTGTGTTGGTTCTACTAGTGCTGCTCTTGGGAGATATCCGTCAATTGAAGTTTATTACAGGAAGAAAAGAAAGGACTGTTGACAATGAATGAGATTGAACTCGTCAAAGTCCTTTCATCGATTATCTTACAGGCTACCCCCTTGATGATCGCGGTTTGCGGAGAGACCATCACGGAGCGCGCAGGTGTAGTCAATCTTTCCCTGGATGGAACGATGCTGCTGTCAGCCATGACAGGCTTTGTAGCCGGATTTGTAACTGGGAATGTTTGGATTGGTTTTCTTGCAGCAGCCTGCATTGGGGCGCTTTTTTCATTGATCATCGCTTTTGGTTCCATACAGCTGCGTAAGGACCAGTTTGCCATTGGTTTTGTGCTGACACTCTTAGGGGATGAACTGAGCGCTTATCTGGGTCAGAATTACACGCGTATCCCTGGCGAAAGTGTTCCTCATCTTGGAATTCCGATCTTGAAGGACATCCCCCTTCTCGGTCCACTGTTTTTCGACCATGATGTTGTGGTTTATTTTGCCTTTCTTCTGGTGGGATTTACGTGGTGGTGGATGTTCCGGACCCAACCAGGGCTCCGTCTGCGCAGTGCAGGGGAACGTCCTGAGGCAGGTTTTGCACGGGGTGTCAACGTCAATCGACTTCGCTATCTTTACACTCTTATAGGGGGTGCGTTAGTTGGGATCGCAGGCGCAGCCTATTCTCTCGATATCAAGTTGGGCTGGAGCGAAGGGCTTACACGCGGGCTCGGTTGGATTGCCTTGGCTGTTGTTATTTTTGGTGGTTGGTCTCCTTTGCGGGGTGCCTTGGGGGCATTGCTCTTCGGAGCGAGCAAGGCACTTGCTGCAGCGCTTCAGCGACGTTTCCCGGAGGTCTCGGTTGTGGCTTTCAATGCCACTCCATGGGTGTTGATGATCGCAGTGCTCCTCCTGGTCGGCAGTGATGCCACCGATCGGTTGATCGCCCTTGCGCCGCAACGGTTCCAACGCAGGCTGCGACAGATTCTACGGGTAAGACCGCCAAGTGCGCTGGGAACAGCTTTCACACCCGGGGAAGCAGGGGAGGGCTAATTTGGGAAACTTCCGAGGCTATCGCTGTTCCATCTGTGGTAAGGAGTATGAACCGCAGCTGGAGATCTACACCTGCCCATCAGATGGCGGAAATTTGGATGTGATGCTCAATGTTGAAAGCATCCGTGACCAGATCCATCTTGAAGACATCTCTAAATC
>MGNI01000207.1:6674-8222 GCA_001795115.1 Chloroflexi bacterium RBG_16_48_8 | reverse complement strand
TGGACACCTCTTTACCAAAGCGATCGATTGGCCAATCGTTTGGGGTTGGAGCATCTGTGGCTGAAGGATGACGGCAGGAATCCCACTGCTTCCCTCAAGGATCGTGCCAGTGCTGTCGTTGTAGCACGAGCGCGTGAGATTGGAGCTGAAATCATTGTCACAGCTTCCACGGGTAACGCCGGGGCGGCGCTGGCAGGGATGGCAGCCGCAGCGCAAGTGCCAGCGGTTATTCTGGCTCCCAAAACCGCGCCGAGCGCTAAAGTGGCGCAACTGTTGATCTTTGGCGCCAAGGTGATTTTGGTGGAAGGCACCTACGATGATGCCTTTGATCTCACAGTCGAAGCGGCGGAAGCTTTTGGCTGGTATTGTAGGAATACCGGATACAATCCCTTCACAGCAGAAGGCAAGAAAACAGCAGCGTTTGAGATTTGCGAGCAATTCACCTTGGCGATGGCGGATGTCAGGGAAACGATGCAAAGATGGATCTGTCCAGATACGATCTTTGTATCCGTTGGGGATGGGAATATCATCTCGGGCTTACATAAGGGTTTCAAAGATTTAGTTGAATTGGGGTGGATCGAGGGGATCCCGAGACTATTCGGTGTACAATCCCACGGATCTGCAGCGGTCTATAACGCCTACAAGGGAGAGACCGAGGAGATTTTGCCTGTAAGAGCCAATACATTCGCGGACAGCATATCCGTGGATCTCCCGCGGGATGGGTTGAGAGCGCTTCGGGCAGCCTCCCAGACAGGTGGGGCGTATGTCGCTGTCTCGGATGAAGAAATTCTGGTGGCAATGCGTGATCTGGCGAGAGTGGAGGCCATCTTTGCCGAACCAGCCGGGGCAGCTTCCTATGCAGGTCTCGTGAAAGCGGTCGAATTGGGCTTGGTGCAGGCCAATCAGCATCATCTAGTTCTGGTTACAGGCAGTGGTCTGAAAGATGTGCCAGCAGCGTTGAAGGCTGTAGAGGAGCCTGTTGTGATTGAACCATCGTTGAAAGCTTTGGAAACTGTCGTTCGATAGGGATAAGGAGAAAGATGTTTGAAGATAAGGTCGCCTATTCTATTGCCGCACCAGTATTCAACGAGATTGAGATTTTAGATGAGTTTTACAGGCGTGTGCGGGAGGTTATGGTAGGACTTGGAGAAGCCTGGGAGCTCATCCTGGTCGATGACGGCAGCACGGATGGTTCTACAGAGAAGATTTTGCAACTTTCAGCGTTAGATTCTCGGGTCGTGCCTGTGATCTTTGCCCGGAATTTCGGCCATCAGATTGCTATAACAGCAGGCATTGATCGGGCAAAAGGGGAAGCCGTTATTATTTTGGATGCGGATCTTCAAGATCCCCCAGAAGTTGTCCCAGAGCTTATCGATCGTTGGAAGGAAGGGTATGAAATCGTTTACGCCGTCAGAGCAGAAAGGGAGGGCGAGTCCTGGTTTAAGAGAATGACTGCCTCGCTCTTTTATCGTCTGATCTATCGCATTACCGATGTAAAAATCCCCCTCGATACAGGCGACTTTCGACTGTTGGATCGTCAGGCGGCGA
>MGNI01000207.1:4049-6645 GCA_001795115.1 Chloroflexi bacterium RBG_16_48_8 | reverse complement strand
CTGCCTGGATTGGGTTTCGTCAAATTGGAGTGCCATATAAACGAGCGGCACGTTTTGCAGGTGAAACGAAATATCCCTTTAAGAAAATGCTTCGATTAGCCCTGGATGCGGTAACTGGATTTTCCTTCTTCCCTTTGCAGCTTGCCACATACATTGGATTTTTTTGTGCTGGAATGAGCGCGATAGCTATTCCAGTCGTGATTGTGCTTCGCCTCATGGGGTATCAAGCTTTCCTGGGACAAGCTACAAGCCTGATCGCAGTGCTCTTCTTGGGTGGGGTGCAGTTGATCTCACTAGGAATTGTTGGAGAGTATCTTGGCAGAATCTACGATGAGGTAAAGGGTCGACCCCTGTATATTACGAGAGAGCCAAGCGAAAGTCCATTAAAGAAAGTTGGAAATGAAGAGGCAAAGAAATGATTGATTTAACCATGATGCAAGATCGACTGGAGAGAACAGTAAAACGAGCGAGGGAACGGAACATTATCATTCCAACTTTTTCTCAAATGAAGAATCCATCGCTTATTCCGGATCGTATAAAAGAGGAACTAAAAGGAATCGGCCTTTGGGATATTACCTCACGCAATCTCTTCCGTATCACTTGGAAAAACGAGCCTGTTCCTTCAGGCGGTGGATTCAACAGCGTCAATACCATTGAATTTCCACGAAGTATAACTGGCGTACCTGCACGGATCATCTCGCTTGTGGGGAAATGGTTTCCGACCGGCGCTCATAAAGTTGGAGCCACCTTTGGCTGTCTTGTCCCACGCCTGGTCACAGGTCAATTCGATCCCACCACTGATAAAGCTGTCTGGCCATCCACAGGGAATTACTGCCGGGGCGGTGCCTATGACGCTACACTGCTGGCATGTGAATCTATTGCAATCCTACCGGAGGGAATGAGTCGTGAGCGATTTGATTGGCTGGCCAGGGTAGCGGGTGAGGTGATTGCGACTCCAGGCAGTGAAAGCAATGTAAAAGAGATCTTCGACAAAACATGGGAACTGCAAGAATCACGCGAGGACGTTTTCATCTTCAATCAATTCAGCGAATTTGGTAACTATCTCTGGCACTATGAAGTCACAGGCCATGCCATGGAGGAGGTGCTCGGGAAGGAACTTGGACCAAGGGATACCTATCATGGTGTTGTCCTGACGACGGGTTCAGCTGGGACTGCAGGCTGTGGTGATTATCTAAAACAGGTCTTCCCAAGGAGCAAGATCGCCATCGGGGAAGCGCTGCAATGTCCCACATTGCTAGAAAATGGATTTGGCGCACACCGCATTGAGGGGATTGGGGATAAGCATGTTCCGTGGATTCACAATGTGAAAAATACCGACATGGTCATGACCATCGACGACAATGCTGTTGTCCATTTGGCCAGGCTATTCAACGAACCCGCTGGACGGGCTTTTCTCGCAGGAAAAGGAGTGGATAAGGACTTCGTCCAGAATCTCAATATCCTTGGTTTTTCCAGCATTGCCAATCTTTGTATGGCGATCAAGTATGCGAAATATTATGAACTGGGTGAGAATGACGTAATCCTCACAGTGAGCACCGACTCGATGGAGCTTTATGAGAGCAGACTCAAAGAGATGCATGAGGAATATGGCGAATATTCTGAACTTGATGCCGCGGCTCACTATGCCAGATATCTTCAGGGGTTAGAGCCGGATCACGTGGAAGAGATGCGATACTCAGATCGAAAGCGAATCCACAACCTCAAATACTTCACCTGGGTTGAGCAGCAGGGGAAGACCTATGAGGAGATTATGGCACAGTGGTATGACCCGGAATACTGGACATCTTTCCAGAAGCAGATACCTGAGATAGACGCTCTCATTGAGGAATTCAATCAGAAGGTAGGGCTGATGAAGTAATGGATGTGTTGCAGGAGTGGGTAGCGGCAAAAGAATGGAGATTGGAGACTGAAGATAAGAGACTCAAGACTCTTATCCTTCCCCAATCACTAATCACTAATCACTGATCACTGATCACTAATCTCTGGACATTTACGTCTACTCGTACAAAGCTGCAAAATGATTTTTCCGGCTCATTTCAAGGATAGAAGTGCATAGGGGGAAATGCGATGATTGAAATTCAACCTGAAGACCTGGTATTGGTTGCTATCGTTAAAACGCCACGTGACTTGGAGATCGCCCGGGTTCTGGGCTGGTATCGAATTCCATTGGCGACTGCACCCAAAACCCTACGCGTGGATTGGATTGCCTTTTATCAAACGGCTACCTTTGGAGATGAACGCTGGTCGGTCCGGTATGTTGCCCCAGTAAGGGGCTATGAGCTTGTCACCCGCGAGGAACTGCTAAGAGATGAAAGGGATCATCCTAGGGCAAAAGAACCCTACTTTAAACTTCAATTAGGACCAGTTGAAGCATTGCCAAAGACAATCCCCTCCCACCGTTGGCGTCGTTTTACTTTTCTCTATACAACTGGCGAGCATTTAGTTCTGGCGCGGGATCTCAAGGATCTGAGGGTGCGTTCTTCCAGAGAAAAGGACTCACTTTGGAAACTGCTGGCCGAACGCAGGATGTCCTATCCGGAGCAGGATAAGGTTTCCTAGATTTCATTGGAAGGGA
>MGNI01000207.1:3461-3996 GCA_001795115.1 Chloroflexi bacterium RBG_16_48_8 | reverse complement strand
TCGAGGCAGATATTCTCATCGAAGGTGAGAGGATTGCCAGGATTGATGAGAACATCGAGCTTGAGGACGCGGAACTCCTCGATATCCACGGGATGAAGGTTATCCCCGGGGGTATTGATCCCCATGTCCACCTCGATCTGCCCATGTTCAACACAGTTTCCTCAGACGATTATTACACGGGTGGGAAGGCTGCTGCCTTTGGTGGGACTACAATGGTCCTCGATTTTGTGCCTCAGGATTTTCCGACGCTGGAAGAATCTTACAGAATGTGGATGACGAAATCTGTGGGCAAAGCATCGGTAGATTTTGGTCTTCACATGAATATCACAAATTTGAATGAGAAAGTCCTCAAGGAGATTCCATCATTGGTTGATGAGGGCATAACGACCTTGAAAGTTTTCACGGCTTACAACGACCGCCTCCGCTTGCAAGATCATGAGATTTTTCAGGTCATGCGTCTGGCAGCGAAACACGGAATGCTCACCATGCTCCATGCTGAAAATGGGGATATGATCGAGCTTCTTACCCAGGAGGC
>MGNI01000207.1:1774-3407 GCA_001795115.1 Chloroflexi bacterium RBG_16_48_8 | reverse complement strand
GGCTGCAGTCGAAGCGGCCTTTAGAGGCATTGCCCTGGCAGCCCAAGCGGGTGCGCCTCTCTATATCGTTCACATGAATACGGCTGGCGAATTGGATCAACTGAACTATGGAAGGGATCGAGGACTGCCTGTCATGGGCGAGACCTGCCCGCAATATTTATTTTTCACCGTTGAACATTTAAAGCGCGAGGATGGAACCAAATGGATCTGTTCTCCTCCCATGAGAAGTCCAAAGGATAATGAAGCCTTGTGGCAGGGTTTAGGCCAGAACCAAATACAGACGGTTGGGACAGATCATTGTCCATTCTTCTATAATGGCAAAAAGCCAATTGAGTATGAAGGGGTGAAGGTTGCCATTCCAGGAAAAGAGCTTGGTAGAGGAGATTTCACTAAAATTCCCAATGGACTCCCCGGGGTTGGGGATCGAATGCCAATCCTGTGGACCTACGGTGTGGGCAAGGGTCGGATCTCGCCTAACCAATTTGTGGCTTTGACGAGCACAAATCCAGCCAAGATTTTTGGGCTTTATCCCCAAAAAGGTGCCTTGCTGGCGGGATCGGATGCGGACATCGTGATCTGGAATGCGAAGAAAGAATTGGTCTATGGTGTCGATGTAGCCAAACATCGAACGGATTACAATCTTTATGAAGGGTGGAAGCTACAGGGATTTCCGGAGAAGGTATTTTTACGAGGCAACCTCATTGTTGACGGGGAGAGATGGTTGGGTAAGCCTGGCATGGGCAAGTACCTCAAGAGAAAGCCATTTGCGGAGGTGATCTGACGGATTTACCAGGCTGGAAGGTAACTGCTAATGCAACCTTGACCCAGAGGGGTAGATAGTCATTGTTAACTTAGTCGGTCGACATCATCTTGTTACGGATTCTGGCTCGTGCTAGAATTCATTAACCTCGGATTGGGAGTCGTCAATGGGGGGTACCTTTGGCGGCGTTGAGTATCCTCGCTCTTCGATAAGTGCTGCCCGATCCTGATATCCTCAAGAAATAGTCAAATGAAATATTGGAACAAGTATCTCCTCCCCAGTACAGTTGATGAAGCGTTGTCTTGCTTACACGATGCATCTGGTATTGCGCGGGTCATCTCTGGAGGGACGGATCTTCTTTTGGATATTCGGCAGGGGAGGCTTCCTGGCGTAGATACACTTGTCGATGTGACCAGGATCCCTGAGATGCGGGAGATGCAATCCTACCCATCAGGGCTCTATCTCGGAGGTGCAGTCACCCATAGAGAGATTATCTCCAATTCGCTTCTTCAATTGCAGGCGGCATGCCTTGTGCAGGCTTGCAGCTTGATTGGGGGTCCCCAGGTTCGAAATGTTGCCACGATTGGCGGAAATGCCGCCTATGCTTTGCCTGCAGGTGATGGAACGATTGCATTGTTGGCATTGGATGCTGAAGTGGAAATCGCTTCACCCCTAGGTCGTCGCTGGGTGCGAGTGGAGGATCTCTTCCTTGGTCCGGGCGAGGTTGTATTTAATCGTGCCGAGGAGATTTTGGTTCAATTCCGAATACCCGGCCTCAGGGATGGGGAAAAATCCCTTTTCAAAAGGATCATGCGGCCTCAGGGAGTAGCAATCGCCATTCTAAATATGGCTGGGTGGATGCGAGTGTCTGAC
>MGNI01000207.1:1117-1682 GCA_001795115.1 Chloroflexi bacterium RBG_16_48_8 | reverse complement strand
GCGTATCAATAGAGAAGCTTTGCAGAAAGCCATTAAAACACTGCAGACGGAAGCAAAGGTTCGAACAAGTGCGCATCGCGCTACGAGAGAATACAGAGAACATCTCTTAGGGGTGCTGCTGACAAGGATCTTGTTGGAATAGCTTGACTCGGATAGCATAGCTGGAAAAGGCTCTCCGATCAGATGTTGCGTCGATTAGGGAAAGATCTTCATATTGGACGATCGAGTATTCTGTTACCTTCTTCTCTAGGGATGTAGCATGAGGACTATGGCGAGTTGGTGGAAATATTTTCTGCTTCTTTTGGTCTTGGCGGGATTATACTGGGTAGCCCATGCCTTAACAAAGACGCAGAATGGAATGAGAGATAGCGACTTTTTCAGTTTGTGGGCAGCAGGCAGGTTGTTAGGTTCAGGTATAAGCCCCTATAACGAGGTTGAGTGGCTAAATATCCACAACGTTGAGGGCACACCACCGACCTAAATCTGAGCTTGAACCGATTTAACGGATCCCATCATTTCATTGGGAGGTCATGTAATTACCGCACCAAGAATCAACGCTTCAGAC
>MGNI01000207.1:331-997 GCA_001795115.1 Chloroflexi bacterium RBG_16_48_8 | reverse complement strand
ACGAAGATCGGCTGCGAAGAATTGGAATGTGGAACCTGCACAGTTCTGGTCGATGGCGAAGCGGTTCTCTCCTGCAATTTCCCCGCTGTCAAAGCCCAAGGTTGCCATATCACAACGATTGAGGGATTATCTATGGATGGCAAACTCCATCCACTACAAGAGGCCTTCGTCAAATGGGGGGCGATACAGTGCGGCTTCTGCACACCTGGTTTAATCCTGACCGCCACTTCCCTCCTGAAGAAGGATCCGGATCCGAGCGAAGAGGCTATTCGCCATGCCTTGAAAGACACACTGTGTCGTTGTGGGGGTTATCCGAGCATCATCCGTGCCATCCAGTCTGCCGCAAGAAATATCAGAACTGGAGAACCGATAACGAGCCCTGAGTTAGATACAATGAGGGATACCTCTTATATTGGGCAGGTGATCATCCGTCCGGATGCTATTGAAAAAGCCACTGGAGAAGCACGCTTTGCTGATGACTATTTTTTCCCGGGGATGCTCGTTGGAAAGACGCTCCGGGCGGGGATCCCCCATGGCATTCTTCGTAAATTGGATATTCGGAAAGCGAAATCCTTAGAGGGTGTTGTAGCAGTACTTACGGCTGAGGATATCCCTGGAGAGAACTCGCATGGTGTGGTGATCTATGATTGGCCGGTCTTGGTAGCT
>MGNI01000207.1:0-149 GCA_001795115.1 Chloroflexi bacterium RBG_16_48_8 | reverse complement strand
AAGGGGATGTAGAAAAGGGCTTTGAAGAAGCGGATGTGATCCTTGAGGATACCTTCTATACATCCATCACGGAACATGCTTTTCTTGAACCGGAGTGCAGTATTGCATGTCCTACAGAAGAGGATCGGATTGAGGTATATGTCGGGTCG
>MGNI01000206.1:8598-8976 GCA_001795115.1 Chloroflexi bacterium RBG_16_48_8 | reverse complement strand
CTCTGATGAGAACTTTAATTTAAGTGCCCACCTTTATGCTTGTATTAGAGAGTGATTATCCAAAATGAGGAATGAGAGTAAGATCAATCGCCGCCAGTTCATGAGCATCTTCACCGGGATTGTCGCGAGTGTGATCGGTGTCGGTATGGCAATTCCCGCACTTGCATACATTATCGGCCCATCCTTTCGAAGAAAGGAAGAGAATTGGATAAAAGTGGGCTCTACAACGAAAGTTGTGTTGGGCACTCCGACATTGTTCAAAGCCAAGATCACACGTCAGGACGGTTGGATAGCGAGCGATGAGGAAATTTCTACTTACCTCCTTACCGACGATGGGCAAACCTTCATAGCATTGTCTAGCATCTGCACGCATCTGGG
>MGNI01000206.1:3106-8586 GCA_001795115.1 Chloroflexi bacterium RBG_16_48_8 | reverse complement strand
TTGGAATGACGAGCGCGAACAATTTCATTGCCCCTGTCATGTAGGCATATTTGATAGACAGGGAAATGTTGTCTCCGGTCCTCCACCGCGACCATTGGATCGTTATCGAACCATGATCAATGGTGAGGAAATATTCATCTTGGTGGCCTAAGTGGAGGAGGAAAGATTATGATTCCTGGATTTTTGATTGGCTTGAGGGAGGGTTTGGAGGCTGCGCTGGTTGTTGGTCTTACACTAGGTGTGTTGTCAAAGATGGGGCGTCAAGGATATCGCACAGCAGTTTGGGCTGGTGTGACATTAGCAATCATCCTGAGTTTTGTAATTGCCGGACTTCTGCAATTTTTCGGTGCTAGTTTAGAAGGAACCATTGAAGAAGTGTTCGAGGGTGTAATGATGCTTGTTGCAGCAGGAGTTCTTAGTTGGATGATCATTTGGATGCACCGTCAAGGTCCCCTCATGCAACAAGGCATGGAAAGTGATGTCCGACAGGCAGTTCTGCAAGGACAAAGATGGGGGTTATTCGGAATCGCATTTTTTGCTGTTCTTCGAGAGGGAGTTGAGACTGCACTCTTTCTTACAGCAGCAGCGCTAACTGTCTCGGCAAGCGAAACCTTGATTGGTGGGGTGGCTGGAGTAATTACAGCGGCCTTGCTTGGATGGTTGATTTTCGCAACGACTGTACGCCTAAACATCCGTCGGTTCTTTCAAGTGACAGGTGTATTATTGATTTTGCTCGCTGCCGGATTGGTAGCGCATGGAGTACATGAATTGAATGAAGCGGGTTGGGTTCCGGCAATAATCGACCCTATCTGGGATATTAACCATATCCTGAGTGAAGAATCCTTGTTTGGGCAATTACTTAAGGCATTGTTTGGTTACAATGGGAATCCATCCCTGACAGAGTTCCTGGCTTACATTGGTTACTACATTTTGATATTTATCGGTTTACGAAAAGTATTATCTATGCGTTCTGTACGGGTGCAAGAGACGGAATAAACTCAATTTCTAGTGTAACCACCTTCTCGCTGAGTTGTATTTGCATGAATCTTGTTGTTCTCAATAGGACAGAAAAATCAAATACTCCTGACGGTGAACTCTTGGTAACAGAATATGTTGGATGCCATTGGACCATCAGCTTTACATGCCGATTTGGTTTGGTATAAGCTGAGGATCACATCTGGCAAATAGTAGCTTTCCCCACACGCTACCTACTGATTGATCAGTCGAACCACTCGGACGCATCGAATGGACCTGTTATTTTCATCCTATTGAGAGCATAGTCTGAACGAACGAATCGGTTGATTCGCGAAAGCCTCAGCCGATCGGCTGAGCCTTTTAAATATCTCGGTCAAAAGTTCGGGTATTAATTACTCAAAAACATTTGATCTCAGCTAGGGAATGTAGGGCATATTCCCATTGGGAATAAAATCCTGATCCAAGCCAGGCGTTACCTCATGTCCTAGTTCGGGGTGAGGACCCCCATCCAAATTGAAACTAGTCCGTGCTGTGTGTTTAAGCCAAACAACTTTTTCAGGGTGAAGGGTTCCGTCTGACACACTGAGAAGTTCGTGATAATGGAGATAACCACGAGATGCGTATTTCGCAGCCTTCTCTGCAGACCAAGTGTCGATGATCGCGTCTACTTTATAAAGGAACTCGCCGTCGTCGGCTTCCGAAGCCCACCAGCTTGGAGCTCCGAAAGGTCCTGTGTTGAAATGCTTCCCGACAAGTTTATCTGGCCCAGCCTGGACCCAGTAATGTCCTGGGATGTCGAAAGCACCACCTGGACCATCTGGAGCGTCAGCAAAGTTATAGTCTTCATCGTCCACAGTTATCACAATACCGTGGGTAAATCCCCCCGCACTTGCAGGTAGAGCGATGGCCGCGGCTAAAACAACAAGGGCCGCTCCGGTAAATATTCGTAGCATTGATTTACTCGTGTGAAACATAATTCCTCCTTTGAAACGATTAAATAGGTGACTATCTTCCAAGCCCGTGTGCTTGACGTTGATATGGATTGGGGATCGTACCCCTCATGTGACATGATGATAGGGTAGGTGGGGGATAAACTTGGTAAGATGGCTTGCAAGACTGCCATGGGAAAATATGCCCATATGGAAATCGTTCCAAACAGAGATGTCATACGTGTAGGAATAGAACAAAAATCAGTCTGAGGTCAGGATAAGAGAGTCCTACAGATATTCCGGAGGATGGAGGTTTTCACACCTTGTGCTGCAGGGAATGGTCTGGTGAGAGAAAGTGCTGTGGAGAGGAGGCGAACTCCTGTTGGCAGCCATCTGCGCAGAAATAGTAGGTTTCCCCCTGGTATTCTAGTGATGCAGGCGCATTTTCACGCTCAACGGCCATACCGCACACAGGATCGAGCGCCATTTCCACCATATCCTTGAATTGCCCATCCTCTAACCAGAGGACTCGATCGGCGATCTCCTTGATTCTCGGGTCGTGGCTCACAATAATCACACTTCGATTTTGATCCTTGGCAATACGACGCAACATCCGCATCACCTCCTGCCCAATTTTTGAATCCAGATTAGCTGTTGGCTCATCAGCCAGGATCAGAGCAGGGTCGTTAACCAGAGCACGGGCAATTGCGACGCGCTGTTTCTCCCCCCCGGAGAGTTTCTCGGGAAGAAAATTAAGACGATCCTCAAGACCTAAATCGACGAGGATGGTTTCAGCTTTAGCACGCGCTTGACGTCCTTTTAAACCAGCCAGTTGAGCAGCGATAGCTACATTCTCTTTGACTGTGAGGGCAGATAAGAGGTTGAAATCCTGGAATATAAAGCCAAACTTCCTCAAACGGATCTCGGGTAATTTCTTTTCGGACATGGCGACCAAATCCTCTTCACCCATGCGGATTTCACCGTGGGTTGGTTTGAGGAGGGCGCCGAGGATCAAAAGCAGCGTTGTCTTCCCTGAACCTGAGGGTCCCATGATCAACACAACCTCGCCCGGTTGGATCATAAGGGATACGTCCCGAACCGCGATCACTTCTGTAGATCCGGTTCCGTAGCGTTTGGTAATGTTTTTTGCAAACAGTGTTGCTTGATGACTTTTTTCTATACAAGGTTCAATCATGTGATTTTTGTCCAAGGCATTCTTCATTCTTTAGCTCCTAAATACCATGGCAGGGTCCAGCTTGGCTATCTGCCAGATGGGTAAAATGGCGGAAACCAATGCAATCCCGCCTGCTGCAAGGGCAATTTTTGTCATTGAACTCCATGTCACAATCAACCCCACTTCCGGTGAGATAAACGGGATCACAACACTCAACAGGAAGGTTAGCCCAATGGCGATGATAAATCCGATCGTGACGCTGATCAGGGCTTGCCATACGACGGTTGTGTATAAGTGGATGTTCCTTGCTCCAAGTGCTTTTAACATGCCATATTCGGATCGTCTTGCCAATGTCGCCGTGTAGGTCGTTAATCCCGTCACGGCTAACCCAATGAGAAACCCAATCAAATTCATTAAGGAGATGATGTCCGCCCCCATGTCCTCGATAATGCGAGCCTCTCCTGATGAAAAGGTGGCACGTGGGGACGCAGTTATTCCAGATATCTCAGCTTCGATTCGCCTAGCAATAACATTAGGGGATTGCCCTTCGGTAACCGTTGCGAGAAGGTAGCTTATCACTTGGTCCGTTCCCCGTTCTTGAAAGAAGTCCTCCAGGCTGATGAAAGCTGCCGAGTTGATAATGCTGGTTGTCCCCTTGGCCAATCCAACGATTTTAAAGCTGCGACCAAGCACATCAACATTGTCCCCTAAGATCAGGTTGGATTTCTGTGCAACGGTATGATCAATGATAATTTCCCCCGGGTTGGGACTTGAACGCCCTTTAAAAAGATCCCATGGCCCTCCAAAAGGAGCGTCTTGTTCAACGCCGATAATATATGCGAGGAACTGTTGCTCACCCACATCGATGACATTGGTCAGGTAGAGAATTGGGGTTGCCTGCTCAATCCCATCAACATCCATTACCGCATCAATTGTATTGCGTGGGATTGAAGAGGATGCCATGTGCATATTGCGTACCCCTTTTTGGGAGATAAACAGATCAGCTCCAGTATCATCGATGTAGGCGGTCATCTGGCGTTCTGAGCCAGCCAGGATGGCGTCCAACGAAAAAACCAATAGCAGGGCCAAGGCAACTCCACCTGCAGAGATCGTGAGACGTATGGTCGATTGAAATAAGTTCCTATAAGCCAGACGAAACACTGCTATCTTCCTCTCTGGAATACCATTGCGGGTTCCAACTTTGCGATGGTCCTTGCTGGGACAATGGCGGCCAGTAGGGATATCGCAAAACTACTTCCTAAAGCCAACCAGATAAGATCCGACTCAAAAATGATAAGAAACTCCGGACGAAAGTGCATGATTGTCTTTGCGAGTCCAAGGGCAAACCCAATCCCAGCGATTGCACCGAGTGCGGCTGCAACGGTTGCTTGTATGATAACGAGCTTGTATAAGAACCGGTTACAGGCACCGATGGATTTCAACACACCATACTCCCGTTGTCGTTCAATGGTGGCGGTATAGATCACCAGACCGACAACCAAAACCCCCACAAAGAAGGCGATCCCGGCCATGAGCTGCAGTGGCGTGCTGAACACCTCCACTAACAGCTTGGTGTCATTGGCGACGATGGTTTCCTTGGGCAACACTTCAATCCCCTCTAACTGCTTTAATTGATTGATAACTTGAGCCTGGTCTATCCCGGGCTCTTGGCTCACCAATAGAAAACTAGTTGCCTCAGGAGCGCGAAGCAGCTCCTCGACCGCTACTTTCCTCAGGAAGATGAAGCTGGTCATCCACGAGGTTGTTCCATCAGAAAGGCCAACGATTTTAAATTCCTGTCCCATCAACTCAAAGCGATCCCCTAACCTAAGGTTATGCCGTTTTGCTAAAACCTGGTCGAACACCATCTCCCCATTGGTGAGAGGTTCACGGCCCTGGATGATGTTCCATGGACCGCCGCGTGAAGCTGGTGTGCCGGGACCACCTGGGTAGCCGATCAAATAGGCAGGTTGCTTGAGATCGTGAAGGTTCAAAATGACGAATTGGGAAAGGATGGGGACAGCGTCGGCAACAGTTTGCAACTCAAGAGCTCGATCCATTGTGTCAGTTGGTATAAGAGAAGTGGCGCCCAACATATTGGTCACCCCGCGTTGGGTGATGACCAGCGTTCCTGGGGAGTTGTCCAAATAGGCACTGACTTGCTGGTACAAGCCAGTCACAAAACCATTAAGGACAAGGATGAGCATGACAGCCAGGGCAACGCCTGTTGCAGAAAGCAAAATGCGAACCTTGTCTTGAAGTAAGTTTTTCACGGCTACAGAGATTGTCATTTCATAAGAATACGGGTAAAGGAGCAAAACGGACAGTGTGGATATGCTTGCTTCATACAGGCGAAATGACCTAATCATTCTCACTTTGATGGTTGTCCCAATGTGGCGTGA
>MGNI01000206.1:0-3059 GCA_001795115.1 Chloroflexi bacterium RBG_16_48_8 | reverse complement strand
ATCAGGATCAGTCAATTGATACTTCATTAAGATACCGTGCAGATTGCCTATTTCAAGGCAGGCATAGGTACCGTTACGGTATCTCAATATTTATCGTAGGATGAAATGGATGAGCCTGGATGAAGGGCAATTACGACAATGCAATCAAGCTTCGCGTGGCGGGAGGACAGAATGAAGCCAGAAAGTCAAGATGAAGTTTTACGTAGATTACGTTGTATTGAAGGCCATGTGCGCGGTGTGGCCAAAATGGTTGAAACAGACAGTAATTGCCTCTCTGTCATCCATCAAGTGAAAGCCCTTCAAGGGGCATTGGATAAAGTGGTCAGTCTGGTGATAGAAGAACACTTGACGAGTAATTGGTCAATAGTATTAGAAAGTATGGATCAGAAACAGCGAGAAGATGCATTGTTCGAGTTGGGGAAAATCTTGACAGAATATCAAGCCTTTTCACGCTATAGCCTTATAAAGGAAGATGACGAGCAACTAACAGAGAATTTGACGATCCGATCGGAGATGAAGGAGTAAATGCTATGAACGACAAACAAATCGTTTTACCAGTTCAAGGAATGACCTGCGCTTCTTGCGTGGGGCATGTAGAGAAAGCATTGAGCAAGGTCGAGGGTGTCGCAGGTGTCAATGTGAATCTGGCAACGGAAAGAGCGAGTGTCGAATTCGCAGACGGTGATGTCGAGCTCATGGAGTTGGTGCAGGCCGTTCGAGATTCCGGATATGACATCCCCGTTGAGAAAATCATGCTACCGATTGGCGGCATGACCTGTGCCTCATGCGTCGGGCACGTGGAAGGTGCACTAAGTGATGTTCCTGGAGTGGTGGAGGCCAACGTCAACCTGGCTACTGAACGCGCCAGCGTAACCTATGTGCCCGGAGTTGCCGGGCTAGCCGACTTCAGGAAGGCGGTTGCCGATGTCGGTTATCAGGTGCTGGAAACAGAAGTTCTGGGGGAAGAGACTCTGGAAGATCGCGAGCGCCTCGCAAGGAAGAAAGAGCTAAGCATGCTCAAGCGGAAGCTGCTCTTTGCCTCTATTCTTTCCGTGCCCATCTTCCTGGGCAGCTATCCTGCCTGGTTCCCGTGGGTTCCAGAGTTATTCCAGAACTGGGTGGTGCTCTTGGTCCTCACCACACCTGTGCAGTTTTGGGCCGGCTGGCAGTTCTACCGGGGTGCCTGGGGTGCCGCCCGGCACAAGACCAGCGACATGAATACGCTGATCGCCGTGGGTACGAGCGCGGCCTACATCTACAGCGCCGTGGCCACATTCGTGCCTCGAGTCTTCCCGGCAGGATTGGCGGAGATCTACTTCGACACTTCATCCATCATCATCGCCCTGATCTTGCTCGGTCGCCTTCTGGAGGCTCGGGCCAAAGGCCAAACTAGCGAAGCTATCCGCAAGCTAATGGGTCTTCGGGCCAAGACTGCCAGGGTGATCCGAGACGGCCAGGAGGTGGACGTGCCAATCGAAAGTGTTGTGGCGGGAGACATCATACTGGTCCGACCAGGCGAGAAGATTCCAGTGGATGGCACGATTGTCGAGGGCCAATCCGCACTCGATGAGAGCATGGTCACCGGAGAATCGATGCCCGTGGATAAGAAGGTAGGTGATGAGGTTATCGGCGCCACCATCAATCGCACGGGAGCCTTCAAGTTCGAGGCCACAAAAGTGGGCAAGGACACGGCCCTCAGCCAGATCATCAAGCTGGTCGAGGAAGCCCAAGGTTCCAAGGCCCCCATCCAGCGACTGGTCGATAAGGTAACCAGCGTGTTCGTGCCAGTCGTCATTGTCATCGCCATCTTGACTGCGGCGATCTGGTTCTTCTTTGGTCCAAAACCATCAATCACTTTTGCATTGGTGAATTTTGTGGCGGTTCTGATTATCGCTTGCCCTTGCGCTTTGGGATTGGCGACGCCAACCAGCATCATGGTTGGAACCGGCAAAGGAGCGGAGAACGGCGTTCTGATCCGCAGTGGAGAAGCCCTTGAGACAGCGCACAAGGTCAACGCCATCATCTTCGATAAGACGGGAACCCTAACCAAAGGCGAGCCTGCCCTAACAGATGTGTCTAGCTACAATGGTTTCAGCCAAGATGAGGTGATGCTATTGTCGGCAAGCGCAGAGCGAGTCTCTGAGCATCCGCTGGGAGAAGCCATCGTCGAGGGAGCCAGGGAACGTGGCCTGGAGCTTGTAGAACCCAGCGAGTTTGAGGCGATTCCCGGTCATGGCATTCAGGCCCAGGTGGACGGACGGCATGTGCTGGTCGGCAATAAGAAGCTGATGGAGCGGGAGAACATCGTTCTTGATGAACTGAAATCCGAGGTCTTGGCTCTCGCCGAGCATGGCAAGACGCCCATGTATGTGGCTATCGATGGGGTGGCAGCCGGGGTTGTGGCCGTGGCGGATACACTCAAACCCAACTCGGTGGAAGCCATAAAAGCCCTGCATGACTTGGGTATGGAAGTGATTATGATCACTGGGGATAATCCTCGGACCGCCGAGGCCATTGCACGCCAGGTCGGAATCGATCGCGTTCTGGCTGAGATTCTCCCGGGGGACAAAGCCGAAGAGGTCAAGAAGCTGCAAACGGAAGGGAAAACGGTGGCCATGGTGGGTGATGGTATCAACGATGCTCCTGCTCTGGCTCAAGCTGACCTGGGAATCGCCATTGGCACCGGTACGGATGTCGCCATGGAAGCCTCGGACATCACCCTCATCAGCGGAGACCTGCGCGGCGTGGTCGTGGCAACGGCCCTTTCGAAATCCACCATGCGGAACATCAAGCAGAACCTGTTTTGGGCCTACTTCTACAACACCTTGCTCATCCCGGTGGCGGCGGGGGTGCTGTACCCCTTCTTTGGGTTCCTGCTCAATCCGGTGATCGCGGCGGCAGCCATGGCCACCAGCTCTATGACGGTGACCTCCAATGCGCTGCGGTTGCGACGTTGGCGGTCGGTCGCCGCTGAGTCATTGAACGTCAAAGACTGACAGACGCGGGGCCCAGGGGCAACGCCTGGCGGTGATCGGCTGGATGCACCCGGTGCTGCGGAA
>MGNI01000205.1:19059-20565 GCA_001795115.1 Chloroflexi bacterium RBG_16_48_8 | reverse complement strand
GCCCTCCCTGATTTTCTCTGCTATAGCTTTCCCATCAATGATTTTTGCGCTCATAATCTGCTCCCCTGAATTTGATTTATGATGAACCATATCTGATTGGTTCATGAATTCGAAGATTGCCCAGGAATGACACAAAGCGAAATACCAGAACGATTATCCCTGAAGGAGACAAGTGACAGCAAGGAAGGAGTTCCCCATCAGGGATGACACCTTTCCTGTATTTGGTTCCAACCAAAGATATAGTACTACGGACGCCAGACTGGATCAAAATCCCGATATAGATCTGAAGTGAGATGGGTATAGTTCGAGCAATTGGAGGAGATGATGGCAATATCATGCTCAACCCCATTGGGCCAAGTCTCAAAAACGATCCAGCGTGTATCTGGAGACCATTTCCCCTCTGCCATAGGTTGAGAACCCCTGGATCCTTCCAGACAAACCTGATTGGCAACTTTTAACCTTTCTCCAAATCGTTTTGCGACCAGACGCGGGATGTTCCCCAGCTGCCGTTCAAAGAGTATGAATTCCCCATCCTTAGACCAATCTGCATGCGTATGACCCTGGCTTTCTGCCATCGAAAAAAGTTGTTCGTTCCCTCCAGTTTCTGGCATGATCATGATCTCGGAAACATCGCCACGAACCCCTGTGAACAGCAGGTTCGTCCCACGAGGATCCCAAGCAGGTTGATAATCTGTTTCGTATCCATTGCTGATGTTCTGTAGATCACTCCCATCCAGATTCATGAGATAAATCTGCGGCCATCCATCCCGTAAAGAGGTAAATGCAATTCGTTCGCCATTCGGATCCCAAGCGGGATCATAATCCCCTCCGCCGGGGATGGTCGGTAATTGACTGGTTTCTAAAATATCTAAAGATAGGAGCCAGATACTTGAGCCAGGGTAGTGTTCGCGATTTTCACGACACGGTGATATGAAAAGGAGCTGCGTCCCATCCGGTGACCACGCTGGTTGGCAAGCCCCATCTTGCAAATTGGTGAGTTGTTGCAATCCTGTGCTGTCCACATTCATCAGAAAAATTTGAGGGACACCCTCACGATCAGAAGCGAAGGCAATCTGGCCTACACCCCCACCGATAGGGGTCGAAGCAGGGGTGGGTTCCAAAGTGGGTTCTTCTGTGGCGGTTTCTGTGGGGGAAACCGTCTCATCTCTACTCACTTCCTCTGTATCCGTTGCATTTGGAACGAAGATGGATTCTGTTGAACTTGGTTGAGGGGATTTCTCGGGATGGTTTGTATTTATCGGCACCTGCTGGGTTGGAGTCGCGAGCAGCGCCGCCAAACTGGCTTCAATGGCTGGTCTGCCTATGATGATCCCTGCAGTAATAATCATAACGGAAGCAAGCAAAGCTGTGAGAATAGGCCATCTCTTGCGGTGCGAGGGGGTGGTTTCAACCTGCGCACGCATTGTTGCTGTATCCGCATATTGACGGCTTCTCTCGGTTGGAATTAGGTTTGGCAGCGGATGTGAGATCGTTGTCATCCCCGCA
>MGNI01000205.1:6461-19038 GCA_001795115.1 Chloroflexi bacterium RBG_16_48_8 | reverse complement strand
AGACGCGAATTGTGTTACGCTCTGGTAGCGTTCGTCCGGGGAAATGGATAGTGCCTTCTCAACAGCCCGTGCGATCCCTGGGCTGATCTTTAGCTTGTGTCTTTGGAGCGGTGTGAGAACCTCTCGCCCCATTGCCCGTTCTAAAGCATCTTCCGGGACCTCTCCACTGAGAGCGGCATAAAAAGTGGCTGCCAAGGAATAAACATCCGTGCGTGCATCCGTCGGTCCTGTACCATATTGCTCTGGAGGGGAGAATCCGGGGGTCATGGCCTTAGCGCCCGTTGTAGTGCTTATGCCTCCCCCAGCGACTTTGGCCAGACCAAAATCAACCAGGACAGCTCGATTTTCGGGTGTAATTTTGATATTCCCAGGTTTGACGTCCCGGTGCACAATGGGTGGTTGCCGGGAATGCAAATAAGCCAGGGCATCGCAAATCTCAAGAAACCATGGCAGTCCTTCTGCCTCGCTTACAAGTTCATTCCTTTCAAGACGCTCCCTTAAATCCTCACCATCCACAAAATCCATGACGAGGTATTGCCCCTCCCCTTCCATAACAAAATGGTCTGTTACTCTGGGAAGGTTAGGATGCCGAAGGCCTGCAAGGATGGTTGCTTCCCGGCGGAACTGACGCGCATACTCCTCCGTAATAAACAGATTCTCTTTAACGGCAACAGCTACGCCAAGGTTGATATCGAGCGCTTTATATACGGCTCCCATCCCCCCTTGACCAAGGACATTTTCGATCCGGTAGCGACCGTTGAGGATTTCATTGATTTCGAGAGGCATTTGCCATCCGATTGAGTGATCGCAGGTTTATGATGCTGGGATAATTTTAACAAAGTGCTCTTGCTTTGACCACCGGGAACGCCTCTCAATTATAACGAGGACATAATCAAGAATTTCTCTTACCTTGTCCCTGCCAATCATAACCATGACCAATTTCCTTCTGTTAGAAATATTTAACTCAGGTACAATGGATCATAGAATGAAAGTCAAGAAAACAAATTTGCGTAGGTGTGAAATTGGATTTGTGTATTTTTTGTGGAATGCAATGGTTCAAAATAAGTCGTAGAAGATCAAGAACAACTTTGATCATCTTATTGATCGCGATGCTGCTGCTCAGCCTCACTGGTTGTAGCATTGCATCGGCTGCAGCAAATTCTGTTATAAATCCAAACCGCCAAAGCGCTCCACACGTTGCTCACCTCCTCCCTCCAGTATGGACCCCTACACCTGAAAGCCTGCCTACCAAGATCATTCTCAACTCGATCCAAGATCTTTTGATCACTCCCACACCTACGCCAGCAATTCCACTTTACTTGTATCAGAAAAATCTCATCATCGGGTATTCCGTTGAGGGGCGTCCATTGGAAGTGTTTCAATTCGGAAGCGGACCTCGAGATCTCCTGATCGTGGCGGGCATTCATGGCGGTTATGAGTGGAATACCATCGCTCTCGCAGATGAGCTCATTTCATATCTTGATGAACATCCGGAAATGATTCATCCACGCCTATCGATCCATATCTTAAGATCGCTCAATCCAGACGGTGCTACCCTGATTGACAGTCCCTGGGGTAGAGGGAATGCCAATCAGGTAGATCTGAACAGAAATTGGGATTCCTCATGGACCTCAGATATCCCCAAACCGAACTGCTGGGATCTCGTACCACTAACCGCCGGACCCCAGCCTGGGTCTGAACCCGAAACCCAGGCTCTCATGCAATACATCCTTGATACCAATATGGACGCCTTGATAAGCTATCATTCTGCTGGCCTGGGCATTTTCGCCGGTGGAAAACCCTCCACACAGGAGTCCTTAAGCTTAGCAGAAGCTATTGCCTCTGTGAGCAACTACCCCTATCCCCACATCGACATCGGCTGTGAATACACGGGAACCTTGACAGATTGGGCTGCGGACAACGGGGTTGCTGCCATCGACATAGAGCTCTCTTCCCACTGGGACACCGACTTCGAACAGAACTTGATCATCCTGCAGTCCTTCCTGGACTGGCGTCCGTAGTTCAATTGACGATTGTTGCCCCCCTCTTCCCTGATCTGGACCCATTCCCCCAAAAGCAAGATACCCATCACAACCTCCCGAATCCCGGATTGGAGGGTCAAATTTATGATGAATTAATGACTTCAGCGGAAATCAACCTGTTCTTATCGCAATTCAATGTTGTAATATTCTTGTCAACATTGGGTAATGTGTTCGATATAGCCTGTGAAGGTGAAATTAATTCGTTTAGGAGCAGAGATACGATGGACCTAGGAAGAAAAATTCCCTCTCAAATGCTGGTTATTGTTCTAATTTTTTCCGCTCTTGTCAGCTGCACGCTTTCAAGATCCAAAGAAGAAGCGGATTCGCTCCCTATAGAGATGAATATACCTCTGGAGACTCAACCAACATCCATGTCACCAGCCATTACAGAATCCACCGACGATGAAGAACCAAATTTGCAAACTCAGGGAAGACTCGAAACGGAAGAATCTGCTTATACCCAACCTACACGGAGCCTAACCCGCACACCGCTACCATCAAGCACACAGACAAGTGAACCTGACTGTAAGCCTTTTCCAGATGCGATCTATGATATTTTGTGGGACTCACTATTTGTACGGTGTGGTACAGAAGCCACCTCCCTACCTTTACCCGATCCACTCAATGATTGGCTCGCATTCTTTTGGGATTACACTCCTAGGACAGGACGGATTGCATATGGGGATGAAAAGCGTACGCTCTGGGTCTACGACTTCTGGACAGGTTCCAACCAGCAATGGCTTGACGAGGAGGTCATCACTGCCCAGTGGTCTCCACTTTCATCCTCCGAGTCTGGCTCCCAACAGCTGGCGATTCCACAGGCGGACGGCGAGCTCAAGTTGATCACTCATCCATCTCAAACAACAGCGATCGCGATGATCGGGGATGCCAGCCACCTCTCATGGTCACCCGACGGAGAAACGATCGCATATATCAAGGATCAAGCATTGTATATTATTGATATTGATGGGGGACAACCAAGGAAGTTGGAAGAGGGGGTATCTGGCACGCCCGTGTGGGAATTAGAGCATGAAGCCATCATTGTCTCCGCTGCTCCTTTGCGCATTGTTAAGTTGGATGGTTCCGGATCCTTCACCCCAACCAGACCGGATGGAACACTCCCCTCAGATAGACCTGCTGAAATCATCCTTTGATGGCCCGAACGCAAGCTCCTTGTCTATACGGATCGTCCTTTCGAGATGGATGTCTCCGGAAGAATTTGGGTCCTTGAGCTATCCAATGACATGAAGACCATGATCTGGCAAATCCGCTATGTGGGTGAGAATTTAAAAATAGACGGCTGGTGGATACCTGGTCAGAGCGTTATCGGGTGGGGAGGAATTTTCAACGTGATCCCTGGACCGGAGGAATACATTTTAGAAGCCCACATTGACCACTTTTCCCTCAATGACCAAACACTTATTTTGAATCCGTCCGGGCAAGGTTTCGAGTGGATCTATCTGCGAGAGGACACACAGATACTTACTAGCAATGGCAGTCAAATCTCTCTTTCCGAATTTGAAACAAAATCCGACACAAATGTAAAAGTACACTGTCGCCCAATTTTAAGAGGTTGTTTAGCGAGCAGTATTCAGATCCTTGATGAATAGGGAATGATATTTACAGGTGTGTACCAGGTGGTCCCGGTCTAGTGGGACCACTTTTAATTTATAGGAATGCGGAGGTCATTACAAATTTGATATCTCAAAGTAATATCTCGGTAAACTCCAGATGCTAAGGTTCAGACAGAATAAAAATGATTCTGGAGTATGCCCCATGGTTAAGAGAAGGTATTCCAATCCTGACAAAATGCTGCTTTTTGTGATGCTGCTGGTTTCCGTTCTTGTTGGCTGCACCACGGGAAAAATTTCAAATGAAGAAAGTGTTATGAAAGCGAGCACTCAAAATGTTGGAGCGGCGTCTTTTCCAACAACGACTCCAACACCTACCCATCAGATCCTCCCTACGCGCACTCTCGACCTTTTTCAACCAGACACTGTCCGTGCAACCCTGGCTGCTGAATATACCCAAATTGCTGGTCAACCGACATCAACCCCAGGACCCAGCCCAACACCCACTTTAAGTCCCAAGCAACTTTGTGAGCCTTTCCCGGATAACATCCAATACCTTGGGAGCACACAAACCTTAAGCTATCCGGCATGGGTCATCCAGAATCAATGCAAGGGTGAAGTTACCTACTCTCGCTCTCCAGTTGGGGATATGGTCTTATTTGATTACACTCCTCTTACAGGTCGATTCGCTTATGGACCTCCCAATCATGTAGAAAGTGGCCTATGGGTTTACGATTATTGGATCGGATTCAGTGAGAAGTGGTGGGATGGGAAGGTGACAAGTGCGAAATGGTCTCCTATAAAAGATGTCGAAGGGATACAGAAGTTAGCTATCCTCCAAGAGGATGGAACCCTCTTCATCCTTTCTGGACCTTTTCAGAGTAGCGAGATTGGAAAGAATGTCGATTATTTCTCCTTCTCCCCGGCAGGTGATCAAATTGCGTTTGTCAAAAATGAGATCCTTTATATCGTTTCTGTCCGTGCAGGCCAGCCGAGGAAATTAGCAGAGCAGGTTTATGGGACCCCGGCTTGGGCGCTTGAACAAAATGCCATCATTTGTCCCAGTTCCCCCATCAAAATTGTTAAACTGGATGGCTCAGGTTTAATTATCCCTGAGGAGATGCGATACATCACTAAAAGAGCTCAAAGTTCTGAACAGGTTATGCAGATACTGTGGGATGGAAAAAGCCGGCTCCTGGTATTCCACACAAGCAATCCCCTTAATGAGCCTTACACCAGAACGCTATATGTTTATGAACTCTCAGAGGATCTTCGTTCCATCGTCAATCTGCAATTTCTCGACGGCGAATTCGATGCCCCTTTCACTTGGGAGATACCGGGCACAACTATCCTCGACGCCTCAGGAACAGAGATAAGGATTTCGCCATCATCCGATATCTTTACCGTTGAGGCAAGAATCACATCGATTGAGGATAATCGTCTTGGTGTTGAATTTGTCTGGGCAGAATCGAAATCTCCTGTTAGTTTTTTTTACCAATTTTCCAATGTATTGATCAGTGATCAAACACAAATTCTCGATACAAATGGAAACATAACCACATTGGAAGCCCTCCAGAAAGGGATGACCATGGAATTAACAACCCGAATGCTTTCCCCAAACACCCTTTCGCTCTTTGCCTATAAGATTCAGATTTTATGCGAGGAGGGGACATGCTACTTGGGAATTGAAGGACGTTCGTAAAGGTGTTATGTTTATGTGGAAGCATATTCTTTCTTCGATCAGGAGTGAATTCCCATGCTGAAACCGAGAACGCTGATAAGGCCTAACGCTTGGTTCCTTCTTTTCCTTATGACAATTACACTGGTCAGTTGTAATTTCCCCGGACTCTCTCCGACTGCCCCGACCCCTGAAGCGGATGCGACCCCCACATTGTCGCCAACAGAGGCTCAGGTGCCAGAGGACATTCCTACAGCTACACCCACCATGGAAATACCACAAGAAGAAACCCCTTCTGAGACACCTCCTCCCGATCTTCCGGATCAGTGTAGGCCCTATCCGGACCAGATTTATCCGTCAGCAGTCGATGGATGGCTGGATCTTCCATTATGGGTCAAATGTGGAGGATCGTCTGAGCCTCTTTGGGCACAGTCACCCGTGGAAGGTTTATTTTGGGATTACAGCAATCAGACTGGGAAGCTGTTATACGGTACAGAATATACGGCCGGACCTAATGATCCTGATATCTGGGTTGGCAACTACTCTCTTTGGGTTTATGACTTCCGGACGGATTTGAGCACGAAATGGATCCCAGGCGGAGTCCTCGAAGCCAAGTGGGCTCCAGAAGTGGACAATCAGGGGCATCAAGGATTAGCTGTCATCATGAGGGACGGAACAATTGGTTTGATTACGGGACCAGACCAGGTTACATCCCTTGCGAACATCAAGAGATACGACTCCGAGATGGATGCCTGTTGTATCTCGTGGTCACCGAAAGGTGATAAGCTGGCATATGTTAAGAACGAAATCCTGTATGTGATCCCTACTTCACCTCAGGAACCGAGGATGTTGGCAGAAAATGCCTATGGCCGCCCTGAATGGGTAATGGACGAACAACTCCTTCTCTTCCCCAGTTCAATCCTCAAAGTGGCCAAAGCGGATGGCTCAGGTCCATTCATTCCAAACATCCCCGACGGCAATAGAGTATGGGTGATGCCAGAGAGAAAACTCTTCTGGGATCCAGAGACCAGGACGCTTGTCTTCGATGAGATCCATATTGCAGAGAGTCAGCAGGCTGTCACCTGGGTTTATAGTTTCTCTGAAAATTTTGAGAACGTTGTCGAACAATACTCCTGTGTTAGGCGGGATGCCTCCTACCTGCTTTCTTGGTATGACCATGGGAAAAGTGTAATCACCTCAAATGGAGAAGTGATCCCCATTCGACCTAATGCGGACCTGAGAACCATAGAAGGTGTGATCGATCGCATTTATCAAGGAAGATATATGCTCTGGCTGGAAGAGGATCCATTTCCACGCTTTTCTGTCTCCCTTCGCGCTCAGATTGAAGATGCGGATGGAAATAGAATAACGATATTGAATTTGGATCAAGGGATGCGTGTCAGGATCACTGGTAATGGCATTGCCGACGGCTGCGGGTTTCTAGCCCAAGAGATTCAAATCATTGAGGATTGAAATAGAGACTTACGGTTGATTTATTAATGGAGTCCAAAAGAGGAAATGATCCTCATCGATCTTGAAGCATACTTAGGTAAAAACCAGAGAAACGAAGGTGTTTCTGAATTATAACCTGCGGCAGGTTTCTATTCTATGGCTCTCTTCAAAACGGAAACCTGCCGCAGGCTATCGGGCCATCCTAATGAAACAGCTCCCTGCACCATGAGGGAGCTGTTTGGTTACAAAGGGTATGTGGGCCTCTATTCAGCGACCGCTGATTTTTCCTCTTGAGGCGATCGATAAAATGGATTCTTCCCCATAGAATGGTTGGTGACATCCACAACTTCAGAGATTTCAGGTACGGCGTCCTTAATCATCACAATAATGCCATCATTGAGAGTGACACTGGCCATTCCACATCCCTGGCATCCACCACCCATAGCAACATATGCTTTGTCGTCCTTCACCTCCACCAAGGAGATAAATCCGCCATGCGATGCCAAAGCCGGATTGACTCGCTCATCCAAGACCGTCTGTACTCTCAAAGAGAGCGGATCGCTCCAGAGAGGATTCGGATTTTCAATAGAGAACCCTTTTTGGAAATCATCTTCGACATAATCCAGGGTCGAGCCCCGTAGATTAGGAAGCGTATCCGAATCGACAAGCACATGAATACTGTCAAGATCTACAACAGAATCCTCACTGGATTTGTTATCCCAATTGACAAACCCAAGCTGATACATAAAGCCCTGCGAGCCCCGTCCAGCAATTGCTACACGAAGTGCATAGCCTTGCTTTTTATTCACTTCCATCAACTCTTGAATTTTTTCCTTGGCTGCTTCTGTGATTTCTAACATAGACTTCTCCTTATCAAGCCATCCTTTGACTGGTGAGCATTCCACTCAATGCTGCTTTTGTACTCCCAACTTGAGAGCTATCAAAAGTACATGGATCATATCTGTAGAATGATGACTTAATGGAATTGTAATTGATCTTTGGAGATTATGGGTCCGAATTTAATCATTTCCTTAAAACCAAGCCGGAGTTCGATTGATTGGTTCTTACACCCCCCAATCATCAATTGCCCTCCATTACACAAGGAAAGCGAGCCTACTTATGGCTCGCATCCGAAGATATCATTTTTCATCCACGCTTTGCCTAAAAGATCTTCATCCTCTCCTAAGATCAAAGGCTCAACAAAGTTAAGTTCATTTCGTCTTCTTGGCAATAAAGGCTTCAACCTTCCTTCGGGCGACATCATCCGTGTACTGAACCGGCGGTGTTTTCATAAAATAAGATGACGGGTCAAGAAGCGGTCCTTTCAACTTTCTATCCAATGCCAATTTCGCGCAGCGAACAGCATCGATAACGACACCTGCCGAGTTGGGAGAATCCCAAACCTCCAGTTTCAATTCAAGATTCAGCGGGACATCGCCAAAGGCACGTCCTTCCATGCGGATATGGCACCACTTGCGATCCGTCAGCCAGGGGACATAATCGCTGGGGCCAACATGGATATTCTCTTGGCCGATATCGTAAGGCAATTGGCTTGTGACCGCGTTGGTCTTAGAAATTTTCTTGGACTCCAATCGCTCTCTTTCAAGCATATTGTAGAAATCCATATTTCCACCGAAATTGAGCTGGTAGCACCGATCCAAATGGACACCCCGATCACGGAATAGATTGGTTAGAACACGGTGTGTGATGGTAGCCCCCACCTGGCTTTTAATATCATCTCCGATAATGGGTAGGTTGGCAGCTTCAAATCGTCCTGCCCAATATTCAGAACTGGCGATGAAAACAGGGATGCAATTGACAAATGCACATCCCGCCTCAAGGACTTGCTCCACATACCATTTGGTCGCCATTTCAGAACCAACGGGCATGAAATTCACAACAACATCTGTTTTGGTTTCCTGCAGGATCTTGATAATGTCATCCGTTGGACCTGGAGCTTTTTCTACAACTTGCTTTAAGTATTTGCCAAGCCCATCATGCGTCATTCCGCGATAAACATTCACATTTAATTTGGGCACTTTCGCGAACTGAATGGTATTGTTGGGGTGTGCCCAGATGGCATCACTCAGATCCTTTCCCACTTTTGTGGCGACGACATCAAAGGCAGCTGAAAACTCAATATCACGAATATGATAACCTCCCAAATTAACATGCATCAACCCTGGGACTTCCTCACCCTCTACGGCATCCTTATAAAAGTGAACCCCCTGGACAAAGGAGGAGGCGCAATTGCCAACACCTATGATGGCCACTCGCACCTTGTTTTTTCTCTCATCACTCATGAATTAGCCTCTCCAGAATGTGACTGCCCGAAATGGTTTCTAGGTGATTGGCCGGAAGTAATTTGACAAACAGCGAACGTAAAACCTGGCCAATCACTTAAGCAAACCGCCATTCAGGCAACTCATTTTATCAAAATACTTTCGGCGGTTTGCCTAGGTCACAACAGGGAAGCTGGACAGAGAAGAACTTCACACTATCCAACTGGGGAAATGCTCCTATTCGGACAGTCTTAAATTTTATTGAGATAAATTTCCTCTTCACGGAGTTTTTGATTGTAATCTAACTTCTCAGCCCAGTCGAGTGAGAATACCCGCTTAAGGCATTCCCGGAAATGCTGCAGGATGGGCTTTCATGGTGAGAATGATGGTGGTGCGGGGATCTGCCTACCCCGCACCACCTTCTCATTCAATACCCCATTCATACGATAGCATCAATTGTAAGGCACTCCACCTGCACCAACTTAAGAGCGAATATCTTCCACTTAGATATCCAGGTTTCGCACTTCACGAGCATGGGTTTGAATGAACCGCTTTCGTGGCGGCACCTTGGCACCCATGAGCATGTCAAAGGTTCGATCGGCTGCAGCTGCATCCTCGATGGTAATCAGAAGCAGTGTTCGGATGGCAGGATCCATGGTGGTATCCCATAGCTGTTGAGGATTCATCTCACCCAAACCCTTATACCGTTGCAAACCGACCTTATCCGAGCCCACCTTGAGTTCTTTCAACATACGTTCCAAGTCCCCTTCTGTGTATGCATAGTGGACTTTCTTCTTATAGTCCACTCGATAGAGAGGTGGTTGTGCGACGAAAAGATGACCACTCTCGATCAACTCAGCCATATAACGAAAGAAGAATGTGAGCAGCAGGGTGCGGATATGGCTGCCATCCACATCCGCATCGGTCATGATAATAACCCGACCATATCGCAACCCCTCAAGACTGAAATTATCACCGATGCTGGTCCCCAAAGCAGAGATAAGGGCTTTGACCTCGTTGTTGGATAGGATTTTATCCAGCCGGGCACGTTCGGTATTGAGAATTTTTCCGCGAAGGGGGAGGATGGCCTGAAAATGCCGATCCCGACCCTGCTTAGCAGAACCACCTGCTGAATCGCCCTCAACGATATAGATTTCACACTTGTTGGGATCACGTTCCGAACAGTCAGCCAGCTTCCCAGGCAATGTCAGACTTTCCAGTGCGCTTTTACGGATGACAAGATCTCTTGCTTTACGAGCCGCGTCCCTGGCCCTGGCTGAGGTCAGACACTTCTGCACGATCGCTTTTGCCGCGCGTGGGTTCTCCTCCAGGAATTCATTGAAAGCGTCTCCCAACACCTGCTGGACCTGGGTTTGAACCTCCGCGTTCATCAACTTAACCTTCGTCTGGCTCTCGAATTGTGGATCGCGGTGCTTGATAGAAACAATGGCTGTCAGTCCCTCCCTTGTATCATCTCCAGAAAAATTGGGGTCTGCGTCCTTTAGTAGACTATTCTTCCTGGCATAGTCATTAATGGTCCTTGTGATTGCAACTCTAAGACCGGTCAGGTGTGTCCCACCATCGATTGTGTTGATCGTATTCGCAAAGGAATAGACTGACTCCGCATACGCATCGGTATACTGTAAAGCGACCTCAATCCCCGTGCCATTCACTTCCTTATCGACATGGACAACCCGGTGCAAGACATCCCGGTTGCGGTTTAAATACCTCACAAAAGATTCGATCCCTCCTTCGAAATAGAAAGTCATCTCCCGACCATCACGCTCGTCTATCAAGTGGATGTTGACATCTCTTGTAACGAAGGCCATTTCACGAAAGCGTTGAACGAGGGATTCAAAACGGTAATCCAAATTGCCGACAAATATCTCACGATCAAACAAATAGGTCGTTTTGGTCCCTGTCTGCTTTTTAGCCACCTTTCCGATCACTTTCACAGGTCCAACCGGAGCCCCTCGCTCATAGCGTTGGAAATGAATTTGGGCTTCCCGCCTCACTTCCACCTCACACCATTCAGAGAGGGCATTCACCGCGGATACACCAACCCCATGCAGACCGCCAGAGACTTTATATCCGTCACCACCAAATTTGGCTCCTGCATGCAAAACGGTCATCACAATTTCAAGCGCGGGTATTTTCTTCTCCGGATGGATATCAACAGGGATCCCGCGACCATCATCCTCAACAGTAACACTGCTGTCAGGATGGATGGTCACATCAATGTTTTTACATACCCCAGCTAACGCCTCATCAATGGAGTTATCGACGACCTCGTAGACCAAATGGTGGAGCCCTTTGATATCCGTGCCACCCACATACATCCCCGGTCGTCGCCGTACAGCTTCCAAACCTTCCAGTACTTGGATATCCTTCGCCGCGTAGCTGCTTACGACCTTCTTTTGTTTTGTCACAATGTTTCTCCTGATTTCTCGTTCAAACCGCCTATCCCAGGCAGCATAATGATTTAAAAGAGAAGGTTTTTACCCTTCCCCTCCCCGCTCCACGGGTGCGATCTGTGCATGCTTAAGTGAGTAGAACCATTCCCTCCGTCCTTGATAAAAGGCATAACTCCCTGCCAATAAAGCCGCACTCACAAAGGCATGACCTACAATAGCCAGAAGGAGATACCATGAGTCCTCAGTTGGCAACAACCACGCCTGGTTTGTGAGCCAAGAGATACCAAAGGAAGCTCCCAAGTACCCCACGGCCGGGAGTAAATTCCATCGTACTAAAGTAGCGCTTTCCATCATTGCACGGAAAATCCCCATACCATAGCGCACAATGCCATGGGGCGTGAAAAAGAGATAGACGAATATCCAAAACCCAAATGTGAAGCCAAAAAACGCCACCAACAGCCCAAACAAAGGGAGAACAATAGCGGACAAGGAGGCGATAAAGGCAACCCCAAATCCGAATATTATTAAGACAATATACAAAACAACTGCAAGAAGGATCATCTTCCCAATGGCGGTCCATCGTTTGGCCAGCTCTTCACCAGGTGCTACCTGTTGGGCGATCCATAAATGGAATTGAGTCCCTATCGTCTGGCCGAGAAGCATTAGGACAACCAACAAGAAAAAAGCGCCCATCATCCCATCTACGGGGATCTCCATGCTTCTATCCAAGGGCGTAAGCACAGGCATTCTGCTCGTCATCAAGCTCGATATTCCTGCAGGAAGATTACTTATCATGGCAAACAGATTCAATCGCTGGCCTAAATTGGAACTGATGGATCGGAGCATTTCGATCTGTCCTAACATGGCTTCATCCGCCCCATAGGGGATACCCATGAGATTCATCAGCTCTTGAAAGATGGATGCGATGGTCAAACGTGGTCCTAACCACAAAAATAGATCCAATAGGATAGGCGGAACCAATAAATACGGCTTAGCTGCTATTTTATCAAAGCCTGCCATGAGTGATTGTATTACGCCGATGGGGCGCGATGGGGGTGCAAATTGGGATGTTTTCACAACCATCAATTCTACCATACTGACCCATATTCAGCCGCTTATAGGACAATGTGGGCGAATT
>MGNI01000205.1:3951-6411 GCA_001795115.1 Chloroflexi bacterium RBG_16_48_8 | reverse complement strand
CCAGATGAGGGGCAACTGCTTCCAGATGAGGAGGGGACGTGGGGTCTGGCAGCAGCCCTGCCGCTGCCAAACCCCATAAACCTTTCTCCAATCTAGCTGACGGTGATGTTGCCCCCTTTCTTAATCCCCACATGATAGGCCACATTTCTGGAGATGTTGCTTCGGGCACTCCAGGGTGAGAGGTGTGCAGGTGTTGGGTGGCAGTCTGAGGCCTTGATGTTGTTCGCGCCATCCGTTAACTCAACAACGATGTACATTTTCATCCATTAAAAGCCGACTGACGCGATGGGATCGGGTTTTTGGGGGATAAAACCAGCCTGACTTCGTTTGACCGCTGGGAAAGCCTTCATTAGAATTGCTATGGAAAGTATTTTGAATCGGTCGAGGCATGTGCCAACTCAGTCTCCTGGATAGAAAAGAATTGGGTTATCCAGAAAAGGATCAACCAATATTGCCCTGCCTCCTAATCTGAAACCGGAAAATTCATCTTTCTATGGAAGCATTAGCTCATTGAAAAAATCTGATACCATCTCCCTTATAAGGAATCCTTATGAATACCATTGTTATCCAAGGCGGCAAACCCCTCAATGGTGAAGTCACACCATCCGGAAATAAAAATGCTGCTCTTCCCTTATTGACGGCATGTCTCCTTACTGACCAAATGATCACTCTGAAAAACCTGCCGGATATTGGAGATATCCAAACGATGCGTCGACTTCTCCAAAGCCTTGGCATTCAAATTGAAGTTCTGGATAAACATACTTGGAAACTTCAGGCGAAAGAGGTTCATAAGGCTGATCTGGACCCAGACCTTTGCCGAAAGATGCGTGCGTCCATTCTACTGGCAGGACCCATGCTCGGGCGAGTAGGTGAAATCGAGCTCCCTCCCCCAGGAGGTGATGTTATTGGACGACGCCGAGTAGATACGCACTTCTTAGCCTTGAAAGCCTTTGGGGTCGAAGTGAAGTACAGTGAGCGAGAGTTCAAATTATGGGCTCCCAAGGGACTCATCGGTGCCAATGTTCTGCTGGATGAAGCCAGCGTAACTGCTACTGAGAATGCCATCATGACCGCGGTCCTGGCAAAGGGGCATTCCATCATTCGGAATGCGGCCTCCGAGCCCCATGTTCAAGAACTCTGTCAATTCTTAAATCGTTTGGGAGCCAAAATTGAGCATATCGGCTCAAACACCTTGCATATCCAGGGAGTAGAGAAGCTCAATGCGGGCGAATTTTCCATCGGCCCTGACTACCTGGAAGTGGTCAGCTTCATTGGCGCAGCAGCTGTGACCAAGGGATCGGTCCGCATTCGCAATGCAGCACCTTCCTATCTAGACATGATTCGTCTGGTTTTAAATCGCCTGGGAGTAACCTGGGAAACGGAGGGAGAAGACATCCTGGTACCTGCCGGACAATCCCTGCAGGTCGTGCCTGATCTGGGTGGAGCCATTCCACAAATCAATGTGATGCCTTGGCCTTCCTTTCCTACGGATTTAATGAGTATTGCCATCGTCATCGCCACTCAATCCAATGGAACGGTGCTATTCCACGACTGGATGTACCCTAGCCGAATGTTCTTCACAGACAAATTAGTGTCAATGGGAGCTCGCATTACATTGTGTGATCCGCATCGCTGCATCGTTGTTGGACCCAATCGTCTCCTTGGAGAAAACCTTGAAAGTCCCGACATTCGTGCAGGGATGGCACTGGTGATTGCAGCGTTGGCTGCGGAAGGCACCTCTAGTATCCGCAACATAGGGCAGATCGATCGTGGTTATGAAAACATTGATAAAAAGCTCCGTGAACTAGGGGCAGACATCAAACGTCTGGAGGGGTGACAGGATCGTTGATGGAATGACGCTCCGATCGGGGCGTCACCACAATGTGGAGACGTAATATGCCACATCGTTGTGACAATCCTCATAAAAAAGGGATGGGCTCGGATGCCCATCCGCTTGCTTGCGATTGATATTGGTTCTTCCTTCAAGTTCTCCGCCTTGAATCAGGGTCCTCTTCTTTTAGGCTCAAGAAGCTTCATCCCGCGTTCGACCAAATCATAAAATACGTTTTGTTTAAATCCTGCAATCCAACCAACAGCATATAAAACCCACGAAAATTCGAATCGATCCAAGGTACTGGGAAATAAACCCAACCATATAGCTCGTAGAAGCAAGAAAATGAGAGCTCCCAGCCCAATCCCCATAAAGGGATTGACGAAAAACCAAATCGCCCATTGCCGATCGATCTCCTGGTTCAATGCATGATGAGCCCACAAGCCAATAAGCGCACTGACAATGCCTCCCAATCCACCCCACATCATTGCGTTGATCATGGTGGTGATGTCTGGCAAAGCAGCAGATGATAATCCAGAAAACCAACGGGGGATCAAATCATTCACCACATCGGGAAGAAAGAAGAGACCGATGATAAATAAAACCATGAAAAGCAGCTCGTAGATAAG
>MGNI01000205.1:0-3906 GCA_001795115.1 Chloroflexi bacterium RBG_16_48_8 | reverse complement strand
GATACGTCCTTCTACCTCATTCAGAATACGTTCGGACTCTTCAAATTCCCCTCTGGTTTTCAGGCCTCGATCACATGCGATACCAATTTGATCTAACAGCAATTTTCTCAGATGAGGATTACCGATCTCCTTGCTCATTCTTTGGCGTAAGAGATCTGCTTTGGCATGTAGGCTCTTCCATCTTAGCTCGGAGACTAAGAGACTATCCATTTTTTGATCGACTATCTTTGCAGTAGATGTGATCTCATCAACCTTACCGAGGTGAGAACCTTTGATGGAAGCCTGTTCTTTCAAAAGTGAGGACATATCACGATCCGGAGGTGGAGGCAGCTCTGGTTCAACAACTGGGGGCGGAACACTTTCATCCAATAAATCTTTAGGAAGTGGAGGACCTACTGCATGCATACCCTCATCCTCACGAAATCTCATGTCCGGGCGTGGCATCTCATAGTCAATGACATCGTTATTCTCTGGAGAGGCATGGTTAACATCCTGACTTCGTTCTATCCCAAGGGGAAGGACGTCAACTGTTTCGTCAAACTCTTTGCTTGAGGAGGGATCCTCCCGATTCACAAAGGGATCCCCTCGCTCAGGAAGCATCTCTTCCCTTCCCCGCCCTTTGATGGATCCCTCATTGGATGCCGCCACTGCACACCTCCTCTGCAAGTTGACGATAATCTTTTGCTGCCTGACTATTCGGCATATACTCGATCACAGGTTTTCTCACAGCTGGCGCTTTAGCAAGGGCTTCATCCTCGTGGATGACCGTGTTGAAGACTCGCTTTGAGAAAACCGATCGGAGTTCTCGAACGACTTCCCGTGAATGTTCTGATTCGGGCTGGAATAAGGTCGGCAGCAACCCCAGCAATTTTAACTGCTGGTGGAAACGATCGTGAATAAGCCAAACGGTTTCTAATAAAGCTCTCACCCCACGCATGGCCAAATAATGGCATTGCACCGGGATGAGAAGCTCATCCGAAGCCACAAGTGCGTTCGTTGTGATCAATCCTAAATTGGGGGGCGTATCGATCAAAATAAAATCGACTTGATATCGGTCACCAGAGATTTTCTTCCTCAATCGAAAGTTCCTGTCTTTGGTACTTGTTAGATTGTACTCAACCGCAGCCAAATCGACACCCGCTGGTGCCAGATACAAAAGGTTATTCATTGGACGGATGATGTCCTTCAGCTCGACAGAATCCTTCATCAGGAGCGAGTATGTCGTTGGGCTGAGATGATAGGGATCTAACCCAGCCCAGGCCGTCAGGGCAGCCTGAGGGTCAAAATCTAATAGCAGTACGCGATGGCCGCGTTCAGCTATGGCTGCCCCCAAATTGGCAACCGTCGTAGTTTTTCCAACACCCCCTTTTTGGTTAGCAACGGTAATAATCCTGGTCACGGGACGAGTATAGCTTACGCACAAGATTGGGACAATAACCCCTTCCTATCTTTCACAACCCCTCCGAGGATAAAAGCTTCTTCAACTAACAATCTTTTCCTCTTCGGCTTGATCTAAGCCCATGTGTTGAATGAATACGAATGATTGACCACCTTCCCTCGGTACGGTATAATCCTTCGGCAAATCCAAAACAAATTGAGAAACTGGTAAGACGTATGCCCAAGAGAACCTATCAGCCAAAAATCCGCCGTCGGATCCGAAGACACGGTTTCCGTGTAAGAATGAAATCCCGCGGTGGTCAAGCCGTGCTTAAAAGGCGACGCCAGAAAGGCCGCAAGAGGCTGTCTGTGCGTATGAACGAGCATGTCAAGAAATTAAATTGGAAGGCCTAGATCTAAGGGGTTAACTGGTCAATGGTTCATGTTCACATGCACAAAAGCTCCACAGAATATGAAACGAAAATTTCATAAGTGAATGAACCATAAGTACCGGCTAAAGAGATCGAAGGATTTCAAGCGGGTGCGGCGTACCGGTAAGACTTATGCCCACCCGTTAGTTATTCTGATATCCTCCCCTAATGAGCTTCCGATGACACGATTTGGCGTCACAGCCAGCAAAGCTGTCGGAAGCGCAGTATCGAGAAACCGAGCGAAACGCCGGATTCGTGCAGCCATCCATTCCTATTTGCCTGAGGTTAACGCTGGATGGGATGTACTCTTAATTGCACGCGCGCCCCTAATTGATGCTGAATGGCCTCAGATTTGCGAGGTTTTACAAGATCTTCTGAAGCATTCGAAGATCTTAAAAACGGAAGAATGACGGTATATACAGAACACCCTGGCGATAACTTCCAACCTTCCTTGAGGGAGATTCCCCTATCCTGGAGGAATTTTCCTCAATTCGTTGTTTTGGCATTCATCCGACTTTACCAATTGACTATTTCCCGGATACTGCCTTCTGGCACATGTCGTTTTTATCCAACCTGCTCACACTTTGGATTCCAAGCCATTGCCAAATATGGCTTAATTCGGGGTGGATGGATGGCCTTCAAACGCATTCTTCGCTGCCAACCTTTCCACCCCGGTGGGTATGATCCAGTTCCTTAGGAGTTCCATGACAACAAAGCGAAAACAACTTAATCTCATGCTGATCCTGGGCTCATTAAGCCTGACCATTCTCCTATCAGGCTGCTCTGGAAGTGCTTTTGGTGCATCTAGCTGGCCTGGAATCTCTGCAGATGACTCTGTCGTTTATCTTGCCTTTAATCAATCGATTGTCGCCATCAATACGGAAACTGGTGTTGAACGTTGGAGATTTCCAAACGAGCCTGAACGCTCACAGAGTTTTTTCTCACCCCCGGCAGTTTCTGAGGACCTTCTCATTGCAGGTGGCTATAACAATGTGGTTTATGCTGTCAATACCACCAATCACAATGTTGAATGGCGGTTCGAAGGTGCATCTGGACATATCATCGGAGGACTTGTTCTTTTTGAAGAACATGTCTTTGTCCCTTCTGCCGATGGATCCCTCTATGTCCTTGACCTCGCCAATGGATCCTTGGTTTGGGAATTCGAAGCCAAACAGGCGATTTGGTCCAAGCCACTCATTACAGAGGATCGCGTTTATATCACCTCCTTGGATCACTTCGTCTACGCTCTCGCTCTCGATAGTGGCGATCTCATTTGGGAACGGGAACTCAGTGCCGCCATCACCGATACACCAACCCTGACGGACGACCTCCTTCTAGTAGGCACTTTTGGCAATCGAGTCGTAGCATTGAATACTGACAATGGTTCAGAGGTATGGTCCTTTAACACGGAAGGTTGGGTCTGGGGGAGCCCCACGGTCTATCACGACCAGGTATACTTCGGTGATGTGAAAGGGAATGTCTATGCCGTCACACTTCTAAGGGGAGAACAACAATGGGCTGATACATTAGATGGCCCCATCACCGCTTCCCCATTTCTATCAGACGATACAATTTACTTCTTAACCCAGAGTGGTACCATTTACGCACGAGATGCAATTGAAAACAAACCCAAGTGGCAGGTAACGGTAGGCGGACCCATTTACTCCAGTCCCGTAATCCAAGATAATGCTCTGATCATTGCAACAATCAATCCAGAATCTCTGCTGGTTGCCATCAACAAAGATTCTGGCAGTCAAATCTGGACCTTCAAGTACGAATAAAATCGAGGCCTTTACTTATGTGGGATTCATTTATCTTAAACCCGATGATCAACATCCTCCTGCTCATCTATGATTACCTGGGAGATAACTTCGGTATTGCCATCATTCTCTTTACGGCACTCATTCGCCTGGTGACATACCCTTTAACCGCTTCCTCTATGCGCAGCACTCAAAAGATGCAAGAATTACAGAAAAGCAAACGATGGCAGGAAATCCAAAAGAAGTATAAAGACAACAAACAGAAACTTCAGGAAGAACAGATGAAGTTATACAAAGAGGCTGGCTTTAATCCCCTGGGGGGCTGCCTCCCAACCTTG
>MGNI01000204.1:24614-27355 GCA_001795115.1 Chloroflexi bacterium RBG_16_48_8 | reverse complement strand
CTCACTCCTGCGAGGCGATTTAGGGAAATCTTTATACACAAAACGCTCCGTGTCACAAATCATATTTGAACAACTTCCCTCAACGGTTGAACTCGCTCTTTCTGCCCTTCTCATCGCACTCCTATTGGGGGCATTAATCGGAACCGTTGCAGCCTGGAAACGAGGATCACTTGGCGCGACTATAGCTGAAAGTCTCTCGGGATTTGCCACTGCTCTTCCTGTGGCTTTTACCGGAATCCTCGCCATTCTATTGATGACCTGGTTATTGCAAGGCCTTCCTGGGAATACCCCAATCTCCCAGCTTAAGGAACTAATCCTTCCTGCAACCGTACTCGGGTTTGCCTCAGCTGGAGCCATCGCCCGAGTCGTACAATCCGGGCTTGAGGAAAGTATTCAGAAACCCTATATGCTTGCTGCTAGAGCTCGAGGAATATCCAAAGGCTTGCATCTCTTTTGGCACGCACTAAGACCCGCCCTGCCGCCTGTCATTTCGCTTACTGCTCTTCAAGCGGCTTTTCTCTTTGGCGGGACCGTCGTAACCGAAACGGTCTTCTCGAGACCAGGGCTGGGCCGCTTATTGATCTCATCGATCCTTCAAGGTGATTTTCCCATCGTTCAGGGGATTGTTATCTTGGCTGCGTTGCTCTACACAACCAGTCATCATCTGGCAGATATCCTGGCCATGATCATCGACCCACGCTTGGAGAATGATTCATGAGAAACAGGCTCATGGCTTCCTCCTCCATACTTTGGCTTTCTGCTGTAGTGATTTTGAGCATCTTTGCCCCTCTATTTACCCATTATGATCCTCTTCAGCCTGTTGGCCCCCCCCTCTCCAACCCCAGTAAAAATTGGATTTTAGGGACAGATGCTCTGGGTCGAGACACTTGGACTCGTTTAATCTATGGTGCCCGATTAAGTCTAAGCACGTCACTCTCGTCTGCCCTGCTTTCGGTACTCTTAGGCGGCGTTGTTGGCGTGATATCCGCCTCTTCCCCACGATGGATGGATCGTTTGATGATGTGGCTCTCCAACTCCTTGCTTTCCATTCCCGGTCTTCTTTTAGCCATGATCCTGGTTGGAGGTCTGGGTCCGGGAATAACGACTGTGATCCTGGCAGTAGGAATAAGCGGAGTGCCAAGTTTTGCCCGCATCAGCAGAACCATCTTTATCCAGACATGGTCCCAAAGATATATCCAGACAGCTCGGGCGCTCGGCGGAGGCAGTCTCTGGATCATTCGTTATCACCTTCTACCCAATGCCCTCTCCCAGTTATTGTCCTTTGGCACTGTTCAGATTGCCTGGGCTTTTCTCGGTATTACAACCTTGACCTTTCTCGGACTGGCTGGAGATCCATCCACTCCTGAGTGGGGTGCGATGCTAAACGCCGGTCGTCTGCACCTGATAGAATTCCCCCATCTGGCCATCCTCTCTGGTGCGACGATAACCCTAACCATCATGTCTATTCATAATCTGGGGACCTGGCTATCCAGGAATACTGATCCGATATGGCGCGCATAAAGTCGAGGTGCCCCAGCGGGGCGTTTCTACCAATCATCTAATCACGTAGCACGCTAAGTCTCTGCGACGATACCTATATCAACATCCCATAAGCCTATCGTTTCCCAGAAGCGGCTGTAATTTATTCCTCCATTAACCACGAGCGGACCAGAAGGACAATTTCTTCCACCACACCCTCCCTCACATCAAACCAATGGATCTCAGGATCGCTTGGTTTAAACCAATTGGCTTGTCGGCGCACAAATTGATGGGTAAGTCTTCGCATTTCCGCAATGGCTTCTTCTAAAGTCCTTTTTCCATGGATCACTTCAGCTACCTGCTTATAACCTATGGCAGACATGGCCGGTAACTCTGGACCATAGCCATCATCCATGAGCTTTTGAACCTCCGATAGAAGCCCGGCAAGGATCATTCCGTCAATCCTGGCGTCAATCCGCTCATAGAGCTGGTCCCTTGGCAATTGGAGGCCAATACGGAGACTGCGGAACGGGGGTGGTTCCTTTCTCCGGATCTTACTCGGAGGCTCACCTGTGATGTGATGGATCTCCAGCGCACGAATGACTCTGCGGACATTACTGGCGTGAATCCGCTCAGCAGTTTTGGGATCAACCTCCTTCAATTTCTCATGAAGGGCTTCTTTTCCCTGATTCTCAGCGAATTTTGCGAGTTCTTTCCTATAGTTCAGATCGGCAGGCTTAGGAGGGGGGATCCAGCCCTCCAATATGGCCGTCATATATTGACCTGTTCCACCCACCAATAAGGGTAAACGCTTGCGTTTATGGATCTCCTGCATAGCCAGGAGTGCTTCAGTACGAAATTTTACCAGGCTCCAGTTCACATCCGGATTGGCAACATCGATGAGATGATGAGGAACCCGTTCTCGTTGCTCTAGACTTGGTTTGGCCGTTCCAATATCCATCCCTCGATAAAGAAGCCGAGAATCGGTGGAGATGATTTCCCCATTCAACCTCTCAGCTAGTTCCAGGGAGAGCTCCGTTTTTCCAACAGCCGTAGGTCCAAGAATAGCCACCACAGGAGGTTGTTTATTCAAAAGAATTCTCCTGGATTGGCTTGGATGACATCCACATGATGCTCCATTCTGATCAAGTCTCCTTTAGAAGACCATTCAATTGCTATGAGGTCAAAACGCCAGTTGGCTTCATGGATTTGGTTGGCGTCCAGATAAGCCAATGCAGCTTTGATGAGTCTTTGCCTCTTCT
>MGNI01000204.1:24463-24598 GCA_001795115.1 Chloroflexi bacterium RBG_16_48_8 | reverse complement strand
TTCAGGTAATCCAAAACGTCTGTTTGTGCGTGCTTTCACCTCAATGAAAACAATGGTATCCCCCTCCTCCGCAGCAATATCCAGTTCACCTTCAAGCGTTCGCCAATTGCGGTCTCTTATGCAATACCCTTCAGC
>MGNI01000204.1:22817-24447 GCA_001795115.1 Chloroflexi bacterium RBG_16_48_8 | reverse complement strand
GCCTCGCGCGCCAAGCTCTTTCCTTCTCATTATGCTCAATCCATTTCTTCAAAACCGGTTTACTGTCGAGATCTCCTTCTCATATAGGTGAAAATCAACAGGTGATCCAATGAACGCACCTTCACCGGATGACACAATCCTAACGAACCCACTCCTGAGCGTCAAGCGTTGCTGGCAAAATCCGGCTTATCCTTGCACAACCTTCCTCATCAAGAGATAGCATGAGGTTGGACTTCTTAGAAACCTTCCATGATCGGAAGGGTTAATTAATTCAAAGGAAGGAATGGTTTTGAAGATCCACTTACTTATGCTAGACTTCTTAAGGGTGTTCGGAGGACAACAAGGGATGCCACATTCCGCTATACTGATGCAGGCCGATATTTTCTATGGCATTGATAGAGATGACATTGAGCGTATTGCCAAAATATGTCAGGAAAGAACCTATCGGGATGGGGAAACCATTTTCGAAGAAAATTCCTCTGGTGACGAACTTTATGTCATTGCCGAGGGCGAAGTGGAAATCCTTGTGGATCCCGCCATGGTGAGTGATCAAGAGGACATCAGGACTGAAGAGCGGATAATCGCCCGGCTTCGAAGGGGTCAATCCTTCGGAGAAATTGCCCTGGTTGACCAAGGAATCCGATCTGCCACAGCTCGCAGCGCCAGCAAAAACACACACCTCCTGGTCATTCCCAGAGAAGAAATCCTTTCCCTGTGCGAGGATGATCCACTGCTCGGTTATCGACTTATGCGCAATTTAGCTGCTGATCTTTCTATGAAACTGCGCGGCACCGACTTTCATCTTCGAGACCAGCTCCTCCACGAGGGCACAACCCATTGATAACACTCCTTAACCAATCTCAATTAAGTAGTAAAAATAACCCTTGTCGATCTGCAAGTTCCTTGGTAAGATAACGCTTTAATTATCTATTAATAATTCACAGAGGACGGAACAGCGTTCAGGTAGATCATCTTGTACTTTGGATCTTTGAGAAAGGAGGTTTACTATCGCAATCAGATACCGCAGTTTTGCACCAAAATATACTCAACTCTCTTGAGGAGGAGAAGCAGAGATGAAAAAACATTTGTACGCCCTTTTTGGGCTGCTCGTTATCGTTGCCTTGATCCTGGGCGCTTGTAAAACAGAAACCGAAACCCCAGCTCCGACTGAGGAACCCATGGCGGTGCCTACCGAGGAACCTGTGGTGGAACCCACCGAGGAACCCGTGGTGGAGCCCACTGAGGAACCTGTAGTTATCGAAGACGAATGGGGTCTCATTACTTTTGCACCTGGAACACAAGTAAAAATTGGTGTTTCCTCCGCATTGGCTGGAGCTTACGCTGTCTATGGGCAGGACATGCTCAATGGTGTGGATCTTGCCATCGCTGATTTTGGCGATCTTAAGGGGTGGGAAATAGTATCAGAAGGTGGAGATGATGGATGTGAGGGCGCACCCGCTGTTACTGTAGCAGAGCAATTTTCCGCCGACCCAACAGTAGTGGCAGTGGTTGGCCCGATGTGCTCCGGTTCCGTCGTGCCTGCTTCAGATATCTATTCCGACCACTATGTTGTGATGGTCACACCCTCTTCAACCGCGGTTATCGTTACCGCTCGAGGATATAAAAACAT
>MGNI01000204.1:22484-22806 GCA_001795115.1 Chloroflexi bacterium RBG_16_48_8 | reverse complement strand
CAATGACGATCTACAAGCCGAAGTAACAGTCGACTATCTGAGGACGGAATTGGACATTGCCACCCTCGCAATTTTGCACGACCAGAGCATTTACGGACAGGGTATCGCTGAATCTGTGCATGGAAAATTCGAAGCAGCTGGCGGGAATGTGACAGCCATTGAAGGTATTACACGTGGAGACATAGACTTCAGCGCCGTCATCTCCACGATCCTGGCTGATAGTCCTGAAGCCGTGTACTGGGGCGGTATGGACGCCGAAGGCGCCCTGATCATTAGCCAGCTTCGGAGTGCAGGTTTCGAGGGTGTGTTCTTTGGTCCTGAT
>MGNI01000204.1:17481-22460 GCA_001795115.1 Chloroflexi bacterium RBG_16_48_8 | reverse complement strand
GAGGGAAGCTTCGCAACCTTTGGAGCTGTTGGTGGCGCAACAGGTTATGATGAATGGGAAGCCAAGTTCACAGAACTCTATGACGCGCCTGTAGCCTACGGACCAGGCTCCTATGATGCTGCCATGATTATCCTGCAGGCTGCTGCAGCTGTCGCAGAGGTGGACGGAGATGGTAATTTGGTGATCGGACGTAAAGCGTTTGCCGATCAAATCCGTGCCACACCTTACAATGGCATCACTGGCGCCTTGGAATTCACCGATACTGGTGACCTCAGCAAAGTTTCTATCACCGTCTTCAAAGTTGAGAATGGTGATTTCGTTGAAGTCAAGAAAGTGGATTTCGGCGGATAGCTGAATAGCCCAAAGTTATAAGCATAACTGGTTACGAACAAAGCAGTCCGGGAGGTGGAAATTGTACCTTCTACCTCCCGGCTCATTAGCTTCTTACCGATATTCTCATCATTGGGATATTCAAAGCAACCCGAAAATTGTTTTATTTGAAATCTTCGAAGGAAATGTTGTAATTATGCAAAAGACAGGTAGATGGTTGGTAGATCTCATTCAAAAATTCCGGACACCAATTCTAGTAAGTATCTTCCTTATCCTATATCTTTTCTCGTCCGCGGTGATTACCCAGGGAGACGAATCGACTGGCCTGAGTATTGGGGTCGCCCAATGGAGACATGCCAGCGGTCCAGAGATCGCAATTCAACAAGAAACGTATGATCGACTCTCAGACAGATTAGTGGCTCTGAACCTGGATGATATCGAGGTAATCCTACTGCCCACATCTTTAAAAAATGCGGAAGATGTTGATTTAGTAACTTCACGTTACGGGGTCGATATTCTGGTATGGGGATGGTATGACGAATTTGCCGTCCGAGGCTATGTCGACATTGCCGATGCAACCGAGCAAAATGGAATGACGAATTCCCTGGCAGCCTATCTTGAGAATGGGGGCAACCCACTTGCAATACGGGTGTTAAAAGTCTTAGGTGAATTTGATTATTATGAAGATGGTGTTAGTTTCTGCGTCCCTCGATGGACACCCTGATGATCTAAACAAGATCTTCTAACAGGAGTGAGATTACAATGGGTTTTGATTGGTCTTCCTTCGTTGAACAAATCATCAACGGGCTCACCGTCGGCAGCTTCTATGCCATGATTGCCTTGGGCTACAGCATGGTTTATGGCGTTCTAACAATGATCAACTTTGCCCATGGCGAGATCTTCATGATTGGTTCTTATGTCGGTCTTTACACCATTAATCGGTTAATAGACATTGGCCTTTATGATTCAAACCGTGTTTTAGCTGTCGTAATAACCTTCATTGCTGGAACAATCGGTGCAGCGATAACTGGTGTTACAGTGGAGAGATTGGCTTACCGACCATTACGGCGTGCTGCTCGCCTTGCTCCTCTGATCAGTGCCATTGGGATGTCCATTTTCCTTCAAGAGTTCGTTCGACTGCTGCCCAAGATGGGAGAAACGATCACGGGGATTTCGATAGGAGGGTCTACCATTTTCCCGGAGAGTTTCCGAGAAGGTGTGGTCGGTTTTCTTGATGATTTCGGAGGCGCAAGAGTAAAAACATATCCTGGTGTTTTTGGAACGGGAGGCTTTAATATTGGCGAAATCTACATCACCTATGGTCGCGTAATCGTCCTCTTGATTGCAGTTACCACAATGATCGCCCTTTTCTTCCTCGTCCGACGAAGTCGCTTGGGAAAAGCCATGCGGGCAGTCTCGGAGAATAAGGACATTGCCGCATTGATGGGAATCGATGTAAATCAAATTATTTCTCGAACTTTTTTAATTGGATCTGCATTGGCTGGAATTGCTGGCGTTATGATGGGCATGTTCTACCTTCAAATCAGACCAACCATGGGTTTTGTTCCAGGGATTAAAGCTTTCACTGCAGCTGTTTTGGGCGGGATAGGTAATATTCCTGGCGCGATGCTGGGAGGGTATGCCCTGGGTCTGAGTGAAGTTATTGGAGTGCAATTCCTCCCTGCCGTCTATAAAGATGTGGTCTCCTTCAGCATTCTTGTCTTGATCCTGATATTCAAACCAACGGGTATCTTGGGTGAAGGGTTAACCGAGAAGAAGATGTAGGTGTGGTGACAATGAAGAAGAGACTCTCAACACTAAAAAGAAAATACCAGGAAATCCTATCCAACCCTATCGCCAGGTGGACTCTGATTGGACTTGTCATGGCTTTGATCTTAATCATTCCAATCCTCAATTTCCAGCAGCGAGCTTATTGGGTGCGCGTGATTGGATATACCGGACTTTATATCATCCTCGGGCTGGGTTTGAACGTGGTCGTGGGGTTGGCAGGTCTGCTGGATTTGGGTTATGTCGCCTTTTATGCCATCGGGGCGTATACTTACGCACTTCTGGCTTCCGGTCATTTTGACCTTCACTTCTCCTTTTGGTTGATCCTACCCATTGCTGCATTCTTGGCAGGTTTTGCTGGCATCTTGCTTGGGATACCCGTTTTGCGGATGCGAGGTGATTATCTGGCAATCGTAACCCTAGGCTTCGGCGAGATCATTCGCATGTTGGTTACCAATCTAACCGATCTAACGAATGGTTCTCAGGGTTTGATTGGCATCGATTCGCCATACCTTTTCGGGCTGGAATTAAAAACAAGCACTCACTTCTACTATATGATCCTCATCTTCGTGATCCTTGTTGTTTTCTTCACCCTGCGCCTCGACCATTCCAGGATTGGACGCTCATGGATAGCCATGCGTGAGGACGAGGACGCTGCACAAATGGTTGGTGTGAACACGACACGATATAAATTACTCGCTTTTGCAGTTGGCGCCCTCATTGGTGGTCTTGGCGGAGCAATTTTCGCCGCTTGGCAGGGCTCCATATTCCCCGATAACTTCAACCTCATGGTTTCGATTAACGTGCTATGTTTGATCATCATTGGAGGTATGGGAAGCATTCCAGGAGTCGTCATCGGCTCATTCGCCCTGATCACACTACCGGATATCTTACGTGAGTTTTCAGATTACAGATTGCTCCTCTTCGGATTTCTTCTTGTTGTGATGATGATCGCACGACCAGAAGGATTTATCCCCTCTCAACGACGTCGACTAGAATTGCATGCAGAGGAGTTTGCCCTTCCCGCACCAGCTGATAATCCTACGGAGAGTGAAACATGACCATTCTCTCCTCAAACCATGTGACAAAACGCTTTGGTGGGTTAGTAGCGGTCGACAAGTTGGATATCGAGATTCAAGAACAAGTGATCCACAGCATCATTGGTCCCAATGGCGCTGGCAAGACGACATTCTTCAATTGCATCACGGGGTTCTACAAGCCTGAGGAAGGCGATATCAACTTCAAAGGCAGGACCATTACAGGCTTGTCGCCAGACCGAATAGCGTTCCTGGGCATCGCCAGAACCTATCAAAACATTCGCCTCTTCTCCAACATGTCTGCTATTGAGAATATCATGGTGGGTCAACATCCTTTGTTGAAGACCACTGTGTTTGATGCTCTTCTTCGAACCCCCCGCTATAGAAGAGAAGATGAGGAAACCTGTGATGAAGCAAATCGCCTGATCCGATTTGTAGGACTTATGGGATTAGGCGATCAATTAGCCCGGAATCTACCATACGGAGCTCAACGGAGACTTGAGATCGCACGCTCCCTGGCCAGTCAACCGAAATTGTTGCTCTTAGATGAACCGACAGCAGGAATGAACCCTCAAGAGAGCACGGAGATGATGCACTTCATTCAAAATTTACGTGATGAACTGGGTATCACCATCCTATTAATCGAGCATGACATGCATGTGGTTATGGGGATCAGTGAAATCATCACGGTACTCGATTATGGGATTAAAATCGCTGAAGGGTCACCTGAGGAAATTCAACGCAATCCAAAGGTCATCGAGGCTTATCTTGGCCGCGGCGCGGCCTCGGGTTTAGGTGAGATCCAAACAAGCTCCGATGCTCAAAGTGAGAGATAAAACCTATGGCGTTACTCGAAGTCAATGAAGTCCATGCATATTACGGCAATATTCAGGCTTTAAAAGGCATATCTATACATGTAGAAAAAGGTGAGATCGTTACTCTGATTGGCGCCAATGGCGCCGGAAAAACAACCACATTACGGGTCATCAGCGGCCTAATAAAATCCAGCCAGGGTAGCGTATCCTTGAATGGTGAAGATCTCTCCCAGTATCAAGCTCACGAAATTGTGAACCAGGGTGTAGCAATGGTGCCCGAGGGGCGAGGCATTTTCTCCAAACTCAGTGTCAATGAGAACCTTGAAATGGGTGCCTATAGCCGAAACGATAAAGCCGGAATCCAAGAGGACTTTGAACACGTCTTTACGCTCTTCCCAAAGCTGAAAGAACGACGTAATCAAATTGGCGGCACACTTTCCGGTGGTGAGCAGCAAATGCTGGCAACTGCTCGGGCATTGATGGCACAACCCACCTTGCTGCTCATGGATGAACCCTCCATGGGTTTAGCTCCCGTGCTGGTTGAAAATGTCTTCGAAACACTCGTAGATATAAACAGCCAGGGCACTACAATCCTTCTTGTGGAACAGAATGCCCACATGGCGCTCCAGGTAGCTAACCGCGGGTATGTGCTCCAAACCGGAGAAATCGTTCTCGATGACTCTGCAGAAGCATTACGGAAAAATGAAATGGTTCAAAAAGTGTATCTAGGAATCGACTAACACTTTTCTGTTCCCCCCAAATAAAACCCTTTTTTTCTTCCCGATTGATTTTGGTATGAAACCTTACCAAATAGAATATTCTCTTTCTCCTCTTGATCTCGACCCTATCCATAAAAAATTTTTTTAGAGGATCATTCAACAACGAGTGCGCTCTCTTTTATCAGCGGGTTGTAAATATTCAACGTTGAATGGTATGTTTACACTTGTTTTGAGGGGAATCAAGAATATTGATGTTAAAATAAATCCCCTACAAGGATGAATGGACGGGA
>MGNI01000204.1:17132-17352 GCA_001795115.1 Chloroflexi bacterium RBG_16_48_8 | reverse complement strand
GCGCAGCGAATTGCGCAGGTTGTGAAGGAAAGTATTGGACGGGCTCAAGCTGTGATCACAACGGGAGGATTAGGACCAACCGTAGATGATCCTACCCGAGAAGCTATCGCTCTTGCTGTAGGTGTACCACTCGAGTTTCGACCTGAACTTTGGGATGAGATCCATACACGGGTTGCTCGCTATGGAAGGACCCCCTCTGAGAACAGTCGCCGTATGGCTT
>MGNI01000204.1:16698-17054 GCA_001795115.1 Chloroflexi bacterium RBG_16_48_8 | reverse complement strand
CCATCATCTCCCTTCCTGGCGTACCCGCAGAACTCACGGTCTTGCTTGAAAGCGAAGTCGTTCCCTACCTTGTTCGCCGATTCGAGTTGGAAGGAGTGATAAAAGCCCGCATTCTTCGAACGGCAGGTATGGGAGAATCTTCCTTAGATGAGCTTATCGCTGACCTGGAACTCCTAAGTAACCCCACGGTGGGATTGGCAGCCCACCCCGGGCGGGTCGATATTCGTATCACAGCCAAAGGGAAGGATAAAGACGAGGTTTATAAGAAAATTACAGATATTGAAAAAACGATCCGAGAGCGTGTCGGAGATGTGATTTTCGGCATAGATGAGGAAACCCTGGAAGGAGTCATTTCC
>MGNI01000204.1:16305-16679 GCA_001795115.1 Chloroflexi bacterium RBG_16_48_8 | reverse complement strand
GCATGAAATTCGTCACCATTGAGAGCGGTACAGGGGGGGTGCTGACCAATAGCTTCACAGGTCAATATCCAGCATTTGCAGGTGGGAAAGTCTTTCCAGAGATTCCAAAACTGGATGATCTGGAAAAACTATTAAGAAATAGCCTGAATGAATTCGATGCGGATATTGGAATCGGTATCCTTCTTTGCCAACAAGCCGATCATACAAAAATAGATCTCGCCATCTTGGATGGAGATGACTTCTCAACAACTTCCCTGACCTATGGTGGCGCTCCCAAGAACGCCCCTACCTGGGCTGCTAGCCAAGCACTGGCAATACTGAGAAAAAAATTGCTCTTGTATCCTCATAACAATCAAGGCTAAATGAAGAACATC
>MGNI01000204.1:11079-16289 GCA_001795115.1 Chloroflexi bacterium RBG_16_48_8 | reverse complement strand
CACAGACTGTACCTTGGTTGCTATATCTCCGTTTCTCCCTGGCATAACTTCACTTAAATTCTGATAGAACTCCCTACTGCAAGCATCCTTATTTAAACACAATGGAACTCGACTGTATGCTGATGCAACTCCTGGACATGCCAGGCTTGCTTTCTAATGTCCGCATTCACGACCTTCCTTCAATGAAAACCGTCTGATATAAAAGCCCGACCCCCTGTTTTTTTTACTTTTCTGATCCTGACTCAGGCGAAATTTCAATCAATGGAGACATTCGCTCATAAAGTTTGTCAAAACTGATGAACTACCTCTTATGAATAAAACGATGAATGAAGACTGGTTCTCATCGACCTTGTCAATAGTCATTCATTTCTATCACTCAAATTAAGTACAACGCAGCCCGATCTGCATCGGAACTTCTAAAAAACCTATTACAGGTTCTATCGAAATCGAGAAGACCAAATTGTTAAGTATTTGTAAAGTCCATTTTCCACAAGTTCAGCATAGAATGATACTGATAGCTTCATGGTAAAGGTACTGACCCTTGGGAGGATCTTCGTCTCATTTCGGTTTTGATATCTTAGTCTGGCTTAGGTAGAGTGGAATATGTATATAAATCTCCTTATCATTTCTGTTATTGCTCTTACCGCAGGTGTTTTTTTGGCTCTTGATACGATTGTGCTTGTCTCTGGGATCTCAGGGATTATGTTCTGCCTTTCGATTTTCATCGAAGGTTTTGGGACTGGAGATCTTATTTAAGTCCGGGTGTGGTCTTTCCATTCTCATTTGAACGTGCAAGGGTAATCTATTCCCCATCGTATCCTTTCGGATGAATCCTGATTGTACCTCTCAAGAACCCTTGCAGTTCTCTAAGCCCATGTTAGAATATTGACCAGTCGAAGCCAAGCGGGTGTCGCCAAGTGGTAAGGCAGTAGCTTCCCAAGTTACCATGCGTGGGTTCGAATCCCATCACCCGCTCTAGAAATCAAAAAACATTTATTGACAAAGAGCCTCCTGCACACTAACCAGGAGGCTCAGTGATTCATGGGTCTGAGAATTCTGTGAATACAATTCGTATGTCTGCTAAAGGACCGCCTGTGTAGACTTAGCCATGGGGTTTTAAATGGATATGGAAACTACTTGCGTAAATACCATTAGGTAAACCGGTAATATCCACCCACTGGTCTGGAAGACTGTTCTCGTAAACATCGATCCATCCTGGTGAAAGACCTTGGAAATGCGCAGCACAGTTGGTGTATATAGGTTGCTCAGGATACAGACTGCCGCTCGTTGCTTCCATTTCTTTATGTTCCACGTCCATCACACAATAACTAATTTTCCCTCCCGACGCGGCAGGATCTCTTACCACCCATAATATCGAAGAAATGATTTTCGCAGTATTATCTACGGAAGAATAGGTGTATCCCCTATTGTCGCATCAGAGCTTAAGTGTGATGTGTGAGATTGATTGATGAGGATGCAGCCTCTCCACACCATCATACTGTTCACTATAAAAGTGTTTGAGGCAATATTTCTTTGGATGCGCCTTTGAAGAATTGATCGATCCTTCTATATTGAATAACATCTAAGAATATCAGGAACAGGCAGGAAGAGTTGGGTTATACCATAAATAGATAGAGATGCGAATTGCGCTATCACCAATACGCACTTGTTGGCAAAGCTCAAAAGTAAGAATAAAACGGGAACTTTCCAATTGTTTATGACGTTCTTTCATTAAAGTGAAACAAACATGAGGTGCATGGGTATTCAAAGGAGGAGGCCATGATCATGGCAGACCAGTTATGGGTTTTAATAAAGAAATATCGAGTTTTGATACTATTCCTTTTTATCCTTGTTTTAGGCGCTGTTGTTGCTAAATTAATAACAACACCTAGAGATTCTGATCAGACACCAGATCAAGCTAACACACCCTTGGTGACTACCCCCATAGGAGATAGTGAAGTGGCATTTACATTAACAACTGGTGAAGGTGATCTGCTGATTCGCCTCAGTGAAGGCCAGCCCCAGCCTCAGGAGGATGAGCCTTTACCGGTGGCTACAGGTGAACCCTTAACCGACGAGGAAATCGAAGCCATTTTAGCCCGGCTACCCTTTTTGGCTGTAGAACCCGATGACCAAGTGGAACTCAAGCTGCCGGAGGAATCCCTACCCCCTCCCCGCACGGGTGAAACCCTTGATATCCTCTTTCCCCCCCCACCCGAGGCAATTGAACCTGAGCCGGTAGACACCGGTCCATTGGAAGTGGTTCGTTTCGCACCAGAGGGGGAGATCCCCATAGCACCCTTTATCAATATCACTTTCAACCAACCCATGGTGCCGCTTACAACACTTAACGAATTGGCTGCTATGGATGTGCCCGTCATCCTTGAGCCAGCATTAACTGGAACCTGGCGTTGGGTGGGCACAAAGACCCTGACCTTCCAATACGATTCCAGCGAGATTGATCGCTTACCCAAAGCCACCCAATATGAGGTCACTATTCCCGCCGGGACCATTTCAGCTACAGGTGGTGTGCTTGCCGAAGACGTAAGCTGGTCCTTTAGCACACCAGCACCCACCATGATGTCCTACTACCCATCCTATGGTCCACAACCCCTGGATCCGATATTCTTCATCGCCTTTGATCAGCGTATCGATCCCGAGGATGTTCTCCAAACCATAACCGTAACGGCCGATAACAAGCAGGTCAGCCTGGAGTTGGCTTCGGAGGAAGATATCAAGCAGGATGAACAAGTAAGCCGATTGGTTGAAAATACCGGCGAATCGCGCTGGTTGGCATTCAAGGCAAAAGACTTGCTTCCGGCGGATGCCGCCATCATTGTTCAAATAGGGCCCGGCACTCCCTCCGCTGAAGGACCGCTCGTGACCCAAGTGGCACAAACTTTCGATTTCCTTACTTATGCTCCCCTTCGGATTGAGGATTATGGCTGCTCATGGGGATACGATGATAACTGCCCTCCCCTAACGCCTTTCTATATCAGCTTCAACAACCCTATCGATTTCGACCTCTATGATGACTCAATGTTGAGCATTGATCCAGAAATCCCTGGTGTTACGATCAACATTTTTGGGAATACCATCAACATCAGTGGATCGACCCAAGGTAGCACAACCTACAAGGTCACTGTAGACCAGAATATCCAGGATACCTTTGGTCAAAAGCTTGGAAAGGATGTTAAATTGACCTTCCGAGTCGGGACAGCCGAGCCTTTCCTGGTTGGACCTGATAAAGTCCTGGTCACTCTCGATCCAGCAGCTCCAGAACCGATCTTCTCCGTCTACTCCCTCAACTTCAACAAGTTGGATGTGAGGATTTACGCTGTCCAACCTTCCGATTGGCCAGCCTTTAAGGATTATCTGGAAGAGTACTATCGTCAGGATCCTCCACCGGATCCGCCAGGACAATTGGTACTGGATGAGACCATGAGGGTGGAATCTGCCTCGGATGTCCTGGTGGAGGTGGGCATCGACTTAAGTCAGGTCATGGATGGTGACTACGGTCATTTCATCGTCATTGTTGAGCCAACGCGAGGATTGTTGGACTTGGATCGAGATCGTTACAGATATCTTGTTCAGAGTTGGGTCCAGGTAACCAAGATCGGTCTGGATGCCTTCGTCGACCATAGTGAAATGGTAGTTTGGGCCAGTGCCTTGCAAGACGGCACTCCCTTATCCCAGGTGAGCATTGAAGCTGCACCGACAGGAATGAGAGTAACCACAGATGAAGATGGCACCGTCCGTTTTGACATCCCCGGTAGAGTCGAATACCTGGTCGCAACGAAAGGTAATGATAAAGCCATCTTACCTGAGTCCACCTATTATTGGGGTGACGGAGGCTGGAGCCCCAGATCCGTCATGGATGAATTACGCTGGTATGTCTTCGATGACCGTCAAATGTACCGACCTGGTGAGGAGGTCCATGTTAAAGGCTGGATGAGGCGTGTCGGTGGCAAACAGGATGGTGACGTTGGACTGGTAGGAAATGCCGTCAAATCTGTGAATTACACAATCACCGATCCACAAGGCAACCTTTTCGAAGAAGGTCAGGCGGACGTGAACGCGTTAGGGGGATTCGACTTTGTCTTTACCCTGCCCGAAAACGCCAACCTTGGTTATGCCCAGATCCAATTCAATGCCATGGGAAGTCTGGCTGAGATGGTTGGTCTTACCCAATATCATAGTTTCCAAATCCAGGAATTCCGTCGACCGGAGTTTGAGGTCACAGCCCGAAATGAAACCATTGGACCTTATTTCGTAGGCGATCACGCTGTTGTGGCCGTTGAAGCCAGTTACTATGCTGGCGGCCCGTTACCCAACGCAGAGGTCGGTTGGCTGGTCTCTTCCTCACCGAGCAACTATGATCCACCCAATTGGCCTGACTTTGTCTTTGGAACGTGGACACCCTGGTGGTATTATCAGCCGATCAACTACGAGGAAGCTTACAGTCCCTATTACCCAGGTTACGAGGGCACTGAAACCGAAACCTTCCCCGGCGTGACGGATGCCACAGGAAATCACTATTTGCGCCTGGACTTTGATGAAGCTAAAGAACCACGACCTTATAGTGTGTCGGCAGAGGCCACAGTTTACGATGTAAATCGCCAGGCCTGGGCATCTGCCACAAATCTGCTTGTCCATCCGGCCAATTTGTACGTAGGGATGCGAAGTGAACGCACCTTCGTCCAACGCGGTACACCCCTAGAAATCGACCTCATCGTCACCGATCTGGATGGCTATCCTGTACCAGACCGACCCATCCAGGTCAGAGCCGCTCGCTTAGAATGGAAATACAGCCGCGGTTCCTGGAATGAAGAGGAAGTCGATATTCAAAATTGCACCGTCGGATCCTCTACGGAACCCGTTTCCTGCACCTTTGATACCGAGATAGGCGGGCGCTACCAGATCACGGCTATGGTGACCGATGAGATGGGTCGCCCAAACCAAAGCCAGATGACACGTTGGGTGAGCGGTGGCCAGTTGCCTCCATCTCGGGAAGTGGAACAGGAGACGGTCACATTGATCCCGGACAAAGAGACCTATCAACCCGATGATGTCGCCAGCATCCTGGTGCAGGCTCCCTTCAGTCCGGCAGAAGGTCAATTGACAGTGAGTCGCAGTGGCATACTTTATACAGAACGCTTCCGGATGGAAGAAGACACGATCACCCTTCAAATACCCATTGCGGAGGAGCA
>MGNI01000204.1:9246-10989 GCA_001795115.1 Chloroflexi bacterium RBG_16_48_8 | reverse complement strand
CCTCAGGACAACTCAACTTGAGCATTCCACCACTTCAACGAATCCTTTCCCTGGAAGCGGTTCCTCGTGAAACAGAACTAGAACCCGGAGGTGAAACGATCATCGATCTCACTCTGACAGATGCGGATGGCAATCCAGTAGCAGGGGCTGAACTGGCAGTCGTAGTTGTGGATGAAGCCATCCTTGCGCTCACCAACTACCAGTTAGCGGATCCGATCTCCGTTTTCTATCAAACTCGTCCCTCTGAGCTAAGCAGTACCTACGGTCGGGCAAGTATCGTCCTGGCCGATCCTCAGGCACTTTCAGAAGCAGCTATGACCGGAGGTGAGGGTATGCGCAATGCCGTCGAAGAAAAGGCAGCAGAAATCATGGGAACGTCCGCGCCAATGGAATTACCCGCAGCAGCTGCTATGGATGAGGCTGGCATTGGGGCTGAACCCTCCCCCATACGAGTACGCACCGATTTCAATCCGCTAGCAACGTTTGCTCCGGAAACACGCACAGATGCAAACGGGCAGGCACAAGTGGAGGTTACCTTACCAGATAATCTCACACGATATCGCATCATGGTTATCGCTGTAGACGATGGCAACCGTTTTGGAATAGGTGAAGCCAACATGGTAGCTCGCCTGCCGCTCATGGTAAGGCCTTCTGCTCCGCGCTTCCTGAACTTTGGGGATTCCTTCCAGCTGCCGATTGTGCTGCAGAATCAAACAGACGAGCCATTGTCCGTCGAGGTGGTTGTCCAAGCAGGAAATGTCGAGATTAAATCCAGCCCTGGATTGCGAGTCGATGTACCAGCCAGGGATCGTCTGGAAGTACGTTTCCCGATATCCACCATCAAGGCAGGGACGGCACGATTCCAGATCGCGGCTGTGTCAGGAGAGTATGCTGACGCAGCGGCGGTGGAATTGCCTGTTTATACACCTGCAACGACAGAAGCCTTTGCAGTCTATGGTGTCGTGGATGAGGGGGTGGTGGTCCAACCGGTCGCTTCTCCCACAGATGTTTACTCCCAATTTGGAGGCTTAGAGATCAATACCTCCTCCACAGCCTTACAAGCCCTCACCGACGCCGTTCTTTATCTCGCCACCTATCGTTTCGAGTGCTCTGAGCAGCTCGCCTCCCGTATTCTGGGGATCGCTGCCCTGCGAGATGTGTTGACTGCTTTCTCAGCAGATGGACTGCCTTCCCCTGAGGAAATGGACGCTGCTGTCATTCGGGATATCGAGAGATTGGGAAGTATGCAGAACTACGATGGTGGCTTCCCCTACTGGACGCGTGGTCGCGAATCGATCCCGTTCAACACCATCCATGTCGCCCATGCCCTTTACAGAGCTAAGCTCATGGATTTTGAGGTGCCACAACAGATGCAGGAATCCGTTCTCGAGTATCTGCGCTTTATCGAGAACTATTACCCAAGTTGGTATGACAAACATACTCGCGACACACTCAGCGCCTACGCCCTCTATGTGCGGGACCTGATGGGGGATCAGGACCTGGATAAAGCCCGTCGTTTGCTGAATGAAACCGGATTGGAGGATCTGACCTTTGAGGCCATAGGTTGGCTCTGGCAGGTTCTGGTAAATGATCCAGCTTCTGCTTCAGAGCTGGAGGATATTCGCAGGTACGTGAATAACCGCGCGGTTGAAACAGCAGGGGCAGCCAATTTCACAACCGATTATAGCGATCAGGATTACTTGCTCCTGCGCTCAGACCGACGTGTGGACGCCATCCTCCTTG
>MGNI01000204.1:5592-9233 GCA_001795115.1 Chloroflexi bacterium RBG_16_48_8 | reverse complement strand
AGAGCGACCTGATACCGAAAGTGGTGAATGGCTTGCTTGCCCATCGGGAGCGAGGACGCTGGAGAAATACACAGGAGAACGTCTTTATCTTGTTGGCGCTCGACACCTATTTTGACACGTACGAAGCTCAAACACCCGATTTCGTGGCTCGCATCTGGCTTGGAGATACCTATGCCGGCAGCCATGAATTCATCGGTCGAACGACGGATCGGGACGAAACCAATATCCCCATGGTTTACCTGGTGGATGACACCTTTGGGGGTGGCGAGCTGCAAAACCTGATCTTGGAGAAAGATGGCACAGGTCGGCTATACTACCGATTAGGACTGAGCTATGCGCCTACAGACCTGAAATTGGATCCACTGGATATGGGTTTTGTCGTTCAGCGCATCTACGAAGCTGTTGACGACCCTGAAGATGTAACTCGCGATGAGGATGGTGTCTGGCACATCAAGGCTGGTGCTAGGGTCCGGGTTCGCCTGACTATGGTAGCTGATAACCGCCGCTATCATGTCGCCTTGGTGGATCCACTCCCGGCCGGATTGGAAATTATCAACCCAGCACTTGCTATCTCAGGAAGCATTCCACAGGATCCCAATAGTTCCGACTACCGTTACGGCTGGTGGTGGTGGGGACCGTGGTTTGAACACCAAAACATGCGCGATCAACGGGCAGAAGCTTTCGCCTCCCTGCTCTGGGAAGGGGTTTACAACTATTCCTATGTTGCCAGAGCGACGACACCTGGCACCTTCGTCGTACCCCCCGCCAAGGCGGAGGAAATGTATTCACCTGAAGTTTTCGGTCGCAGCAGCACAGATTGGGTCGTTGTGGAGTAGGATGAGAGTAAACTCACTCCGATTGGCGATAAGGGAACCAATCACTTCCACAATTTGAAGAGTTGAACTGGAGAGCCTTCTCAAGGATCCTTGGGGAGGCTCTCAAATAAAAGGTGAGAGATCTCATGTTCGCCATGAAACAAGATCAACCTCGGTTAAAAATCCGAGCCCGGGTCGCGTACAATAAACAACCCGTTCTCCATCACTTGGTGAGTCTATCTGTCCCTCAGCTCTTCTTTTTGACCTGAGATAGAGATGTTTTCCTTGTATTTATCCCTTTCCAATGCTAGTCTAAGAACATCCCCTCGATAGGAGCCTGAGATGCAAAAATGGGAATATTGTCTCGTCGCCATGAATCATGCCAAGAAACAATCCTTACTGGTTGAGTACAAGTCCGATGGTGTTCAAAGACAAGAATTGAAACGTGATAAAACCATGGGAGATGAAGATTACGCGGATGCCGCATGCCGAAAAATCGGCTCCCTGGGCTTGGAAGGTTGGGAGATGGTGAACACCAGCCTGACGAGCAGGAAGGGGGAAAAGGTCATCCTGCGATATATGTTCAAACGCCCTCTTACCGATAATTGAGAAACCCACTCCCAACTCCTTTGGTTAAGTTGGGGGTGGGTTCTTGGGTCTTCTCTCGTAAACCTTTCCAGTCATGACCACCCACATAGCAGGTGATTAACATCGACTCGCAGGTGTTTCGGAACGCAAGGGCGACCGACTGGCCGCCCTTACGATGGCTTATTCAAGAATGTATCCTGCTAAAGGTAGAGACGCCCCAGCGGGGCATCTCCACAAATCAGGATTGACTTTCGCCCTCTTGAGATATTTCTGGAAATGCTCTAGTTTGTACCACCTTTATGACCTTGCTGACCGTTTTGCGGACCCTGAGGCGTGTATTGCATAGTACAATCACACTTAGGATCATCGCAGAGACAATCGCACACTCCATCACCATCGCCATCACCGTAAGCCCCGCCACCATCGCCGCTTCCATCACCATAACCATTCCCATAGGCGCCTCCACCATCACCGGTCCCATCGCCATAACCATATGCTCCGCCGCCATCTCCTGGACCGTCGCCACTGCCGTTCCCATAAGCTCCACCGCCATCACCTGTTCCATCCCCGTGACCCTGTCCTGCGGCCCCATCACCAGAGGGGGACTCAACCTCATCCTTTTTCCCGGGTGGGACATTTTCGGGCTGATCTGGAGCATTTTCTGGCCTTTTTGTCCCCTGGCGTAATCGGAAGGTTTCAGGATCATTCAATCCATCTTCTGCTTCCTGACGGACCCGGTTCATGGATGTAATGGCTATCTGTAATGCTTCACTAGGCGAATCCTCGGGTCTATTCTGCTGCACCTGTTGCATGGCTTGAATTTGGTTCTGAGCCATGGTTTGAAGGCGCTGAAGAGCGCCCATCAGAGCAGCATCTCCCAATTGCGCAGCTTCGGCAAGCGCCAATTCTAAGTGCTCTTGCAAACGTAACTGTGTCTTTTCAGGGATGTCTAAACCCTGATTGGCCAGAGCCACCATTTCCCCCACCCGCTCCTCAGTTAAATCGAGAAGCAAGTGAACCTCAGCTTCCGTATCTGTGGTTAGAGCGAGTCGGATCTGCTCTGTTAATTGCTTAATCGGATAAAGTGTTTCTGTTGGCAAGCTATCCTGTGCAGCGTAGGCTGTTGTGCCAACACCTCCAAATGCAACAACCAATGCAAGTACAAAACCTAAAACAGTAGTCATGGGTGAACGCTCCCTTCTAAAGAATTTATTCCAACCATTAAGACGTTGTTTCGTTGCATTGGTTACGGGTACCGCAATGGATTTTGCCTGGTTAAGAAAGGTTTCTCGAGCCATTGCCTGCATATCAGGATCTCTCTCTGGCACATCCCTCAGAGCATCAAGCTTTTCAAATATTTCACGGTATGGACGAAGTTCTTTTGAAGTTGCCTGTTTTTCTTCCAGATATTCTGAAAGGAACTTATCTAGTTCTTCATTCTTTTCATGCATCTCTTAAACTCCGTCACACATCACTGGAGGTTATCAATCGTCGCAGAGCATTCAAGCCGCGATGCTGTAAGGATTTCACGGCTCCTACAGGTTTTTCCAATACTTCCGAAACCTCCTCATTGCTCAACCCTTCATAAAACTTCAGGACAATGACTTGTCTTTGATCCAAGGTCAGTTTCCATAAATTACGACGCATCTCCGCTTGCTCATAAGACAGCTCAACCTTCTTCGCTGGATCTTCACTGCTGCTTCTTTGAGTTATGGTGTCGGGATCCAGGCCAAGCTCCTCAGGAGTGTTTCTGCGAAAACGATCCACAATCAAATTATGAGCTACTCGGTACAGATAGGGTTTCACGTGATTCTCGGGTCCTCCACCTGCCCCAATAGATCGTAGAAACCGATAGAACGTCTCGGCAACAATGTCTTCAGCCGCTTCTTGATTGCCCAAAAATCGATAGGCATAACGATAAAGAGCCGAACTGAGTGCGTCATAGATAGAAGCTAACGCATCCTCATTCAACTCCCGGGCGCCCTGGAGCCACTTTTCTTCAGATCTTGACATTTTTTCCATAAGTTAAGACGTTGAATTTCCAAATTGGATACGGTTTAGAGATCCATTTTAATTTATGCTATTCTTGAATTGATCCTTTGACTGGTAGGAGCCATTGATTTAAAGCATAGATTGAAAGGAGAACATTCTCTAATCATACCCGTAATGATAAATCCCCAACCGGTTAATTCCAATTGGGGACGGTGAACAAACAATACCTGCGATAACAAATGATGA
>MGNI01000204.1:5433-5569 GCA_001795115.1 Chloroflexi bacterium RBG_16_48_8 | reverse complement strand
TATCTCCTATGGGAGGTCAAAATTCCAGTTGAGCTACACCCGCGTCAGGTGAACACCGCCTCACACCAAGGAAATGAAAATATTATCGGTTTTTGTGGGCTCCGTATCCTCTTTACTCTTTCCCAAGGCACAATAC
>MGNI01000204.1:0-5395 GCA_001795115.1 Chloroflexi bacterium RBG_16_48_8 | reverse complement strand
AGCGTTATCAGGATCAGATGAAATTAGTCTTAAGTAATGCGTATGCATTTGGGAGAACCGCCGCATGATAACCTGTTTTTCCTCTTGGGTCATACCACATCCTCCTCAACATCACATCATCACAATACGAAGAAGCAAATTATATAAGGATTAAAAATCTTCGCCAATCCACCTTTTCCGGGTGCAACCTTCACTTCTGGGGCGAGAGTTGGAATGGTGTAGGGCTGCAAAGCAACTCCCTACCGCACTTGAAATCAGCACCAAAGGTATGAACCAGCATGAATGGATGGCACACCTCTGTTTCTCCCATTGACTTCCATATGGGATAACGCAATCAACCATCCAAATGTTACTCGTACATATAAAAGTCATTCCATGTTTCCATTATGGGTTACTCGAATTAAAAACACCTCCATTGGGGACTTCTGCTTCAACCCCAAAAATCCGTTTTCCTATATGACAACCCCTTGTCTATTCTTCATTAAGTGAGGATTAATATATAATAACTAATAGTCCACGCTTACATTAAGGAACATATGTTAAAAAGATCCGTCACCGTACTTTACATTGAAGATAACGTAGATAATCGCTTATTGGTAAAACGGATCCTTGAGGCTGCCGGTTACGTTGTCTTGGAGGCAGGGGGCGCATCTGAAGGTTTAAAACTGATCTATGAACAAAAGCCTGATCTCATACTCTTAGATATCAACCTTCCAGAAGTGGATGGAATCACGTTTACGAAATTTCTCAGGAATGACCCAAAATATGAGCGCATGCCCATCCTCGCCATAACTGCCGACTTATTTCGTGGCAATGAAGAGAGAACCCTTTCTGCAGGTTGTAACGGCTATATTCAGAAACCTATTGATGTTGACCTTCTTCCATTATTCATTGAGCGATTTATCGATTGTGAGGGAGGTTTGGGATAACCGGAGATGATCTATTGACAATTGAATCGCAGGATATGACGATTTTGATCGTGGAAGATAATGTTTCCAACTTCATTCTTATGGCACGAATGCTCAATCACATCGGTCTTCACTGCGAGTGGAAAACTTCTGGATATGAAGTCGTAGAATATGCAGATACACTCCCTCGAGTGGATCTTATCCTGATGGATATTCGCTTGCCATACGATGACGGTTACCAAGCTCTGAGCAAACTACGGCAGCATAACAAGTTAAAAGAACTCCCGGTTGTGGCTGTAACTGCATATGCTAGTGAGGACCAGATGAAGCGTGCTCGCGAAGCAGGATTTGATGGTTTTGTCGGTAAACCCTTAGATCCTGACAGATTTCCTACACAAGTCCAACGTATGCTGCGAGGCGAGCCTGTATGGGAGATTGAGTAAAGGATGATTCAGCAACCTTCAGAAGAAAGAGTGGATGTGCAACAATCCAAGGGCAGGTTGGGACGTAAATTCGCCTTTGTCCTTCTTCCACTTGTTCTCATCCCCTTAATTGCAATGGGAGTTGCGGCCTATTTGCGTATGCGTAGCACGCTTCGTCAGGAAGCGGTGGACCAGATGATTTACGCTATCGAGGGCCAGAGTTCAATCCTCATGGACTGGGCTGCCACTCGCGAACAACAGCTTTTCATCGGTACCCAACGCCCTGGTATCCAGAGAGTTTCCCTTGACTTGTTGTTGCATCCTGAAAACCAAGAGGCCAGTGCTTTCCTTCAGGAGGAGTTAGAACTCTTACTGACCAAGCAAAACGTAAAATTGTTTAACGAGATCCTACTCGTTCGAAAATTCGACGGTCTTGTGGTCTCCTCCACAAATCCCAAGCACAATGGGCTCATCCTTTCATATCTCCCTATAAAAGAAACCCCTGTAATAGGGACCTTCCCTCTCTACAATGATCCCAACCTCACACCTGAAACCTTGGGGCTTCTCTCCATGTCTCCGCTGCGCGTCATAGGTGTTCAGCCTGATTTCTACCTGATAGGAGTTAATTCAGGATCGAAAGTTGTTCAGCTCATCGAAGAACTGCAGGTTTTTTGGCAAAGGAAAGGAGTATATCGGATCGAAAGGGGGAAAACCTTCCTGGCACTCTCCCCTGATCTTATCTTTGAGCTCCCACGTTACGCTACCAACCTAACTGTACAAAAAAATCCCGATCATGACATTTTCCAAGTTTCCGCATCATCGCAGGCTGATACCCTTGAATATCGAGATGCAGAATCCCGACCAGTGCTTAGCGCCTACCAATGGATACCGGGATGGAATATGGCACTTGTTGTGGAATTGGCAACCTCAGAAATTTTCACTGGCATCTCAGACTTGGCGCCTTTCATGGCGATCCTGATTGTCGTTGCGAGCATCGTCACATTAAGCGTCGCTTTCTGGGTTACAAACCGCATGTTGAAGCCTCTTACATCCCTGGCGGACTTTGCCAATCGAATCTCACATGGTGAATGGCTCTACCGAGTTCCGGAGGATAGAAAGGATGAATTGGGCGCGTTAGCGGCTTCTTTAAATCGCATGGCTGAGGAACTTGGCGAACTCTACCAATCCCTCGAAGCTCTCGTTGAAGATCGAACGCATCAAATTCGAATCGCCTCCGAGGTCGCACGAGCGATTATATCCATCCCCAATCTTGATGAGCTGCTCCGTCAAGCAGCTCAATTAATCAAGGATCGCTTTGGATACGATCATGTATCCATCTTCTTATTAGATTCAACTGGTCAGTATGCGGTATTACACGATGCCGCTGGCGAAGTGGGGGGGATCAGTCGTCCTTTAGGGCTTAAAGTTGAAGTGAGCTCGCATACCTTGATCGGGTGGGTGATCCAAAACAATGCTCCCGGAGTTGTCACAGAATCCAGTGACGATCCGGACATCTTTAAATCTGGACTGCTGCAGGGTGCGCGGACACAGGTCGTTATTCCTCTGCAAGTGGCAGGGAGATCCCTTGGCATCATCGATATCCAAAACATAAAAGAAGATATCTATGAACAAGAGGATTTTGATGTTCTGCAAACATTGGCAGATCAACTTAGCTCTGCCATAGAAAATGCACGTTTGGCTCAGGAATCAACCAATGCAGCTGAAAGGGCTCGCCTGGTCAGTGAGATCACGTCTCAACTCAGTGGCATATTAGAACCCGAACATGTTCTTCTGACAGCAGCACAAGCGCTTCATCGAGCATTCGGGAACGCTGAGATTATAGTCAAACTGGTTCCGTCTAGTGAGATTTCCCCTCCAATAGAGGAGGATAATCCTTAGAAAGAACACCTACTACGGGAAATATCAACGAACGGAAGGAGAAGAATGAAACCAAGGACACTTGCCATCACCGGTATTTCAGGATACTTCGGCAAGGTCTTATTGCCGCTCCTTGCAGAAGACCAAGATATCGAAAAGATCATCGGTATTGACATACAACCACTGCCCGAGGAAAACTCTTGGAAGAAGGTGGAATTCCATCCAATGGATATTCGCGATCCCGAACTTGAACAGCTTCTTAAGGGTGTTGATGCATTGGTGCACCTGGCATTTATCCTCATGCGTCGCCCCAAGGATCATGAAATAGATGATGTCAATATCCGCGGAACCCAGGAGGTGATCAAAACAGCAGGTCGGTTAGGAATTCCAAAACTCATTATCACCAGCAGCGTCGTAGCGTATGGTCTGCATGCAGATAATCCCAATCCATTAACCGAGGAATCACCCTTAAGGCCAAATCCCAACCTCTATTACAGTCGTGCAAAAGCAATAAACGAAACCTATTTGGATCAATTCTGCCATGAGCATCCAGAGATAATCGTCACAAGGCTTCGCCCACCAACCATCGTTGGTCCGAATGCGGTAGAAGAGCTCATGGTTCAAGTGATTGCTGATGTCATTCCCGTTATCCGTGGATATGACCCACTCATTCAGCTCCTCCATGAAGAGGATCTGGCTCAGGCCCTCTATTTGGTTATTTGCGAAGATATGCCTGGAATTTATAATGTAACGAGCGATGAGCCTCGAACGATACGCCAACTGGCACACTCTCGTAATGCGCGCCTCCTTCCTCTCCCAGGATTTTTGATCTGGGCTATGAGTGCAGTTCTTTGGCGTTTAGGCCTTTCTGCTTTTTCGCCCGAATTTGTTGATCTACTAAGTCGATACCCTTTCATTGCAAGTAGTGAGAAGTTGAAAGCCTCTGGTTGGAAACCAAAGTACACCACTCCAGAAGCGTACCTTGCGGTAGTTCGAGCCTTTGGAAACAAGCATTAACGTTACCCAGTTAGGTGGTGGAGAACAACCACATGAGAAAGAGAATTCGGGATTGGTTTAGCCCCACATCAGAGGATGCGGATATTGCCCACAAACAATATCTGCTCAACATCGTTTTGCTAGGTCTTGCAGGCCCTGGCTTTGCCTTTGGAATCATCATGCTCGTTCTGTGGCTTATGCGTTTATCTCCCCCGGCAGGTGCGATATCTGGGCTTGGCGTTCAGCCCTTCTACCTGCTTTCCTACTGGCTCGGTCGAAAAGAGCGTGTGAATTTGGCAGCCTACATTCCTGTAACAGTTGTTTTCTTGGCTATGGCTGCCTCCTTCTTTCAGGTGGGTGTTGGGCATATATCCACTATCGGGATAGCCATGGTCGTTGTGGCTGCAGGGATCCTCATTGGAGCTGGGGCGGCCTCCCTCTTCGTCCTTCTAGGGATAGCCGTTTATATCTTCAGCGGATGGGCTCAGGTCAACGGTCTGATCCCCACCATCTTCCTGCCAGAAGAAACCATCATCATCGATGCGATTGGCATGGGTCTGGGCTTATTTGTTCTGGTTATCTTCAATTGGATTTCCAGCCGTGAATTAAGACACTCGCTTCAATTGGAAAGAGATTTATCCGCCCGTTTGCAGGTTCAAAGCCGAGAGCTGGAAGAACAGGTCTTACAGCGAACGCAGAGCCTCCAACGAAAAGCCTCCCAATTAGAAACCACATCAGAAATTGCGAAACTCTCCAGCGAGATGCTCGACCCGCAAGTCCTTATGTTCCATGCCGTCGATCTAATCCAATCCCGTTTTGACTTCTACCATGCTTCCGTTTTCATGTTGGATGAATCCGGCAATTGGGCTAATTTGGTTGCCAGCACGGGAGAAGCGGGGCGTAGGCTACTTTCACAACATTTTCGACTTGCAGTTGGCAGTGCGAGCATTATCGGATGGGTAACCACCAACCGTATCCTCAGGGTATCCCAAGATGTTGACGAAGATCCCTTCTATTTTAAAATCCCACTTCTATCCGAAACCCGCTCTGAATTGGCTGTCCCGCTTATCGTTGGAAGCCGTCTGCTTGGTGTTTTAGATATTCAAAGCATAAAAACGATTTCATTTACCGAAGATGATATCAGAGCCATCAGAGTTGTTGCTGACGAATTAGCCTTGGCTGTAGATAGTG
>MGNI01000203.1:1403-6816 GCA_001795115.1 Chloroflexi bacterium RBG_16_48_8 | reverse complement strand
GGGGCAGAGTTCCTCGTCCTGCATACCTACGTGCTCTCCCAAGGAGATCTATGGGTGAACTTCGTCCAATGGTTTGCCATGCTGGGAAGCCTCATGGGTGTTTCGCTGATCGCCCAACAGCTAGGAGCCGGACGAAAGGGGCAACTCTTCGCCGTCGTGTTCGCGGCCACCATTCCCATGGGAATCGTTCAAGCTTCAAGCACCATGACGGACTATGTTTTGGCTTTCTGGATGGTATGTGTCGCTTCGGAAGCGATCAGAATGGATCGTGGTGGGGGGAAGATGAGCGGGGTTATTTGCATGAGCTTTGCAGCTGGTTTGGCGATCCTGACAAAGCCTACCTCCTACTCCTTCTTGTTGCCCTTTGCGTTATGGGTGTTGTGGTCCCTGATACGCCATTGCAAATGGGATAAAGTCGTTCTTTCTGGTGGCTTGACGATCATTTTCGTGTCAGTGATCGTCGGTGGTCACTTCACACGTAATCAACATCTCTATGGCAATCCTGTCGGTCCAACGGATCGTTTCGATCAGCATGCCAATCAACTCCTGGATCACAGAGGGCTGATCTCGAATATTGTTCGTAATGTCAGCTTGCACATTCGAACCCCCTCACCCTACGTCAATAAAGCCTTTGCAGTCACAATCCAGGGATTGCATAAATTGATAGGATTGGATGTCAATGATCCCCGCACTACGGCTTGGGGGAAATTTAAAATTAGCACACCGAGCACGCATGAAATCCAGACCGGCAATCCCCTCCACGCACTGTTGATCCTGGGAACGGTTGTGAACCTTATTTGGAAGAGGCGTCAATTCTCCTCTATATTGCTACGCTATGCCTTTGTGGTTCTAGTAACTTATGTCGTCTTCAGCTTCCTTTACAAATGGTTGATTTTTGGCAGCCGCCTGCAGTTGCCTTTCTTCCTCATCTATGCGCCCATCGTGGGAGTTCTCTTGGGAGAATGGAAAAAGGATAGAATAGCGGATTGGGTGAGTTTCCTTCTGCTGTTAGGGAGTATCCCATGGCTCCTCTGCATCCAAACTCGACCTATCCTCCCCGTCTTTGAACGGTTACCCGTGGAGAGTGTTCTCACTGAGTCAAGGTTAAACCTGCTATTTTCAAACGGGTCGTACCTGATCGAACCAGCCAGGGATGTGGTGATCCGGATTGAGGAATCAGGATGCTCTCAGGTAGGCCTGATGTTAACTGGAAATGGGGCGGAATACCCCTTTTGGTTCATGTTGAGATCACCCCGCCAAGATCTAAGGATGGAGTGGATCGTAGCGGATACCTTTTCTTCCAGCCTTTCAGATCCCGCATTTGAACCTTGCGCTGTGATCTGTGAGAACTGTCAAATTCAATCGCAAATTTTTAGAGGTTTATCTGCAGCTTTTGAACGTTCTCCTTATCGCTTATATTTACGCCAGGAAAATTAAGCTTGGGTATGACGCCTATTGCCATCTTTGGATTCACACATTCACTGGCGTACTTTTTACACAATTGATATGCTACATGGATCCAATATTTGCTACCATGGGATCGATAAACCTGGGTGTTTTCGAAGCAGGAATAAAGGATCTGATCGTGAAGGAAAGGAGGTAGGTTATGGGCAACAACAATGATGAGTTGGAGCGATTAAAACACCTTCGCGATCAACAACTGAGAGCGAGAGACCCTCATAAAAAACAGCAACAGCTTCAATACAATATCTCCAGACGGTATCGAGAATCTCGGGAGCCTTTCAATCTTAAAAAGATGTGGAGAGAGGTTGAGCATAAGTGGCGGGGACTGATCCTGGGAGGCTTTTTTGGTTTTGTTCTATTGGTTGCCCTTCCCCACTTTGTTGATTCAGAATGGACAGAATTAATCGGTTTTGGGGCGCTTCTCTTCCTCATGTTGATAGGAGCTGCCATTGGGCAAGCGGCCGACGCGCGTGATGAGCTGCGAGATCTAATCCATAAAAGATAGAAAAGTGCTCAGTCACCATGGAATGGATGAACTTTATCTAAATCAAGCAATTGTTTTGGGTCTCCGTCCAAATTGACAGTTGTATATACTATCCATCAGTCTTAATCGATATTAATCGTTTTTAAATAGCAGACTGGGCTCCCATGCCCGGTCGGACGGCGGCAAAGCGACTGGAGGTCGGTCGGGGGCCGCCTCCGCTAGGAAAGGTACATTTTTCTCTATACATAACATTTAGAACAAGCAAGAGGCACATCAGAATCAATGCGACTTACCACTGATTCTCATAATGGATTTCCGTTTTTGTGTCTATCCCTACACTTATGTATTCCATTCAGCTAAATGACTTTTTTCGGGCAAGTCAGTGAAAATATTTTCCCCGGCTATAAGTAAAAAGTGTGGTTTAATCCTTACAATTCGCATAAGTTCCTCAGGAGGGAAATGATGGATATCTTGGAAATTCTGCAAATCATTGCAGCTATCGCTACCATTATCACCGGTATAGTATCACTGGTCCGTCCCCTGGCCGTAAGGGGCTTCACCGGGCTTGAGGTGAGCGGTCCGCGTGGGATCACTGAAATCCGAGCTGTATTAGGGGGTGCCTTTATTGGCCTGGGAGCAGCCCCCTTCATACTCGACGCACAAGCAGCTTATCAGATGCTTGGGATCGTGTATTTGGTGATTGGGGCAGTTCGAGCTGTAACGATGGTTATTGATAAATCCATTGTTCAGTCAAATATCGTAAGTCTGCTCGTAGAGATCGTTTTTGGAGTGTTACTTATCCTCTAGGTGCCCAGTGCAGGGCGCAGTCAGTTTCAAATTCCATCGGCTATTCGGCTTAGAGGATAGCCCATGCGCAACCTTAGGGTTTCAATTCTTCTAGGCCTGTTGATTCTTCTTTCTATTTCTTCCAATCAACAGGTCATCCTGGTTTATCAGGATATCCCTTATTGCTATCGTGGTAATCCAAGGCAAATTCTTGACATTGTGATATCAGGGAAGCGAAAGGGGCCATATCCCACACTCTTTCTCATCCATGGAGGGGGCTTTCAAACGGGAAGTAAAGAAGATCTGTATTCTATTGCACAATATTTTACGGATTTGGGGTGCTTGAGATGGATACTATAGAGATTTGGGTCGAGCGAATTGGGGGCTTAGCTGGGATGGTTGTGTTGGGTGCAGCTTTGCTGGGAATTTGGCGCGCCTCAATGCGAGGACGAGGAAGAGAAACTGGCCAGGCCCATAGGATGCTCCGAACTACGACCTATCTGCTTATAGGTATCCCATATTTTCTTGCGTGCACACTTCTATGGAAACCCTTACCATTCTCCTTCATATCCTTTGAGATGCATGCCTCAACTTTGGTGTTTGGGTCACTTTTCTATTTCTCTGGTTTGGTTTTATATCAGTGGGCATGGTTCGCCCTGGGAAGGTACTATAATGTCTCCAGCGGATTGGGCGTACGACTCTTCGCGGAACATCAACTGATTACTGGGGGTCCCTATGCATTGATCCGGCATCCGATGTATGGTGGACTTCAAATGGCAGCATTTGGTGGGGTGTTCCTGTTCCGAACCTGGACCTTTGTCTTTCTTTTTGTAAATTTCTTGTTCTTAACTATCCGCGCTCGACGGGAAGAGCAGGCCCTCGCCATGGAATATCCAGGCCAGTGGGAGAGGTACTGCCGGGATGTTCCGGCGTGGTTTCCGAAACTTTCAAGAGGGAAGTCCGGATGAATAAGGTGGTTGTCAGATGGCAATAAAGGCACAACCCCAGCTTAAAACAAGTCGTCTTATACTAAGGTCATTTGATTTAGCTGACGCTAAAAAGGTACAGATTCTGGCCGGGGATAGAGCCATTGCTTCGACAACACTCAACATTCCGCATCCTTATGAGGATGGCATGGCGGAGGAGTGGATTCGTACGCATCCGGAGAAATTTCAGAGGGGGGAATTCGTCAACTTTGCCATCGTCCTTCGGTCAAGAAACGAGTTAATAGGAGCGATCGGCTTGACCCTTCATCAAGAACATTTCCATGCCGAACCGGGTTACTGGGTCGGGAAACCGTATTGGAATCAGGGTTATTGCACCGAAGCTGCAAGAGAAGTCCTAAGGTATGGATTTGAAGAGCTATCTCTCAATCGCATTCACGCCATGCATTTAAACGAAACCCTGCTTCGGGGAAGGTGATGAAGAAAATTGGAATGATCCATGAAGGGAGAAGACGTCAGCACATTTTGAAGTGGGGAGTGTTTGAAGATGTGGAGCTCTATGGATTGTTGAAGAGCGAATTTGAGGATTCCCGGCAGTTCTAGTTCGTTGCAGGAGCATGACCCACCCCCAATATATATTGACAAAACATTGACAATTATTGGATTTTTAGATATATTCAGGCTTAAATGGGTTTTTCCGAATAGGTTATTCCATCCCAAGGAGGAATTTGGTTTCGATCCTTACAGTCTGAGGAAGAGAAATCGAGAGTAAGGAGGAGGCTGATGTCGATAAGAATTGTAACGGACAGCACCTGTGACTTGCCTCAGGAGGTCATTCAGGAGTATGGGATCCGCGTCGTGCCCATGTACATCCATACCAATGGGGATAGTTATCTGGATGGGATCGATATCACGCGAGAGGAGTTCTACCAGCGTTTGCCAGAATTTGACCCTGCTCCCACGACGGCAGCGCCAGGCCCCGAGAAATTTCGCCAGATTTACGAGGAATTGGCTCAGGAAGGTGCTTCTGAGATTTTATCGATCCACATCTCTGTCAGTTTAAGTGTGGTTCTTGATGTGGCCAGGTTGGCAGCCAAAGAGACAAGGGTGGTTCCGGTGACGGTTTTTGATTCAAGGCAGCTTAGCCTGGGCACAGGTTTTCTGGTGGAGACGGCCGCCAAGGCAGCCGCTCAAGGTCAATCCATGGTTGCGATCCTGGAATTTCTGGAAGAGCAGATCTCCCGAACCCACGTTTTCGCGGCCCAAGATACCATGGAATTTTTGCGGCGCAGTGGTCGCATCAGTGGTTTGGTGGCAGGCTTTGGAAGCCTGCTGCAGGTCAAACCAGTCTTGCGGATGTATGAGGGGCAACCGACTTCCGAAAGGGTCAGGACGACCAATGGAGCATTCAGCCGGATCGGTTTTTCCATTCGGCGATTCTCATGGCAGCCAGAAGACCTGGATGTGGATATGTCTGGCAAGACTTGTATCGTCACCGGAGCCAATTCGGGGTTGGGCTTTGAGACCTCAAAGCAGCTGGCCAAGTTAGGAGCCAGGGATTATATGCTTGTTCGGGACCCGGTGAGAGGGGAGAAGGCCAGGCAGGAGGTTTGCGACTATGCTGGCCATTCGGAGGTATTTCTGAAGGTTGTCGATCTGAGCCGCTTGCAGGATGTGCGGAACTTCGTAGGCGAATATCTTGGGATTGAACCCGGGTTGGATGTTTTGGTCAACA
>MGNI01000203.1:1070-1384 GCA_001795115.1 Chloroflexi bacterium RBG_16_48_8 | reverse complement strand
CCAGCGGGAGTGTACCGAGGACGGGGTGGAGAAGACCTTTGCACGAATATTCAGGGACCTTTCCTGCTGACGAACTTGCTCCTGCCCTTGATAAAGGAGAACCAACCGGCGCGGATCATCAATATCTCATCCGGGGGCATGTATGCTCAGAAATTAAATCTGGAAAGCCTGCGAGCAGAAGAGGGTCCGTTCAACGGAGTGATTGCCTATGCCCAGACCAAGAGAGCTCAGATGATTTTGACGGAGCTCTGGGCAGAGAGATTATCGGGAGAAGGCGTTACGGTCAATGCCATGCATCCTGGCTGGGTGGACAC
>MGNI01000203.1:0-1040 GCA_001795115.1 Chloroflexi bacterium RBG_16_48_8 | reverse complement strand
CACCCGGATGATGAAACCATCGCTGCGAACGCCTGTGCAAGGAGCAGATACCATTGTGTGGCTGGCTGTCGCCCCGCAGCTCACTTCGGTGAGTGGGAAATTTTGGCTTGATCGCCGTCCGCGCACTACACATAGGAGTAGGAGCACTGTAAGTTCAGCCGAGCAATGTCGGCAACTCTGGGAAGAGTGTGTGCGATTGAGTGGATGGATGGCAGGGGAGAGCCTAGTGCCTGCCTTGAACGCAACCAAGGGGAAAATGGGATACGAAAAATTTTCAATTATGTTGGCCTGCAAGTGGCGTGGTTTAGCTTGTGCCATCGGTGCAGCCCGGGATATGGCCTGGCTGGGTCCCCTGGTGGTAGCCCTCTATCTCGGGCTGCATCTGTATGGGTCGCCCAAGCGTGCGAAGGAATTGAGATTCATCCTGTTTGTGGGTTTTATTGGTTTGGTGGTAGACAGCGTGAAGAAAGTCACTGGACTGATCACCTATGCCGGTGATGTTCCTGTGGCCTGGCTGGCTCCGCCCTAGATCATCGCCATGTGGCTATTGTTTTCAACATCCTTGAATGGTTCACTATCATGGTTGAAGGATCGCTATTTTCTGGCTGTGATTCTAGGCGCGGTCTTTGGGCCGCTTAATTATGTGAGTGGTGTCCGATTGGGGGCGGCAGGGTTTAATTTTGATTTCTTGGTTACAGTAGGTGTGCTGGCAGTGGTTTGGGGTTTGGTGGTGCCAATACTGGTGTGGCTTTCCAAGAAGCTGATCGATGAAGAAGCACTTCCTATAAAGCAGTAGAAATGAATGACATTGGGTAGTAAAGTACGATATTGCGGATGAGGCGGAGGGACATGATGAAGAAAGACAGCACTCGACAAATCGCGGTTGTTGTTGCCGTCCTGGCGACGATTGTGGTTAACGGATTAGCCAATGCACTGCCCCTCAATGGCTTGACCACGGGCGAGATCTCGGATCGTTTCGAGGTCTACTTTGTGCCTGCGGGGTACGTCTTCTCCATTTGGGGCTTGATCTATTTGGGTTT
>MGNI01000202.1:16921-22112 GCA_001795115.1 Chloroflexi bacterium RBG_16_48_8 | reverse complement strand
CATCTCCGTTTTGAACCGTTCGTCCTTGTGCCCCAACTGGTGCATAAACCCAATCTCCTTCTTGATTAAGGACAAAGTAGACCCAATAGGTGCAGGGTCCAGTGTTGCCGCATTGGCAGAAGCACTTCTCCGCCGGGAAATCGCAACCTTGACCATCGATAGAACATACTTTCGAACCCATCGGATTGGTTACATCTGCAACATAGGGGATCTCGGATAATCTGAGCAATTCCTCCCCTGAAATTTCATCTTCCTGGAAGTTAACACATTTCATGATCAAGTTCCCGTCCCCGTGCTGCACGATCAATCCAGCATAATGATCCCTTTGGGCTTCGGGGCTGTCGATACAGGCTGAAAGACTGAGAAAGAAGCACAATCCAAATAGAACGAGAATGATTGGGACATTTCTATAGAGAGACATTCGATCTTTTTCACCGGCTGTAAAAGATTTCCAGAATTGTACGCAAGGTAGGATGGAGTATAGACGGCTCTCTCTCTTGGCGTCAAGTATTACCAAAAGGATGGCTGTGGTAGAATTCGACCCGAAGGGGTTCGTACCTATGTTTAAATCACTAACAAAAATCTTCGGTGGTGATCCTATCGGTCGCCAACTTGAGGGATATTCTGAAGTTGTTAAATCGATCGATGCCTTGGAGGATGGCATCCATTCATTATCGGATGATGCCTTGAAGGGGAAGACGGAAGAGTTCCGCAAGCGGATTTCCCAGGGCGAGACACTGGACGATTTGCTTGTTGAAGCCTTTGGTGTTGTCCGAGAAGTATCTGTTCGCACCATCGGTCTTCGCCATTTCGATGTCCAATTGATTGGCGGAATGATCCTTCATAAAGGGACAATTGTTGAGATGCGGACCGGTGAGGGGAAGACACTGGTAGCAACGTTGCCTATTTATCTGAATGCTTTATTGGGGAAAGGTGTTCATCTGGTAACTGTGAATGATTACCTCGCCCGTCGTGATGCGCGCTGGATGGGACCGATTTTTTATTATCTGGGATTGAGTGTCGGTATTTTGCAAGAAGCTGCAAGGACAGAAGGAGGTCGGAAAGCCTTCATCTATGATCCAGAGCGGGAGTCGGTGCAGGAAGATATCCACCAGCTTCGCCTTGTCGATCGGAAGCAAGCATATGCAGCCGATGTGACCTATGGAACCAACAATGAATTTGGTTTTGATTATTTACGGGATAACATGGCAAGGCGGTTGGAAGATCGCTGCCAGCGTGGGCATCATTTCGCTATTCTGGACGAGGTCGATAACATCCTGATCGATGAGGCTCGAACACCGCTGATCATCTCTGGTCCATCCCATGAAGATCCTGAACTCTACATGCAGATGGCACAAGCTGTGGATCAGCTCAGTGCTGAGGATCTAGAGGTCAGTGAGAAGGATCGCACTGTTGCTTTAACCGAAATCGGTGAGGATCATATCGAGAGGATTATTGGGATTCCCTTGAGGGACCCTGATAGACCAGAGGACATCACCCCCGAACAAGCTCGCATCTTAGGCCACTTGGAACAGGCCATGCGGGCAAAGTACCTTTTCAAAAGAAATAAGGATTATGTTGTTCAGGGGGGGCGTGTCATTATTGTGGATGAGTTCACCGGTCGTTTGATGGCAGGTAGACGCTGGTCGGATGGGTTACACCAGGCAGTAGAAGCTAAAGAAGGCGTCCGAGTTCGGCAAGAAAACGTCACCTATGCCACCATCACCTTACAGAATTACTTCCGGATGTATGAAAAACTCTCAGGTATGACCGGAACAGCCCTAACTGAAGCAGAGGAGTTCAACAAAATTTACAAAGTCGATGTGATCCCCTTACCCACCAATTTGGATTACATTGCCATGCAGCCCGATTCAGATTTGATGGAAGTGGAGTATAGGGATAATGGCCATAAATTCCATTACTATGCCCGTAAAGATGATGTAGAAGAGCTTCCCATCTTTTGGAAACGTAAGGATTATCCCGATGTGGTCTATCGGACGGAGGAAGCTAAACTTCGGATGGTCGCTACCGAGATCCTGAAGCGGCATATACGAGGACAACCCCTTCTTGTCGGTACAACTTCGGTTGAATTATCTGAACGGTTGTCAAGTCGATTAAATTCTGAGCTATTACGACGATTGATGGGTGTGCTCCTTGTTCGAGATGCTTACTTCGAGGTCAATGAACTCTCCCATGATGGGATGCGAGTGGAAGCACTTGAGCCCCTCTACCAACCCCTGGAACAATTAAACCAATCTCTTTTACGCCAATTTGCACATGATCTAAAGATATCGCTTAACCCAACACGTCCAGAAAACCTTGAGCGTTTGGGGAGGATTTTAGAGTTGGAGCCGGATTATTATGCACGTCTTTCAGAGGTCTTTGACGCTGGAATAAGACATAATGTGCTTAATGCCAAGAAACACGATGAAGAGTCTCGGATTATCGCTGACGCGGGAGCACTCGGAGGAGTCACGATTGCGACCAATATGGCAGGGCGTGGGGTGGATATTAAACTCGGGGGTGAGATTGCGGAAGAAGTATTAGCCTCCGTGCATAGAGTCTTGCGAAGAGGGGGAATGCAGGATCCCGAGAATCTAAACATGGAAGAGCGTCTACGAGCACTTGATGAAATCGATCCTGAGGATGTCGGGATCTACGAATCAGAAATCAACCTTTTCCGTAAATTCATAGAGGAGGGAAAGCGCGTCAAGGAGGTGGGTGGCCTACATGTACTGGGTTCGGAGAGGCACGAAGCCCGACGTATCGACAATCAATTGAGGGGACGAGCGGCTCGTCAAGGAGATCCTGGATCATCCCAATTTTTCCTCTCCCTTGAAGATGAGTTGATGCGATTGTTTGGGGGTTCCCAGGTCTCAGGCCTTATGCAGCGTCTTAATATCGATGATGCAATGCCCATTGCGCATAACATTGTCAACCGCACCATTGAGCAAGCCCAAACACGAGTTGAAGGTGCCAACTTCGATACACGCAAGCACTTGCTTGAGTATGATGATGTGCTCAACCAACAGCGTGAGGTTTTCTATACTCAACGAAACCATGTCTTCACAAAAGACGAACTCAATGAAGATATCTCTAAAATGGTGGAAGTTGAGGTTGATAAGCATGTTAAAAGCGCTGTGGAAGAGCCTGACGGATTGTGGAAACTATTAGCATGGTTAGAAGAAGTGCAGCCAACTCTCAACGTTGGTGGAGATCAACCGAATCCTTCTTTCATGCTTCGCTTGCTCCTCGAGTCAATACAGGTGAAAGAGGATCCCGATGAACTTCGGGAGGCTCTCTTATACGTAACCCGTAGTGCTCTCGATTCTCAATTTCACCATCTAGCCCAATCTGTTGATGAGCAACTCTTCCGAGCTGTTGATCGCTTGGATGATCAAGTGCGGCAGCGTATCGAAATGGCTGAGCTGGCTATTGAAGGTGCAGAACTTGAGGCGGAGGAGTTGGGACAGGAACTGGAACCTCAGGAGATCGTGCGAGCAATAGAGAACGCCATTGGTCTGCAGATTCGTATCGATGACTCCGAGGATCATAAAGATTTTGATTTGAATAAGTTGCGCCGTATGATACCCGAGTTTATCGAGGCGAGCCTGGGAGTCAGGGTTTGGGCAGGTCTTGTGCAGGCAATCGAAGGACGATTGGGGGAGGAGCTACAACTTGAAAAATCTTTGCACATGCCTATCGATTGGGATCGAAACGCAGAAAATCTACAAAATGCACTCAAAGAAGCCTGGGATAAACAACAAGAAAGGCTGGAAAGCGATATCAAACACCAATTGGATCTGGCACTGGGGAAAGAACCCATAAGTGATGCACTTCTCATCCGGCTTTTGGTCCAAATGAGTTATGGACAAAGGACCTTTTTCGATCGAAAAACGCATCAGAAAAGGACTGTAACGATCGCTCGTTTCTCCTACGCTTATTCAGCCGCGCAACAGATAGATCGAATGGATCCAGAGGAGCTAAAGGAAAGGATCTTGAATCATCTGCAAGGAGCTCAAGAATACATTAAGAGGTTTATCGGATCTTCTGAGCTCAATCGTCTCTCGACGAATCAGCTACATGAGTTAGATGAGAAATCGCTGACCGGTATTCGGAGCAACCTCGATGAAGAGGCATTTAAGACGATCATGGCGTACGGAGAATTAAGCACCCTACCAGAAGAATTTCGAGAGAAGTTGGCTCTTGTTTTGGGGCAATATCAATTGACGGAAGCCTTTCGGGCGCTGATCTTATCGGTTGGTGATCGTCATTGGGTGGATTATTTAACCCAGATTGAAGCGTTACGCACTTCCATCGGACTTGAAGCCTATGGTCAGCGAGATCCGCTCGTTCAATATAAGAGCCGAGCATTTGACATGTTCCAACAGCTTTTAGCTGATGTAAGATCTGGGGTGGTATCCCGCCTTTACCGGATGCAAATGCCATCTCAAACATCATCCTCAGGTGCTCGATCCAGACCCATTCCACAAGAAGCTGAACCCGGTCAGCACGCTTCTCAAAACCCTAAACGAAAACGACGACGGAAGCGTTGAAAGAATTCGTAATCTTTAAGGGAAGGCTGTGGTTTAAAGGGCAGCTTGAATTCATGAAACTTCCTTACATTTGAGGTTAGGACTTGAAGACCGGATCTATTGACGCTGCGAAAAAACTTACCGGCATACCCAAGATTGACCTTCATCGGCATCTTGAAGGTTCATTGCGTCTTTCAACTTTGGCAGAGTTGGTACGGACTGAAGGGATGGATCTACCCGCGAATGAAGAATCCCTTCGTCGTTTGGTCCAAGTTTGTTCAGATGATCCCAAAACCTCCAACAACTTTTTATCTAAGTTTCAGAGGCTTCGAAGCTTTTATCGATCACCACAAATTATTCAGCGGTTTGTAGGCGAGGCCATTGTCGATGCTGCGGCAGATGGTATCCGTTATTTAGAGCTATGTTTTACACCTTTCGCCTTGGCAGAGATTCGTGACTTTCCTCTTCAGGAGGTTGCCGATTGGGTTATTGAAACTGCAATGACAACAGCCGCGCAAGAGGGATTGGGTGTTGGTCTTATTGCCAGTTTCAATCGTAATGAATCCACCCAATTTGCAGAGCAGGTGGTCCAGATCGCAGCAGATCGAGTGGGAAAGGGGATCGTTGGTCTGAGTCTATCCGGTAATGAAGTCGAA
>MGNI01000202.1:12858-16907 GCA_001795115.1 Chloroflexi bacterium RBG_16_48_8 | reverse complement strand
CTTTGTCGAGATTTTTCATGCTGCAAAAAGCGCCGGGTTGAAAACCACGATTCACGCTGGGGAATGGACTGGGGCTGAGACCGTTCGTCATGCCCTTGAGCGAATAGATGCCGATCGGATCGGTCATGGTATTCGGATCATGGAGGAGCCGGAGGTGGTTGCTCTTGCGAGAGAACGTAGAACCGTGTTTGAGGTTTGTCTTTCCAGTAACCTTCAATCTGGTGTTGTTGCACAGATGGAAGATCATCCGCTACCGGCCATGATTCAAGCTGGCCTACAGGTGACAATCAATACCGATGATCCCGGTGTTTCCAATATCCGCCTATCTGACGAGTTCCAGATTGCGATGGATACCTTAGGGTTATCGATCACGACATTAAGCGCTCTTACCCTCGTCGCAGCCCAAGCGGCCTTCTTAGAGCCTGGAGCAAAAAAGATGCTCGAATTGGGTCTGCAAGATGAGTTATTTTCGTGAAAAGGTAGTTGACAAATGCAAATTGGGGAACTTGAAATTCATCTTTTCACAGATGGCATCACCCACGTGGATGCTGGCGGACCCTTTGGTCTTGTCCCAAGGGCACTGTATGAAAAATACTTTGAGCCTGATCCGTTGAATCGCGTGCCCATGACGCTCATAAGTATGGTGATACGCTCGAGAGGTAAGACCATTCTTGTTGATACTGGGCTGGGAACGAAATTGAATCCCAGGGAGATCGAGTTTTGGAGATTGGAAAGACCAGGGGGAGGGCTGGTAAGGGAATTGGCCTCAAAGGGCATTTTTCCTGAGGATGTCGATATTGTTGTAAATACCCACCTGCATAGCGATCACTGTGGAGGGAATACGATTCGTATAGGGGATCGAATTCGGGCCACTTTTCCTAATGCAACGTATCTTGTGCAGAGGATGGAATGGGCTGATTTCGCAAATCCAGATCCACGGACGAGAGGGACTTATCTGGACGAAAACTTCACTCCGTTGCTTGAGACGGGTCAAGTCCGGTTACTTCATGGTGGTACTGCTCTATCAGAAGAGGTTCAATGCGTGGTGACACCGGGTCACACTAGAGGGCATCAATCTGTTCTTCTCAAGTCAGGGGATTGGAGAGGCCTTTTTGTAGGGGATCTGGCTTCCTATTCAATCCTCATGAGCAGAACCTCATGGCTTACTGCTTATGACGTTGACCCCCTGGAGAACCTTTCCACAAAGCAAATCTGGCAAGAATGGGCATTGGAAAACGATGCCTGGCTCTTTTTCCCTCATGATCCAACGATGCCCGTCGCCCGTTTACGAAATGACAACGGACGATTAGGATTGGATGCAGTTGAGGAAGCTCAGGAACTTATCGCCTTTGCTCCCATTCGGCGACAGCCTGGCGGATGAGCTGGCGCACATCCTCGAATGGGACTTCATCCATTGGATAACTATCTACACCAATGTAGACATTCACACCGCCATCTAGCATTTCCACTAACTTAATAGCTCTTCTACCCCGAGGCTCTTCTCTTAATCTACGCTCTAGGATTTCATTGATCTCTTCTACCATACTCCTGGGACTGAAAGCATTCGTTTCTTTTAGCTTGAATTGATGGGCAATCCTTTCAACTCCTGCCTCCTTTTTGGGGGTTGATTGTAACCAGTTGTTTAGATCAGACGAAAGGCGCATCATACGAGGTAAATGAGACGAATCCTTCAAGTCATCAAAGCTGGTATACTTTGTTTCTCCTATCTGCAGGATCAAATTTCCCGAATCGATCTCTCTTAGAATGGTAACCACTGCTACTAAGTTCTTTTTTTGGGGCATATCAACTCCGATATTGTCATCTGTTAGATGTTTGGAAAGAGTCTCTGTCTCCATTTCTTCCAGTAGAGGTGAAGGTCTGTCCATGTCGGATGAGAATGGCGTCTCTATTATCGGTGGGTCTAACGATGTTGAATCTTCCAAGGGAAGGGCGCCTGCCCTTTCAATATCATAATCTCCATCCACCAGTTCTAAACTGGATTTATCCTCTCGAAGATTGAGGTATATTGCATAGGCCAAGATAGCCATGGCAATCCCGCCAATAATGAAAATATAGCCTAATAGGGATGAATTCTCAGGTGTCATTTCGTGATCTCCGGTTGACAATGAGGGCAAATGTGCGTTCCTCGCTGTCCCACGATAATTCTCTCTATGGGAGTGGAGCAAATTGGGCAGGGTTCACCGGTGCGTTGATAAACCCGAAATTGATTTTGAAAGCTGCCTCCACGGTAAACCCAATCGATGCTTGCACCATTTTGGCGCAGGCCCTCTCGAAGGGTTGTTTGTATCCCATGCCAAAGTTTTTCAACCTGGTCCTGTGATAATGAGTCACTCCGGATTCTTGGGTGGAGACCAGCGTAATGGAGGGCTTCGTCTGTATAGATATTTCCCAAACCAGCCAGAAATCTTTGATCCAGGAGCAGGGGCTTGAGCATCCTTTGGTGTTTCTTCAACCTTTCAGCTAGAAGATGGGCTGTAAATGCCGGATCGAGAGGCTCGGGTCCCAAACGATTCAGAACGCGACCTGGATCCTTCAGGTAATAGATTAGGCCGAATTTACGGGCATCAGAAAAACGAAGCTGCCAGGGTTCATCCAGGTGAAAAATGGTATGCTCGTAGGATCCACGCGGTTTTTTGGCGGGGCAGATTGTTAAATCCCCACTCATCCTAAGGTGGATCAGTAAATTCCCTTCATCCAGCGGGAATACAAGAAATTTACCTCTCCTGCGAACATCCCGGATGACACGGTCCTTCATCCTTCTGCGAAAGGTGGAGACGGAGGGTTGGACGATATGGCGAGGCCAGTAAAGGGACACGTGCTTGATTTTTCTTCCGGGGAGGGGGATGGTTTCCGTTCCTTCGCATAATCTTTGAGCAATGCTCTCCACTTCGGGTAATTCTGGCAACGGTAGAGCTCCTATGGTTGTATTCACCAAACGATGAGACAAACCTGTCGATCCTCTTGATCCTTATCAGATTGGGATTGTCAAACACGCTCACTCCCAGATGGTGTACTACGAACTTTTTTCAGCCTGCACCTCATGAGCCCGGGTGTGAATGAAAGGGTGCTTTGTGGAGGTACCTGAGGATGAACCCTCAACCTTTCTCAACAAAGCTTACTCGGTCTGTTGGAATAGTGTTCCTGTTCCTGGTCGACCTTCAAAAGGTCGTTTGAATACGATCGATAAACCGGTCTGACCGGGTGTGTAACTGATCATCTCCCATCCCCTGAGTCCCGCTTGTTTGCAATATTCCATGATGGTCGGTCCATTCTGCCAATCTTTCAATTCGTTTCCATTGACATACTTGGGTCGCCAATCCTCAACGAATACGTCACCGCACTTCAAGAACAAGTATTCCCATTTTTGCATCTCGACCTCCACAACTTTTTTGAGTGGGCCGGATAAGAAATTTAATCATGAAGTAAATTCCAATTGAGTCCATCATAGCAATACTAGAAAAGTTGAGCAAGTCGGAGAAAAGTCCTGGGAGGAGGTTTTAGGGCAAATTTAGGTATGCCTCTCTCTTCAATCTTGAAGGGATTTTTTCAGTGGACTCAGGTATTGAAGAACATCCCTTAAAAACATCCATTTCATCGGACTGCAATGAGGTCTCTAATTTGCTCCAACTTGGCGGGTCCAATACCGGATACATTCAGCAAATCTTCGATGGATGAAAAAGGACCATTACGCTGTCGATATTCGATGATTTCTTGAGCCAGGCTAGGACCGATGCCGGGAAGTTCCTCTAAGTCTGGTCCTTTGGCAGTATTGATATTCATTTTTACGGAGGGGGTAGTGACAGATGACGTGGAAATTTCAGGAGTGGAAGATGTTTCTTGATAGGAAGCTATATAAATTTGTTGACCATCCAAGACGGGTGCGGCCAGATTAATGGTGTCCAGATCAGCATTGGGAAGGGAACCACCCGCAGCTTGGATGGCATCCTTTATGATCGAATAGGGTGGAAGGAGGTAAACTCCGGATTCCAGAACAGCCCCTGTTACATGAACCCGTATGGGTAAGGGAG
>MGNI01000202.1:9696-12825 GCA_001795115.1 Chloroflexi bacterium RBG_16_48_8 | reverse complement strand
AAGCTCAGGATACCTGCTGCGACTATTCCCAGCAGCAAGCCGGTCATGAGCATTAAGATGCGTGTAGCAAATTTCATCCCCCACCTCAACCGCCACAGAGGATTGATTACCGGAGATATTCCATTCTGTGATTTGAAGTTCCCCTGAAGTCAGTTTGAGGGTGGTGTGAGCCAGCCTTGCCGCTCTACACCACTCAACTCTCACCTTGGGAGTACGTGATCCAGCATTTCTCAGAAGACACCTTGATTATATGTCAGTATGCGTGCAGAACAAAACCAGAATATAATCTAGGCTGTGACAAGAGTTTTTTCAGGTACCGGCGACGATGGGACCACTGGTCTTCTGGGGGAAGCCAGGGTTCCTAAGTATCATCCCCAACCAGAAGCATATGGGGCAGTGGATGAGGCATCCGCAGCTTTTGGATTGGCGCGAGCAATCACGAGATCAAAAGAGATTGCCTCTATCACAAGAGAGATTCAGCAGGATCTCTGCCACGTAATGGCAGAATTGGCAGCTTCTCCCGAGTATAGAGAAAAGTTCCAAAAAATGACTCCTGAGCGCGTAAGATGGCTTGAAAGACAGATAACGACATTGGGTCAGACTTTACAGATCTCAAACGAATTTGTGATATTTGGTGATTCGGAATCGAGTGCGGCTTTTAACTTGGCTCGGACAATCGTTCGTAGAGCGGAGCGAGTTGTTGCAAAGCTTCATCTTGAAGGGGATGTAAAATATGGAACTATTCTTCAGTACTTAAATCGCCTCTCCTCCCTCTGTTTTGTGTTGGCTCTTTGGGAAACCCAAAAGGGCACCTAGGATTTATTCCTGTGTTTATTGAAAAATGCCCCTCAAGATTGAAGAGTCTGCAAGTCCCTCTGGGCTGAGTACCCTTTTTTAAGTAAGTCTTTAAAAAAAATACGGATTTATACTGAGCGTGCCTTCACCCACATTGCCGATATTCCAGCAGGGTGCATAAGGCTGAGCCTGGGTAAAAGGATTGTCTCCTTGACAATAGTATGCCCGTTTATCAGGGAAAATGCTCCCTTACCTGCCTGCAAGGGCAGCCTCAATCTCCTGCTGAAATACCTCAAGGGGTTGCGCGCCCAAGATGACTTTTCCATTGATGATGAAGGTCGGTGTGGAGTCGATCCCGGCGCTATCTGCTTCTACACCTAACCGTTGTACCTCATCTTGGTATCGGCGCTTACTGATACATTGGTTGAAACCATCCACATCCAAACCAACAGCCTCTGCATAGCCTTGTAAACGTCGCTCCGAATACTTATTGGGATCACTTGTACTTTGGTTGGCGAATAGAATATCGTGATATTCCCAGAATTTATTCTGTTCCGCGGCACACAACGCAGCTTCAGCAAAGGGGACAGATGAGGGGGAAAGAGCGAAATTCTTGAAGACGATGTAAATTTTTCCTGTGGTGACATACTGCTCCACAAGTTTGGGTTCTGTTTCCTCACTGAATCTTCGGCAATATGAACACTGATAATCTGAGTATTCTTCCATAATCACAGGGGCGTTTGGATCTCCCATGGCAGCACCATCTGCCATGGGACGTTCAATTAATTCCGGAGTGATGATTTCGCCAACAGGCTGAAGATAAGGAAGAATGGCAATGGCGACAACGATGAGGACAACACCAAAAGCTACCAACCCAAAAGTGAGCTGTTGTCGTTGCCTCCTTTGACGACGTCTATCACGTATTTCGGAACGTTTGCTCATATCACATCCTCGACGACCAATGGCAGAAATTTTGCCATAATAGACGAGAATTGTCCATCTTTATTAATAGAAAAACCCCATCGGATCGTCTCCGCATTATCATGCAAAACCTTGTTCAAGAAATAATGGGGCGATCATGTGTGTTGTTTTAAAGGAATTTTTGATGCAATGCGATATTATCAGGAGATGATTTACGAATCCACTTCTGTCTTTGATGTTTATAATCTTGATGGCGCTGATCTTGCTTGGAGTGAAATAGCCTGACGGATGGATTATCCTGTGGGTTTCCTACGCTTCGTTCCCAGCAGCTTCATGAAAGGAGACCGCTGTCCCTGGACCTCACGACTTCCATGCCAGGAGGTTTCATTACATCTTTTCTTGGAGAATCATTCGTGCTTGAACCCCACGATTGCATCCCAAGATTCCAGCCAGCTTTGAAAAGGAATATGGTAAAACAAAGATCTTCATTGGTATGTTTGACCAATTCGGTGTCTTGAAAAGGGAAAAGTGTTCTGAATCTTTAGGAGAGGAACCGTTTACCTGTTATAATCAGAGATCGAGCTATCAAACAAGAGAAAGGATAAAAGATGGATATCTTAGTTGACCTACCCTTTTTATTTTTAGGTTTAGTTCTTCTTTCTGCGCTTGCCTCAGCCGTTAAAATTGTTCAGGAATATGAGCGTGGTGTCATCTTCCGGCTTGGCCGTCTGATTGGTCCAAAGGGACCAGGATTGTTCTTCATCATTCCCCTCATCGACCGTATGGTGAAAGTGGATTTGCGCGTTGTCACCTTAGACGTTCCTTCACAGGAAGCAATCACACGAGATAACGTGACTGTGAAGGTAAACGCAGTAGTCTTCTTCCGAGTCGTGGATCCCAGTTCAGCCATTGTTCAAGTGGAGGATTTTAAACGAGCCACGTGGAATATCGCTCAAACCACGCTTCGAAATGTGTTGGGACAATCTTTATTAGATGAACTGCTTTCCAACCGTGAGGAGATCAATAAAAAACTTCAGCACATTATTGATGAAACAACCGAACCTTGGGGTGTGAAAGTCTCAATTGTTGAAGTTAAAGATGTGGAATTGCCGCAGAGTATGCAGCGTGCGATGGCCAAACAAGCTGAGGCAGAGCGAGAGAAGAGAGCGAAAATTGTCCATGCTGAGGGTGAGTTCGATGCTGCCCAAAAGCTATCCGATGCTGCAAAATTAATGGCACAAAATCCTGTTTCAATCCAATTACGTTATTTGCAGACACTGACAGAAATCTCGGTTGAAAAGAACAGTACCATCATCTTCCCGGTACCCATCAACCTCCTGGAAAAATTGTCAGAATTATCAAGTGATTTATTGAAGTAATACTGCTGTGGCCAACCTCATAGGATATGGCAGT
>MGNI01000202.1:6964-9521 GCA_001795115.1 Chloroflexi bacterium RBG_16_48_8 | reverse complement strand
TAGAGTGAGAGAGACTGCAGGTTATCTTCTTGGGTGTTGACTGTTAGTCGCTGATAGCCCTGCCTTCCGACTTGATGCATCAGGTCGGTAACAATAGCATTTCCAATCCCTTTCCCCTGCCAGTCGGGATGTACGGCCAAACGCGCCAAATGAGCGCCCCAAGCGGAGGTTGTACTGATTTGATATCCAATTAGTTGTCCATCGAATTCGAGCACAGTAGAAATCGATGCAGATTTGAAAGCTGCGAGCAACTCATCTCTCGCATTGCACCAAATGCCTTTAAACGCTTTTTGGTCTAGATCGATGAGGGGATCGATATCTTCGAGTCGTAGGTTTCGAATTTTACCGGGGAAGGGAGGTAAGGTTGGCGGAGAACTCGTAAGCCATTCGAGAAAAATGACAGCGTTTATTTCATCGAAACCGGATGTTAGAAGCAAGGGTTCCAGCCATGGCGATATCACCAGCGCGGCCGCGGTCTTACAACCGTGCGATTCAAGTTCTTTGAAAGCGTGTGGCCATAATCTTTCCCATATTTGTCGGGGATCATATTGAGAATTTACTGCAAAGATGCGTATCCAGGCAATGTTATGGAGGCCCAATGGACATGCTATGCAGGCCACGAGTTCATTTTGGTAAAGCACGAGAAGAAATGGAATTTTATCCAAAAATGATTTCGCATCGAGCCAATCCAGATGTTGATGCATCCAATGGGCTCCATCCAGAAATTGGGTGATGATATGGGCATCGGCAGGAGTCGCCGGGCGAATGCTGCAGTGAGTATGGGAAACCATTAAAGGTCTTTTTTCCCTAAAAGGCTGAATCGGGGTATTACCGGTTCAAGAGTCGGTAAGGGATTTTAAATAAACTTCGCAAGAATCGATTTTTCAACCCCGGCTTCTTCTGATGCTCTAGACCTGATTGCATACTGCTAAGAGCCTCGAAGGCACGCCCTTGACGAAGTTGTAATTGTGACAATGACCTCTGTGTATGAAGAAGGAGATCTTCCTCACCAAGGGATTGAAATCGATCTGAGGCTTGTTGAAGGGCGACTTCAGCTTCTTTGAAATTCCCACAAGCCTCAAGAGCAGAGGCCAGATTTCCATAAGCCATTGCCGCTGCCTTCTCATCGCCATTCTCTAAAAAAAGGTCGGGTGTTCCTTCTACGGATTTTAGGGCCTCGTCAGGTCGATCCGCTTTCAAAAGGACCACACAAAGGTTGTTTGCCATTTCTGCAGCAAGCAAGACATTGTTCTCTTGTATATAAAGTTTTTTGGCTGCATCAAATTTTAAAATAGCGTCTTCTAAGCGCTTCTCTTGGTATGCTTGACGCGCCTGTCTGGAAAGGGCTGAGGGGGTTGTTGATTCAATCGTCACAGTGTTATTTCCAATAAACCTTCAGCCACCGTACGCAATTTCTCTACCTGTAATTCGCTAAGCTGTTTGGCTATTCGCAGATAGGGTTCATTCACTGGTTTGCTCAGGAAGTCCCTTAACTCAGGCGATAATTTTGACAGCATTTCTATCGCTTGTAGTTGCTGCTGCAATTCAGCCACTGGACCATCGTGATCGATATATTCTTCGATTTCATGGTCGAGTGCGGCGGCGATGGCTTCCAACTCATTGATGGGTATGGCACGGGTACCACGCTCATAGGCTGAGAGTCGGCTCGGAGGGATATGGAGGGTTTTTGCTAATTTTCGTAACGAGATATCTGCTTCTGTTCGGTGGGATCGCAATTGGGCACCGATCATTTTCTGTCGTAGAGAAAGTAGGAGATCGGCTTCGGGGATCGATCTTCGCACTTCGGTTTGTGTATCCAATCGAAGAAAATACTTCAAAGGGATTCCAAATTGGTAGGCAAACAACTCAAGTTCTGGTAAAGAAATATTCTTTTTACCTCGTTCATAAGCAGAGAGTTTTCCCGTTGTGGAACCGATCAGGGCTGCAGTTTCTTTGAGACTTTTGCCTTTCTCTTTGCGTTTTAAGCGTAGCATGGCTCCCAGCATTTTGCTACGCAGCATATCATCTCGTTGATTTGTCATCACCCAGCTCCAAGGTCTGTCCTCAACCTCCGGATTATAGCAGAACTTCTTGATCTAAGCGCTAACCCCTCAATCATCGCTGTATTCCATTTCATGATGCAATATTCCTTTGGTGTCGAACTCACGTCGTGGAAATACGTGATGCCGCATCTCTTAGAATACACCCCAACCCATTGAGCACCTAATGGATGGTATTCAGGATAATACATTTTCATGGGAAAAGTCAGGATACCCCATCGCAAGTCAACACTGGCTTACTGGAGATTGAGCCAATGGGCTCAATCTCCACAAGGCTGAATGTAGCGAAGCCCGGGTTGAATGGCAAGTGGGGGTTTGGGGGCAGCAACCCCCCATGATGGCTTCTTCCTGCGGATGGTGCATATCCGACAAGATGCCCCGCGGCTTGATATAGGGTCCTTCATTTGTCATAAATGAGTTGGAGGAGGTGACGAGGGGCATGAGATGAGAGCTGGAGTCCTACAATGATGGTTGCAGTTGAACTTCAGCCCCTGCTT
>MGNI01000202.1:6641-6946 GCA_001795115.1 Chloroflexi bacterium RBG_16_48_8 | reverse complement strand
GTGCGGAACCATTTTCAGAAGGCGGCATGAGGTAACCAAGACCTTGTCGAGTGACAATATGAACCGGGTTTTTTGGATCAAGTTCGATCTTTTGCCTTAACCGGCTTAAACAAACCCAAAGGATTTCCTTATCATCTCTGTATTCGGGTCCCCAGACAGTTGCCAGGAGTTCTTCTGGAGTGAGGACTCTTCCCATGGTTGTGGCTAATGTTTGAAGGAGGCGATATTCCGTTGCGGTTAAAGAAACTTCTATCTCAGTAGAGAAGACCTGGGCTCTTGCCAGATCGATTTTTAACTCATAGTGT
>MGNI01000202.1:5820-6567 GCA_001795115.1 Chloroflexi bacterium RBG_16_48_8 | reverse complement strand
GAAGGGCTTGACAATATAATCATCCGCGCCTGCGTCCAAACCTCTCACCCTGTCTCTCTCTTCACCCTTGGCAGTGAGGATGATGATTGGCACATTTGAGAATTCCCTTATTCGTTCACATGCAGTGAATCCATCCATGATAGGCATCATGACGTCTAAGAGAATGAGATCCGGTTGGTCTGAGGCAACCGATTCGACAGCTTGTTGACCATCCGTTGCTGTACGAACATCATAGTCTTCAGCGATTAGATTAACTTCGACCAGACGAAGGTAGCGTGGATCATCGTCAACAACGAGGATGGACTTATTTTGATTCATTTTTCATCTCCGCAGTATTAACTTGGGTTTCAGAAACAGTTGGAAGCGTGAAATAGAAGATTGATCCTTTGTTGGGTTCGCTCTCTACTCCTATCTCACCGCCATGAGCTTCAACAATTTTTCTACAGATATATAGTCCCAGTCCTGTACCTCTTACGGTATTGGTATTGCCGGGCACTCGGTAGAATCTTTCAAATAAATGTGACATATGATCGCTGTGGATACCAGGACCATTATCGATCACCTCCAGACGGATATGATCTATTCTATTCTTTGCTCTAACCAGCACCGTGCTGTCCGGGGCGTATTTATGTGCATTTGAGAGCAGATTATCAAACACCTGAGAGATTCGGGTGGCATCGATGTCTACTGCAGGAAGATCATCAGAGATCTCCAGGCGGAGATCCATATCTGGATATGCAGATCGGG
>MGNI01000202.1:1251-5667 GCA_001795115.1 Chloroflexi bacterium RBG_16_48_8 | reverse complement strand
ATTCCAATCCACATCCTCTCTCAGCAAGGTGGTGACATAACCTTTAATAAAACCCAGAGGCGTACGCAATTCATGGGAGATGGTTGAGATGAATTCATCTTGCATACGAGCCAACTCTCGTTGAGCTTCGAGTGTAGCGATGCGATGCGCCATTCTTCGATTTTCCAGTAGTTGGCCGACATGCCAGGCAACAAACTCTGCCAAGCGGATGTGCTCGGGGGGAAAAGATGGCCCACCAAAGCGACCGAAAACCAATCCCCCAACGCAGCGACCACCGACCAGCATGGGCAAACCCAAATAATCTCTACGACGCTCACGCCCCTTAACCGTGGGCCCCGCATCTTCTTGTCTCAACACCGTTTGACCTGTCCGATAGGCTTCACGTGCAGCAGCTTCGCCCCAGGACAGTTCTTCTTCTCGGGAACGACCCCGTCCAAGCGCACTGGCATAGGCTGGTTCCAATTCCCCTGTCTCATCATCCTGCAGGTAAAGGGATACAACATCGAAGATGAAAATTGTACGTGCAAGCCGAAAAACAGTATCTAACCCAGTTTCAGTATCATAGGTTTCAGCGACAACGCGCGCAATAGCGTAGACTGCATTTAACTCAGTCCCTGTCGTCAGTGGTCCGGGTGGTACTAGAGGTCCAGTCATTCTAAATCGATCGCCACAGGTATGGGGAAGCTAAATGTGCTTCCAACATTTAGGGAGCTGTCAACCTTTAACTCAGATCCATGAGCGTCAAGGATAAGCTTGACCAGCGTCAGTCCAAGACCGGTACCCCCATAACGTCGGGTAGGGGATCCATCCAATTGGTGGAAGGCGATGAAGATCTCATCAAGCCTCTCGGCAGGGATCCCAACCCCCGTGTCCTCGACAAAAATCGTTACGAAACCACTCTCATGATTTGCGCCAAAGGTCACTCTACCACCGCGCGGCGAGAATTTGATCCCATTGTCGACCAGTTGTAGAAGAACCCATTCTAAGCGCTCAGGGTCAGCTCGAACAGCAGGGATATGACTGTTGATCTCGAGTTTCAAGGAAATACCAGCATTTTTCGCTTTCTCTTTCGATCGTTCGAACACGTTCTTTACGATCAGGGATATCGATAAAGGTTGCAGGTTTAAGCTAAGTCCCTCCCGAGATGCAGTCGAGAATTCAATCAGATCTTCGATGAGACCTTCCAGCCTGGTAGTTGAACGCTGCATAACTAAAAGGGCATCTTTCTGCGGAGCCGTCAAAGTTCCCAAACCCTCATCGATCACCAATTCCAGATATCCCTTGATGTGTGCCATTGGTGTTCGAAGTTCATGGGATACATTGGAGATAAGATTGGCTTTGAGTTGATTAATTTCAGTAAGCCTCTCCAAAGCCATTTGCAATTCGGCTGTTCGTTCTTCCACCCGGCTTTCCAGGGTACGATTTGCTTCCTTGAGAGCTGCATGCAGCTTCAGGATTTGAATGTTGACCGTTCGATCCAGCGTCTCATGATCGATAAAACCCATCTCGATGAGCGTCTGTCCAAGGAGGCGCTTCACACCCTTAGCTGCCATCTCTTTTTGCTTGACTAAAGCAGCTTCAAGCTGTTCCTGGTTTATCAGCCCTTGTTCGATGAGATAATCACCGATCCTGGGGACTAAGACATCAGGTGTGGAAGGGATCGGCGCAGCACCGGGAGTTCCTTCCAAGTAAGCTCTTTCTGATAAAAGCGTGAGAAGGAATAGATCGACGCCACAGTGGGGGCAGTTGCGATCCTCTCTTGATAACGGATCGCCACATTGTGGACATGGGAAGGTCTCGTCTACATCATCTTTAATCATAAGAAATACCAACCCTCATTAGATTGATTAACCATCCGTGCGAGTATGATAGCCATTATGACAATTTGGGGCAAGCGGGTTAAGGATAGCGTCTGCATTCCAAGAACTGTTTCTTTCTGTATCTGTAGGGTGAAAGTTGAAGGTGAGTGGGAAGGCGTCGCTTGGCCAAAACTCCCAGAAACTCAACGGCCATGGAGATAACATAAGAGGACTCTCCTGAAAAAAGGCCACTCAACTGAGAGGAACCCATAAGCCTATCTCTTCTATCTTGAAGGGCTTTTTCCGTGGACTCATACGATCGAAAAGGAACTACTCGATGATAGCAAGCTGTAAGGTCGCTCGGGACTGAAATCCGGCATAATGGAAGCAGTTTGATGGAGCTAACTTATGGCGATAGAAATTCTACTGATTGACGATGATCCAGATTTCTCGATTATGTTGCGAACGCTTTTACGTGGTAGGGATTTCCAGGTGCGTGCGGTATATACAGGAGAAGATGGTATACAAGCCTGCCGGGATAATCCGCCGGATGTTGTCGTATTAGACCTTTTAATGCCTAACATCGATGGTTGGGATGTTTGTGAAAGGATACGCACCTTCTCAGATGTACCCATCATCATCTTGTCTGCTCTTGGAGCGCCCGCCAGTGTGGCACGAGCGTTGGATGCTGGAGCGGATGATTACCTTATCAAGCCTGTCCATGCAAGCCTCTTAGCTTCTCGTTTGAATGCGTTGGTGCGAAGACGTTTATTGGTGGATGTGGAGAGTGTCCAGGTGGCATAAGCCACAGATGATGAAGAAGTTCGATCCAAAGTAGACTTTCATGTAGCCTTTTGACGTGAAAGTTTTTTATTCTCGGGGATTTTGTCAAAAGTTGAACTCCATTAAACCAGTGCATAGATCGGGCAGTCTTGGAATGTGATTCCTCTTGCACCTGCCTGGTTTAAATTCAACTATTGAAAAGCTCTTTTGGGGCTGCCCCCCATATATGCCTCTCTTCTACCTTGAAGGGCTTTTTTCGGTGGACTCAAGAATGGAAAATGTAACATTGCTGGAAGGGATGAATGGGAGATGAAATTAGAGCATGATGATCTGATCATCGATGACTTGAAGATCAGGTCGTCTTGCTTCAACCCAGGATGGAATCCCATCCAATACCCGTTGAGCATGCCCCTGATCATTACTGACAATAACACAGGCGATCACCGCGGTTTGCCAGCTGTCATTGTGATCAATCTCGGCTGCGGATACATTGAAATGTCGATGGATGTTGGATAGCAAGGGTTTTATGCGGCTGCGTTTTTCCTTCAAGGACCGGCAGTCTGGCAATCGCAGTTCGATTGTGAGGGCAACGACATGCATGTTAAAAGTGTAGCCCTGTACGATCTTGGAAACAAGTCTTGAAGATGCAATCAAATCCTTAGGCCTGGATCCTTGCCAACTGCAGCGGCATGATGCCCATTTGGCAAATGTTGAGGGAATGGCTGATGCAATCGTCATTGAAGGGCATGGATTCTTGGGCAGTTACAAAACTCGGGATATTGCTGCAGCGGATGTCTGCCTGACCTTCTGAGAAAAGGATAAAGTGTCCATCCTGAAAAGATCCCTTTGTATTAGACCTCACACAGGCTCCGATGTAAAAATCGGACACATGGTTATCAGGGCAAAAAGTACTCCTCCCAAAGGAATAACCCGGATCTCACCTTGATTTTTGTTGTGTTAAATCGACTTGGAATACAGAAAGAGGATCGCAATCTGCTTGCATCCGAGTTTGATTAGAAATTGGAGAATTGGAGATTCAACGGGTTAAGATGACCCTTTCGATTTCATTCTCAAGCCCGCGCTTAATCAGGGTTCTGAGTAGGATCTATCGAAGAGGGGGTGGGTGAGAATATGGGTTCCCGTGGTGGGTCACCATATCTCGACCATGTAAGGTTCAAAGCTGGTCCAGGGTCGTTTTTATTCAGTTGGATCCTACTGTGTCCGATCACCATCGAGAGCGGGATATCCCACCGTGCCATGATATCGTAAACCAGAACACGCAGCGCTTCGATCTGTTCCATCGGGTAATCCTCCCAATATCGGTAGGAAAATGAAACCGGATAATCTTCATAAACAAGCCCCTCAAAGGGTGTTCCATCTGGATTGGTAAAATCTCCGAATTCACCTCGAAGCCGTCCAGCATTGATAAGTTCGATGCCTATCGATCGTATCCACGGTTCTGTAAGGATACCCGTTTCATCCTCACAAATGGGGCAGCTGCGAGTGCATTGAGCGCGGTTGCCGTAGCAGGTGACATGATATGCTCCAAAATATTCCGGGACCATTTGAGTTATGGTGCCATCCCGATCGATGAGGTAATGGATGCTTGCTTCAAGTTCGCTTTCTCGAAATTCATGTACGGAAGCGGTGTAGCTCCCTTCTGTGAAGTGCAGAACAATAGCCTCCGGAATGATGGGTTGGGCGAAATGACAAGTGGGTTTAACAATGACAGGATTGGCCAATTCGGCTTGAGCCATTAGGCTTACGTCTGTAGGGAAGTTAGCGTACTCATCCAGTTGATACAAGGCATCTTCACCAGCGTACTGACAAAATT
>MGNI01000202.1:352-1241 GCA_001795115.1 Chloroflexi bacterium RBG_16_48_8 | reverse complement strand
TTGTTTCCATCGTGGGGATCGTGCTCGTCCCGTCAGCGGGCGGTGTGGCTTTATCTTCAGAAGTTGCTTCGGTGATTGCAGCAAGCATAAGCTCGGGAAAGGTCCAACCGTAACCATCACTCAAGATCGGATAGAAATCCGGATTGGAATAGGGATAATAACGTGGGAGAGAGTAGCGATCGGGGTCTTCCGGAAGAACGCTGCGCTCCAGTCGATAACCAGCCAAGGCGATCTGGTAACCAGCCCTTTCCATGACAAGGTCCGTATCTTCAGGCACAGAATCGAAAGGATAGGCGAAGATCTTGGGTGGGGTTCCTACCTTCTCTGATATGATGTCAAAGGATGTTTTGGCGTCCCATAACATTTGATTGAAGTTGAGTAATTGGTAATCGGGGTGATAAATCCCATGGGATTGGACGGAGATGATCCTCTCCTCTTGCCATTCACGAAGCTCAGCCCAGGTTACCGTATTATTGCTGCCATCCTCCGTGATCGCATTGATCAATACGAAGAAAAGCGCTGTGAACTGATGTTTCTTCAATGCGGGGATGATGACTTCTTTGAAATTCTCTGCCTCCCCCGTACCAACATCAAAAGTCAACACCACGCTTCGTTCTGGTGGAGTGTAGGTACCGTTGACAAAACCTAGAAGATCTTCGGCGGTGAGTGTGACAAAATTATTTTGAGGCAGCCATTCCATTTGCTCCAGAAACCACTCCGTAGTCATGATGATCTGATTCTTCGCCATCTGATATTCGGAGTCATGATATTCCAGGATAGGAATCCGTTTTGCATAGGATGCAGTTTCTTCAGGGGTTACTTCTTGGGTCACTTTTTCAATGGTGATAGGGGCATCTGGAGTGATGGTTTCTGAAAGCAGAGGAAAAGG
>MGNI01000202.1:0-247 GCA_001795115.1 Chloroflexi bacterium RBG_16_48_8 | reverse complement strand
ACAGCCACCCAGCGTAAAAACTAAAAAGACGCCGATGGTGAAAAATTGAAAGACTTGCCATAGATTGACGAGAGGTTTCTTCATTGATTACTCATTGAATAGGTGAAAGCCGCTTCGAGCAGTGTTGGCAGAGTTTGCTGAAATGAAGCCGACATACACCCACATATGCCTCTCTTTTCTATCTTGAGGGGCTTTTCTCAGTGGACTCATGTATTATGCCAGGAATTTGAACTCATTGCGAAATGGG
>MGNI01000201.1:4636-5401 GCA_001795115.1 Chloroflexi bacterium RBG_16_48_8 | reverse complement strand
GCTCTTTCCATTGTCTTAAACGGATGGGGAGTTTTCCAATTCCAGCAAGTCCTGGGACTACGTAATACTTTCACACCAACTGTTACTGATGATCCATTGAGATATACAGGCAACCCTTCTAATCTTGGAAGTGAAACTCCCATTGCTACCTCATTCTGGGTAACCGAAGTGGGTAATGAGAGGGATATCGACATTGAAGATGTTCTACTGCTTTACGACTCCGAACGAATCACTCATTTTGACATTAATTTTTGTTTGATCGCTGAGTATTATGGGCTTCTTTGCAGGAGGATAGCCCTTAATGGTACAACTCTGACAGATGAGTTATTGCGTGACACTCGGGGGGATCATTTTAAGCTTGTAGGGATGAGTGCCAGCACGTTTCTTAGCAGTCCAGCCCCACTCGATGAGAACGAAATAGCCACGCTCAGATCAGCCATCGAACTGGGTGGCGTCAACCTGTTGGTATCGAAAGTTACTGAATTTCTTTATCCCGGTCTCTTGGTCTCCTTGACCGATGGTGCAGTCCAGGGAGTCATCAAACCGCAGGACACGAACAGAGACTGGATCGTTTCATCCGCCGCCCCTGAGATAACTCGAGAGTTCACAGGTCAAGTCATCTCTTCTACATCGGAAGCATCCCAGAGCGATTTTGGCCTTCTGTTGGGGGAATCATCCTTCGTTACACCGCTGATCTCATCTACAGATGATGAGGGAGAAACATATCCCATCTTTGCAGGTTTTCAGGTCGGTGCAGGTTCTATC
>MGNI01000201.1:3924-4555 GCA_001795115.1 Chloroflexi bacterium RBG_16_48_8 | reverse complement strand
CGAGGGTTTGCACAGATTATTCCGCTGATGCTTACAATACGTTTTGCTCTTGGGGAAGAAGCTTGGCATACTGATCATCATTATGCCAACCTCACGATCGATGATCCAGCCCTGACGGATCCATGGAATGAATTAAGTTATTCTGCATTGCTCTCCGAGATGATCGCTCATCAATTCCATACAACGATCGCTATGCACCCAGTGGATTGGAGCAAATCCGAGTCTGATGTAATTGCACTTTTCTATACCTATCCAAATTATTATTCCTTAGTTCAACATGGGAACAATGGCGACGGATACGAATTCTATAAGTATAGTGTGACTGAGGAAGATAACTATCAAGGGCAGAAGCTCGCAGCCAGACCACTCACCGAGCAAGAGGCCGACATTTTGGAAGGCCTTTCGAGAATGACAGAGCATAGAATTCAGACGGGAATCGCTTTTGACCGGGTGATGGTTTTCCCGTGGGGAATATCACCCGAACAGACATTGGTTCTACTGAAGAAATACAATTACCTGGCAACTATAAATGCTCAAGATGTCCCTCTTGATGCAAACCGCCCTTCTGACTGGGATTATGGGATGTACCCGGCCAATATGGATTATGGGAATTTCCCCTCCCTTGAGAGAA
>MGNI01000201.1:3384-3896 GCA_001795115.1 Chloroflexi bacterium RBG_16_48_8 | reverse complement strand
TTCTCTATTGCGGTCTATAACACTCGATCTATTTATCGATAAACCCGCACTTTTTTCTGCATACGCATATGAAGGAGGAATGTTTTCTGAAGGGATAGATGCTTTCAATCCGGTTGCAGATCAAATTAACCAACTGCCAGGGGAACTAGAGTGGCGAAGTTTGGGATACATCCTAACGCATTTGTATCTCGAGAAGAATAACGATGATGGCAGTGTGGATATCAAAATGTACACGAATCACCTCATCGTGACCAATGACGGCGCTGACGCCATAACCTATCACATCTCCAAGGAAGAAACCTCGAACGTGCCTATCCAAAGCTTGACCGTTAATGGTCAGAATTTTCTTTATAAGGCAGAGCGGGGTGTTCTTACACTGGATGTGTTACTCCCTGGGCATGCTTCTTATGAGATCTTAATTACCTACAACCATTCCGCTCCTATACCAATCCCCCAGTGATTCAGTGTTAAAGAAATTATCCACTGTGCACATGAATAGCAATATTCTCAAG
>MGNI01000201.1:555-3353 GCA_001795115.1 Chloroflexi bacterium RBG_16_48_8 | reverse complement strand
AATCACAAAGCAAAGGGTGAAACGATGGATCCAATTATGAGAAAATTTTTCGGTTCCTACAGTTTGCCATTCCGCTCAATGATCGGGGGTACTCTAACGCTTCCATCCGGTCGTCAGATCGCTATAGCACTGTTGCTGGGTACCATCTTTGGACTGATGGCTCTGATTATAGAACCGATATTGGTCTTGCTCGGTATGATAGGTCTTATCCTGCTCATAATGACATTTATCGCCCCAGAAGTAGTCATTTTGGTTGTGTTGTGCTTGGCATCGGGGCTGGTTCCGGATCGGTTCAACCCATTTGTAGATCTCCTTGTTGGACATGCTCAAGTATCAGACCTGCTGTTGCTTTGGTTGCTCTTTGTAGTTGTCTTTCGGGTCTTCACAGACAAATCGTTTGCTTACGTTAAGTCTCCTTTAGACCTACCTATCATACTGTTGTTCGGAGCTGTCTTAGTTGGCTTGGCCAATTCAGTTGCGCGTTTTGGCATTGAGTTCAGTCACGCTACTTTTGAAGTCCGCATTCTCATGTACTACCTGATTTTCTTTCCCATCACAAATCTAGTAAGGACTCGTTCTCAGCTTATCCGGCTTGGACAAGGTGTGCTTGCCATTGGATTATTATTGGCAGTCATAATGATCGCCCAGTCCAGCATGGTAGGATTGACTTCTTTGGTCGATAATTGGACAGTCTCCGTCGGAGAGGTTGGAGAAGTTGTGCGTGTCTTTCACCCTGGTTTTCCAGTAGTTTATATGGTCGTGATAGCCCAGATTAGCTATATGGCATTGAATAAACATGAACGACGCTCTCTGTCCCGTTGGTTGCAAGTTCTCGTGATGGGAGCCGCGTTATTTGTAACCGTCACGAGGAACATATTCGTCACCATCGCTTTCGGCTTTACTCTTCTCCTTGCCATCATCACCAAGTCTGAACGGGTGCGACTTATGCGTAATGTTCTCATCATCGCCATCATCGCTGCTGGATTAATCAGCCTATTAGTGATTTTTGGAAGGGCGTCCGAGATATTGGACTACTCTGTCACCTTTTATGAAAGGTTGAAGTCCATGTTCTCATCAGACATCTTTGAACCTGGGGATACCCTGGTTTACAGGTGGGAGGAAATTCAATTCGCTTGGAAACAAATCTCAGAACATCCAATCCTTGGGATTGGGCTTTACAATCCATATCGCCCACTATTCTTTCCGGATGAACACCCTTTTCTCCGGTTATATATCCATAACACCTTCCTCTCTTTGTGGCTTAAGACTGGCTTGTTGGGATTAGTGTCCTTTTTGTGGTTCTCCCTGGTCTTTATTAATCGCGGTTTCCGAGAATGGCGAAATGTAGGAGATGACTTTCTCCGCTCATTACTCATAGGCTTCACGATAGGATACGCCGGCATTATGATCAGTAATTTCGTCGCTCCCTCAATGATCGAATCTTCTAGTTTGGTCATTTTCAGCGTGATCCTTGGCTTAAACGAGTTGATTATATTGAACACCAACCAGGCAAAGTCTGACAAAAATATGGAGGCCTTGAGTGCCTTCCAGAGCATGCCCGCCCGAGAATAAAGATATCTTTCCTGCTGGGACTTCTATTCCAAAACAGAATGTCACCCAATCCAATTGCAAAACATTGGCATAATGAGCCTGAGTTTCAAGCCGTTGCCGAGACGTTCCCATCGATGTTGATTATCTTGGTATCGTGTCATATTTGAGATGATTTCCGATGTCGATTTAACCGATTTTGGTAAAAGCAGAAAATAAACAGCTCTTAAAACAAATTTCCTGGGACAGTAGCTAGGAGGAAGTCATGAAAACAGTCATTCTTGCAGGTGGTCTAGGAACTCGAATAGCTGAGGAAACCAGTGTTAAACCCAAACCAATGGTGGAGATTGGAGGCCGCCCGATTCTCTGGCATATTATGAAGATCTATGCCACTTATGGATGTTCTGAATTCATCATTGCACTGGGATACAAGGGGGAAATGATAAAAGACTATTTCCTGAGCTACTACTACAGGCGCAACAACATAAGCATGTATCTAGGAAATGGCAAGGCAGAAGTTCACAGCCAGAGTCCCGAAGATTGGTATGTCCACCTTATCGATACAGGGATAAATACCCAGACAGGCGGACGAATCAAACGATTGGCTCCATGGATTGGGAAAGAGACATTTATGCTGACGTATGGGGATGGGCTAGCGAATATCGATATCGAGGATCTTTTGAGGTTTCACAAGAGGCATGGAAAATTAGCGACAGTTACCGCTGTTCGCCCCCCTGCCCGTTTTGGTGGCATCAGCCTGGTCGATGACAAAGTGATCGAATTTAAAGAGAAACCTCAAATCGGTGAAGGTTGGATCAATGGTGGTTTTTTTGTTTTCGAACCGGAGGTACTAGATTTCATCGATGGAGATAGCATCGAGCTGGAAAAAGAACCTTTAGAGAGATTAACTGCAGAAAGCCAGCTGATTGCCTACCAATGCAATCAGTTCTGGCAGTGCATGGATACGCTTCGCGACGTGAGGATGTTGGAAAGTCTTTGGCAGAGTGGTAATCCTCCCTGGAAGGTATGGAACGAATGACTGTAAAGAATCGAAATGAGATGCCGTTTTCCTGGCAAAACCATCATGTGTTGGTCACCGGAGCCAGTGGTATGGTAGGATCCTGGCTGGTCAAAGAGCTACTTGCGTTGGGAGCTCATGTTGTAGTGCTCATACGGGATGCTGATCCTCAATCAGAGCTCTACCGAAGTGGAGATATTCAACAGACCTCTGTGGTCAATGGGGCACTGGA
>MGNI01000201.1:0-537 GCA_001795115.1 Chloroflexi bacterium RBG_16_48_8 | reverse complement strand
CATCAATGAGTATGAGATCGAAACCGTCCTCCACCTTGGGGCGCAAACGATCGTGGGAGTGGCACACCGTTCCCCCCTCCCCACCTTTGAAGCCAATATCCGCGGGACCTACAATTTATTAGAAGCTTGTCGTTTGCACAGCGACTTTATCCAACGGGTAGTAATCGCCTCAAGTGACAAAGCTTATGGTGAGCAAGCCAACTTACCCTACACCGAGGATATGCCCCTGAATGGGCAGCATCCGTACGAAGTCTCTAAAAGTTGCGCTGACCTTATCACACAATGTTATTGGAAATCGTATAGCCTGCCTGTTGGCATCGCTCGTTGCGGGAATGTGTTTGGAGGAGGGGATCTAAATTGGAGCCGTATCGTTCCAAGCACTATTCGCTCCTTTATTCGTGGTGAACGACCAGTCTTGCGTAGCGATGGAGGCTATGTGCGTGACTATATTTATGTGAAGGACGTTGTGCAGGGATATTTACATCTGGCCGAAAATATCCATCGAGATCGGGTTCAAGGCGAACCTTTCAACTTCAG
>MGNI01000200.1:1887-8224 GCA_001795115.1 Chloroflexi bacterium RBG_16_48_8 | reverse complement strand
CTGGCGAAATGGACGAATTTCGAAGAGAATAGTGTTGTGAAGTGTTTGAAGTGAAGGAGGCATGATGTCAACGACGTTGGTAGAGGTGGAAAAACCAGAGAGTGTACTTGACCGGATTTTAAACATAGGGGTGAGCATTCGAGTTGAGATTCTTCTTTGTCTCTTTCTAATCATTCTCGCCATCATCACGCGTTTCTATGATTTAGAAAGCCGAGTGATGAGTCATGATGAAAGCCTTCACACCTATTACTCCTGGAGATTTTTAGAATATCAGGATTATGACCATCTCCCCATGATGCATGGACCTTTGCAGTTCCATCTGGTCGCTTTTTCCTATTTTCTCTTTGGTGATTCGGATGCATCTTCCAGGTATCCCGCAGCTTTTCTTGGGGTCGCATCGATAGCATTGATCTTTGTCTTCCGAAAATGGCTGGGGCGCTGGGGGACAATATTTGTCATGGCTCTGATGGTGATTTCGCCCTATATCCTTTATTACCAACGATATGTGAGAAATGAAGCTTTTGTCGTGTTTGAGGCCCTGTTGATGTTTTGGGCAATTTTTTCCTATTTTGAGAAACGCGATTCGAAATGGCTTTATCTTCTCTCTTTCTCTTTAACCTTGCATTTTGCGACGAAGGAAACATCCTTTATCTATGCGCTTCAACTCATGCTCTTCCTGGGCATCTTTCTTAGCTGGGATATCCTGAAACGCCCTTGGAGATCACAAGTAGGGAGAATCCTGTTTGTCATCGGATTGATTACCACGATCGTTGGAGTCTCGATTGCAGGATATGCATTATTGGCAGGTCCGTCTGCGGATCTTCAAGATCCAACCATCCCGGGTCAACCCCTCGATCCAACAGAGTCAAGTCTCTTAGATCAGTCAGGGAGATACTCTCGACTACTTACCTTGGGGGCAGTGTCAGGCATTCTCGGTGTCTTACTCATGTTGGTCCTCTTGGTCTGGTCTTTCGGCAAGCGTCTACGAACCGATTTCCCATCATTGGATCTGCTGGTGATCTCTGTCACAATGACATTGCCTCTGCTGGCGGGAATCCCAGCGAAAATGTTGGGCTGGGAACCTCTTGCCTCAAACACATCTGTCTTTAAGACACCCACTGGCATGATTGTCGTTTTGCTTTTCCTAGCCAGTATTGCCATCGGTGTCCTTTGGGATTGGAGACGATGGATTATCGCAGCAGCTATCTTCTGGGGTCCGTTCATTATTCTATTTACATCCTTATTTAACAATGGTCATGGCATTTCTTCGGGTCTGGTAAGTTCCTTGGAATATTGGATTGTGCAACATGGAGAGGAGAGGGGAAGTCAGCCTTGGTATTATTATTTCCTTGTTCAACTGCCTATTTATGAATTCTTACCTGTCATAGGATCTCTGGTTGCGGCAGGATTTGGTATAAAAGCTCTTCGGAAGAGAATTTCAAACTCGATCCAAGAAGAACGTAGAAATTCTCCTAAAGCTAAATCAAGAAGTATTGATTTAGATGGGTCTTCCTTTCCTGTGATCCTTTTCTTTGGATATTGGGGGATAACCTCCTTGTTCGCCTATTCCTTTGCTGGGGAGAGAATGCCCTGGCTTGCGGTCCACATCACTTTGCCTCTTATCTTATTAGCAGGTTGGGCAATTGGGAAATGGTTTGAGTCTAAGGAATGGGGAGTGCTCTATTCTAAATGGGGTTGGTTGGTATTGGGGATGGTACTCATCACTACTTTCGGTTTATTCAAAGCCCTTGGCATTTATTCGGGCACTGAACCACCCTTTCAGGGAAATGACCTGGATACACTGCAGAGCACTACAGCATTTTTGGCTGCATTAGTCATTGGAATTGGAGGCTTGGTTGGGCTTTATTTTGCACTTCAAAAAATTGAGTTCAGGACTATCGTTCAATTGGGTGTGCTGGTGGCAATTGGATACCTGTTTGTTCTAACGGCGCGGGCAGCATTCCGGGCGGCTTATCGTGATTACGATCAAGCCACAGAATTTCTTGTCTATGCCCACTCAGCCAGTGGCGTGAAAACGGTCCTATCACAAGTGGAGGAATTTTCTCGTAGGACCAGTGGTGATCTATCCGTGCAGGTAGCTTATGATGATGATGTATCCTGGCCATTCACCTGGTATCTAAGAAATTACACCAATAAAATTTTCTATGGTGGAAGTCCCTCTCGCGATTTGAATAATTATCCCCTTGTTATAGCTGGAGACAGCAACTGGAATCAGGTCGAACCCCTATTGGGGCGAAGGTTCTTTTCCTTCGAATACATACGAATGTGGTGGCCGATGCAAGATTATTTCGGTATCACCTGGGATCGAATTAAGGAAGCCCTAACAGATCGGGATATGCGATCAGCTCTGTGGGATATCTGGCTTAACAGGGATTACACAGCCTATGGACTTGTGACCGGCAAAAGTTTTTCCTTGGAGAAGTGGTCGCCCTCCGATCGTATGAAATTGTATCTCCGCAAAGATGTTGCCTCGACAATATGGGATTATGGTGTTGTAGCTGCAGCAGCGCCGGATTTGGGTTTTGAAGATCCGTATGCAGAAAAAATGGTTGTTCTAGAGGCGGAGATGGTCGTTGGGCAAGGGGGGAATGGATCTGGGCAGTTCAGCTCTCCGCGTAGTATCGCCTTTGCTGCAGATGGCTCTTTTTACGTGGCAGACTCCAAAAACCACCGGATCCAACATTTCGATGCAAGTGGGACTTTCCTAAACGAGTGGGGCAGCTTCGCTGATTCGATGCAAGGGGAAGCACCTCCTGGAACATTGAATGAACCATGGGGTGTTGCTGTAGCACCTGATGGCAGTGTCTACGTGGCAGATACTTGGAATCATCGGATTCAACATTTTTCATCTGAAGGGGATTTCCTCGATTCCTTCGGTCAGTTTGGACAAGGCTATGAGGCAGATATCTTCTGGGGTCCCAGATCCATTGCAGTGGATAATTCGGGGAGGATCTTTGTTTCCGATACCGGGAATAAACGCATTGCAGTATTTGATCCTTCAGGTGTGCTCATAGCTCAATTCGGTGGGACGGAATCCGGATTAGGTCAATTAAATGAACCTGTAGGGATCGACATTGACTCTCAAGGGTTGGTCTATGTCTCGGATACGTGGAACCAAAGGATTGTCGTTTTTGAGGAGTATGAAAACAATCGCTTTCGTTTCCTGAGAGAGTGGGCTATCGATGGATGGTGGGGAGAATCTTTGGAAAACAAGCCTTACCTGGCTGTCTCGCCAACAGGTTCGATCTGTGTAACTGATCCAGAAGGGTTTCGCGTTTTATGCTTCAATGCTGTGGGCGAATTTATCAGAGGGTGGGGTGATTTTGGTTATGATTTCAACACCTTTGGTCTCCCCAGTGGGATTACGTTCACTTCGGATGGCGATCTTTGGGTATCGGATGCAGGTAACAACCGCCTGATGCGGTTTCAAGTTGAATTAGAATAAATGATCGAGCCAAAACTACGAAAATAGCATGGAAGGTATCCCATCATCGAAGGGAAGAGGATTGAATGAAATTACACGAATATCAATCGAAGGCTGTTTTTGCTGAGAGCGGAGTGCCCATTCCTCGCGGAGGCGTAGCTTCAACAGCGAGTGAAGCGAAAAGTATTGCCCAAGAATTAGGCGGTCGAGTGGTTGTGAAAGCTCAGGTTTTGGTTGGTGGTCGTGGCAAAGCAGGTGGTGTGCGTTTAGCTAATTCTCCTTTGGAAGCAGAGGATCTAGCAACGCAGATATTGGGGATGAGAATCAAGGGATTGCCAGTGAGTAAGGTTTTAGTGGATGAAGCCGTTGAGCCGGTAGCAGAGATTTATTTGGGTGTGACAAATGATCGTATGATGGGTTGTCCGGTTATGATTGCCTCTTCTGAGGGCGGGATAGATATTGAAGAAGTTGCCCGTAGCGATCCCGAGAAGATCGTGCGTGTATATATTGATCCCCTGTTGGGGTTGCAGGAATTTCAGGCAAGATATCTGGCATCTGCAATTGAGCTGCCACGAAATCATTGGCGTGAATTTATTAAAATATGTCTAGGCTTGTTCAATGCTTATAAGAAAACTGACTCCACCCTGGCAGAGATCAATCCCCTGGTTATTACCCAAGATGAGAAGTTGCTTGCCCTGGATGGCAAAATCGTACTGGACGATAACGGTCTTTTCAGGCATCCCGAACTAGTGGAGATGAGGAATATAGACGAAGAAGCGCCGGCTGAGCGAGAAGCAAGGATCTATAGCCTGTCTTATGTGAAGTTAGAGGGTGAGATCGGTTGCATGGTCAATGGAGCGGGATTGGCGATGGCAACCATGGACCTCACGAAATTAGCAGGAGGAGAACCGGCAAATTTCCTCGATATTGGAGGTGGTGCAAGTGCGGAAAAGGTGGCCGTGGGTTTGAGGATTATTCTTTCAGATCCGAATGTTAAAGTTGTTCTGGTCAACGTTTTTGGTGGAATCACGAGGTGTGACGAAGTGGCTCGCGGAATTCTTTCAGCCATCGAATCGGAGAAACCTGAAGTTCCGATGGTAACACGACTTGTTGGTACCAATGAAGCTGAGGGTCGCAGATTACTTGCAGATGCAGACATGATCACAGCAAGTTCGCTAAAAGAAGCAGCACGAATAGCTGTTGAGAAATCCAAAGAGGTTGGGAAGAAATGAGCATCCTGATCAATAAAAACACTCGCCTTCTTGTACAAGGGATAACAGGGCAGGAAGGGTTCTTCCATTCTGCACACATGATGAATTATGGAACGAAAGTTGTTGCGGGGGTCACACCCGGCAAAGGGGGCGAATGGGTTTTGGATGGGAAGATACCTGTCTTTGATACTGTGAAATCAGCGGTAGAGGTGACCGGAGCAAATTGCAGTGTGATCTTCGTACCTGCGCGTTTCGCAGCCGATGCGATCCTTGAAGCTGCAGATGCAGAACTTCCCTTGATTGTATGTATAACCGAGGGCATTCCTGTCTCTGATATGATGCGGGTGCAGAGCTTTGTCCAGCAGAAGGGTGTACGCTTGATTGGCCCGAATTGTCCTGGACTCCAAACCCCAGGAGCGTGCAACGTGGGTATCATCCCAGGACAAATCGCGGAGGCAGGGAGTGTAGGTGTTGTATCACGATCAGGAACGTTGACTTATGAGGTGCTGTACGCTTTGAAACTCAATGGAATGGGGGTGTCCACCTGCGTGGGTATTGGAGGGGACCCGATCAAAGGGACTAACTTTATCGATGTGCTGGGATTATTCGAGGATGACCCACAAACAGAAAGTATTGTGTTGATTGGAGAGATTGGTGGGACAGATGAAGAGAGAGCAGCAGAATTCATCCGTGATCGGATGACAAAACAGACTGTTGGATTTATCGCCGGAAAATCTGCACCACCAGGAAAGCGAATGGGGCATGCTGGTGCTATTGTGGAAGGTGGTGAGGGATTGGCCGTTGATAAGATCAAGGCCTTAACCAGCGCAGGTGTGAAGGTGGTTGATCACCCAGAACAAATTCCCGAGATGATATTCTAGGTGATTGGCTGGAAGCAATTTGACAAACAGCGAACATAAAACCTAGCCAATCACTTAAGCAAACCACCATTCAGGCAACTCATTTTATCAAAATACTTTCGGCGGTTTGCCTAGGATGGGTGTAATCCAAGAGAGGATGCTTCACGTACTCCTGGGGAACTTACCCAAAACTATAAGAATACTACAATATAAAATGGCATAGACCCTTTAGAATTGACCTTTTTAACCACTTGTCTACAATCTGTAATGGAATTGGTATCTTCTCTGAAGAATGAGATCAGCACAGCAGAAGGGAACTGGATTATGGCAAAAGACAAGAGCGAAGCGCAGGAAGTGTCAGTCATCGATAGCCTTAGAGCAGGGGTCGAGCGGAATCCTACAGATGTAAATCAGCATCTTCGACTGGGCTGGACCTACTATGGTGAAGATCGGCTGGATGAAGCCATTCGGGCTTTTCAGGATGCAAAGGATCGTTTTCCTGAGGATATTGAGGTTCTCTATGCCCTTGCGCTTGCCTATAAGAAAGCTGGTCATAAAAAAGATGCGCTAGGAATTTTCCGCACAGTGATAAAAGCCGCCGAAGTTCTGGATGATCGAATGCGTGGGACAATGTTAAGAAGATTGGCTATTGGGCATGTCAATGTTCTCGAAAGGGGAGATTGGGATTTGAGAAATGAGACTTGGGAACGAAAATGACCACAAAAGTGGAGCGTTTAAAAGCTGCCATCGCAGGTGAAGTAGCGGATCGCCCCCCAGTTGCTCTTTGGAGACATTTTCCGGTAGACGATCAAGATCCTCTT
>MGNI01000200.1:386-1850 GCA_001795115.1 Chloroflexi bacterium RBG_16_48_8 | reverse complement strand
TTTTGATTTCATCAAAGTCACCCCTGCATCCTCGTTCTGTATAAACGATTATGGTGTCAGGGATGAATGGCGCGGAAGCCCAGAGGGTACGCGGGATTATGTTTCCCGAGTCGTTCATACAATTCGTGATTGGGCTTCTATCGATGTTCTCGATCCCGAATCTGACGGCTTAGGTGCACAATTGGAATGCCTGGCCTACCTTCAAGATAGAGTAGGCAATGAAACGCCCTTTATCCAGACGATATTCAATCCACTCTCTCAAGCCAAAAACCTCGCTGGTGCAAATCGTTTGCTTGTTCACCTGCGTCAAAACCCGAATGTTGTATTAGAAGCCTTTGATAGAATAACAAAAACCACCATTGCATTTATCGAGCGTGCTCGTGAACGTGCTATTGCGGGAATCTTCTACGCAGTTCAATTTGGGAGTTATGAGTATTTCACTCCAGAGGATTATGCAAAGTATGGAGAACCCTTCGATCGAAGAATTCTAGAAGCCGCAGATGGTCTCTGGCTCAACGTGCTTCACCTCCATGGAGAAGATCTTATTTTTCATTTAGCAGAAACCTATCCAGCCCAAGTTGTAAATTGGCATGATCGAGAAACCATACCCAATCTTGCAGAAGGAAAGTCAAGGTTATCAGCCGCTGTGTGCGGTGGGTTACGTCGTTGGGACACCATGGTCCTGGGGGACGCTGAAGCTGTGCGGAATGAGGCTCATGACGCCTTGCAATCCTTAAACGGTGGTCAGGGGATGATCTTAGGTACAGGATGCGTTGTTCCAATTCTTGCACCTCATGGTAATCTCATGGCTGCCCGTGAGGTTGTTGAGTCATACTCGTAATACCATGCCTTAAGTAAGTACCTTTTCTTCTCATGTTCATTTCCTGCTTCTCACGGAAGGATTTGCGATGGTTGGACCGCGTGTTATAGCCGGTCGTGCAAAAGGGCGCAGGCTTTACATGGTTCCTGGGGGCGAGACGCGCCCGATTGGAGATAGACCCAAACAGGCACTCTTCAACATCTTGGGAACGGGTGTTCAGGAGGCGCATTTCCTTGATCTATTTGCAGGCACAGGCAGTGTTGGGATTGAGGCTTTAAGCCGAGGAGCAGCTCTAGCGGTTTTCATTGATATCAGCCAGAATGCGATTCGCACCATCCATGCCAATCTCGATTTAACAGGTTTAGGGGAGGAGGCGATTGTCCTTCGAAGGGATGCCTTCCTTTATCTGGAGTGGGAAAAAAATAGAACTTTTGATTATGTCTACATTGCGCCCCCGCAATATTTCGGATTGTGGAAAAAAGCCCTTCTCACGGTTGATTCTAACATCCGCTGCATAAACCCGGATGCGTGGGTGATCGTACAAATTCATCCTGAGGAATATCAGTCCTTGGGTCTCTCGAACCTTATCGAATTCGACCAGAGGCGTTACGGGAACACACTCCTGCTATTTTATGAATTTCCTG
>MGNI01000200.1:0-351 GCA_001795115.1 Chloroflexi bacterium RBG_16_48_8 | reverse complement strand
GCTTCCCACCCTTTGCCCTGGAACTTTATGCTTTCTATCAGCTTTTCCGAAAGTGTTTTGGAGGGGATCGCATCTTTGGTTCTCGATCTGGGATGATGATCTAGGCAAACCGCCGAAAGTATTTTGACAAAATGAGTTGCCTGAATGGCGGTTTGCTTAAGTGATTGGCTAGGTTTTACGTTCGCTGTTTGTTAAATTACTTCCGGCCAATCACCTAGTATTACAACGTCAGTTTGGCACGAACCGTGCATCTCTTCAGTGAAAATCAATTCGGGAGAGAGGCCGGATGAACGAGCAAGTCAATGTTCCTGAACAGATGCTCCCCCCTTCGGGCCGGGAACCGGCGATGAA
>MGNI01000199.1:18579-18793 GCA_001795115.1 Chloroflexi bacterium RBG_16_48_8 | reverse complement strand
CGTATAGAAGCTCATTATAATTTGACAGCTACCAGTTCCAGATACCAGGAACTGTATAACAGGCTTCTTGATATGTGACCAATGACAATTACCAGGACATCCCCAGAAGCATTCGTTTTTCGTGTTTAAGATATCCTTTCTTTTTTCACCGCGACTGCTACGGTTGTGTTTTAATTAATCATTCGATTTCAAATTTCTTGAAGCCAGCAACCAT
>MGNI01000199.1:18090-18538 GCA_001795115.1 Chloroflexi bacterium RBG_16_48_8 | reverse complement strand
GAGCGGGTATAATCATCTCATGTGCGGCATCACAGGCTTATGGGCATCTAATGTGCACGACATACACCAACTTCAGGCGATCGCCCAGCGTATGGCGATCCCACTGAAACATCGAGGCCCCGACGATGAAGGGACATGGACGGACGCATCTGCCGGGGTGGCTTTCGGCTTTTGTCGTCTGGCAATCCTTGACCTGACGCCAGAGGGACGACAGCCGATGCTTTCTGCCAGCGGTCGCTATGTGATTGCATTCAATGGGGAGGTGTACAATTTCGCTCGATTGCGCCAAGAACTCGAGCAATGCGGTTGCTCATTTCGAGGACGGTCGGATACAGAAGTGATGTTGGCCGCGATTGAGCAATGGGGGCTCGAGGCTGCGGTGGGCAGATTCATCGGCATGTTCGCCTTCGCACTATGGGATAACCATGAGCGAAAGTTGCATCTGGTT
>MGNI01000199.1:10215-18080 GCA_001795115.1 Chloroflexi bacterium RBG_16_48_8 | reverse complement strand
TGGGTATCAAGCCCTTATATTATGGATGGGTGGGAGATACATTCCTATTCGCCTCGGAGTTGAAGGCCATCAGAGCCAACCCGGAGTTCCATGGTGAGATCGATCGTGGGGCATTAGCACTCTTAATGCGTCACAATTACATCCCGACCCCCCTCTCGATTTATCAAGGGTTTTACAAGCTTGCCCCTGGAACGATTCTGACCTTGCGATCCCCGGCGGAGAAAGACGCTTCTTCGCTTGTCTATTGGTCGGCGCGGGAAACGGCTGAGAAAGGTCTTGCCCATCCTTACCTCGGTTCTGAGAGAGATGCCCAGGAGCAATTGGATCTGCTTTTACGGGACTCGGTGAAGCTGCGGATGATTGCTGATGTTCCCTTAGGCGCCTTTCTTTCAGGTGGTGTGGACTCATCCACCGTTGTCGCTTTGATGCAGGCCCAGAGCAGTCGTCCAATCAAGACCTTCACGATTGGGTTCCACGAGGATGAGTATGACGAAGCCGCCAGAGCACGACAGGTGGCTCACCACCTGGGCACCGATCACACGGAACTATATTTATCACCGAGAGAAGCGCTTGATGTTATCCCCAAACTGCCCTCCATGTATGATGAGCCCTTCGCCGATTCCTCTCAAATCCCGACACATCTCATCTCCTGTTTGGCGCGGGAACAAGTTACGGTAAGTCTTTCCGGCGATGGCGGTGATGAGCTCTTCGGGGGCTACAACCGCTATTTCTGGGGACGTACATTCTGGTGGGGGCTTCGGATTTTTCCAGTAGGTCTGCGAGCGCTTTGGGCAAAACTGATCACGGGCGTTTCACCTGAGGCCTGGACAAATATCTTTTCTTGGATGCGCTCCGTCCTCCCCCAGGGATTGAGACAAACCCAAGCGGGTGATAAGTTGCATAAGTTGGCAGGGATCCTGGATGCTCGGAGCCCGGAAGATTTCTATCATAGATTGATCTCGCATTGGCCACATCCTGAGGAGATTGTGATTAACGGATCCGAACCCGTAATCCCAATCACAGATGGTTCTTACCAAACTGCTCTTCCGGATTTCACATTAAGGATGATGTATCTTGATTTGATAAGCTATCTTCCGGATGACATCCTGACCAAAGTCGATCGCGCCAGCATGGCCATCAGTCTGGAAGCACGCGTTCCCATGTTGGATCATCGCCTGGTCGAATTCGCCTGGTCCCTTCCCCTCTCTCTGAAGGTCCGTAACGGGCGCGGAAAGCATATTCTCAGGCAAGTCTTATATCACTATGTCCCCAGGGAACTCATCGAGCGCCCCAAAATGGGCTTCGCCATTCCTATCGACGCCTGGCTGCGGGGGCCCTTGCGCGGATGGGCGGAGGGTCTGCGTGATGAGCACAGGCTAAAGATGGAGGGCTTCTTTAAACCGGAGCCTGTCCGCAAAAAGTGGGACGAGCACTTATCTGGCAAACGAAATTGGCAATACCAGCTTTGGGATGTGCTCATGTTTCAAGCCTGGCTGGAAGCGTCATGACCACAATCATTCTCTCTGCAAACACAGATTGGTATCTCTATAATTTCCGTCTGGCGTTGGCGCAAGCAATAAGGGAAAATGGCGCACAAATCTTTCTGGCCTCTCCATCTGGACCTTACGTTGAAAAATTAAAACAAGAAGGCTTTCCATGGCGACGCCTCAGGATCTCCCGGCGCGGATGGAACCCGCTGATGGAGCTGCTTACCATCTACGATTTCATAAGTCTATATAGGAGAGAAAAGCCCGATCTGGTTCACCATTTCACTATCAAGCCGGTCTTGTATGGTTCTTTGGCGGCCAGGGCAGCCGATGCCCAGGCCGTAGTGAATTCCATCACCGGTTTAGGCTATCTCTATGTGAATCCAAGTAAATTGGCTGCAACAGCCCAGGTGCTCATCAAGCCCATGTATCGAATTGCGCTTTCAAAGCCGGGCTCCCGCGTGATTTTTCAGAATCTTCGTGATCGGGATTACTTTGTCCAGCAGGGTTTGGTCAAAAATGACCAGACTCAAGTGATACCCGGCTCCGGAGTTGACCCAGATAAGTTCAGACCAGGCCCTGAGCCAGCGGGTGAACCGGTGATTCTGATGGCTTCTCGCATGCTATGGGATAAGGGGGTGAGGGAACTGGTGGAAGCGGCGCGATTGCTCAAGAAGCGTGGATTTTGTGGGCAAGTCATTCTGGCGGGCGCCCCGGATGTTGGATATCCTGCCTCTGTCACAGAGGCTCAGCTTAATGATTGGACAAAGGAGGGCGTCGTCCAGTGGGTGGGGCATTGTGAGGATATCGCTACACTGATGGCAAAAGCGCACATTGTGGTCCTTCCAAGTTACGGCGAGGGGTTGCCGCGTGTCTTATTGGAAGCAGGTGCGGCCGGGAAGCCAGTTGTCTCGACAGATGTGCCTGGGTGTCGTGATATAATCCAGGACGGCATCAATGGCCTTCTTGTGCCACCCAAAGACCCTATTGCGTTAGCAAATGCTTTACATTGGCTTGTGCAAGATCCGGAGCTGCGAGTTCGGATGGGCGAAGCTGGTCGCATAGCCGTGTTAACAAAGTTTACCAACGAAAAGGTTAATCACGAAACGCTAGAGGTCTATAGAGAATTGTTAAGTAACGGGTTTTAAAAAGGAAGGCAAGTTAGCTTCGCTCAGTATCTCTCTATTCCTCTTCGGACATTGGATCGGGCTGTTGAACCTCACCTTCTATTTCCCCACCATCTTGGCTGGTGTGCTGATCTCATTGATCATCACACCATTGGCAATCATTGCAGCCCGTAAACTTAAACTCATCGACTTCCCTGGAACGAGCGGGCATAAGCGCCATAATTCCCCTACCCCCATGGCGGGGGGTCTGGTGATCCTATTTTCAATCTTAACAATCAGCCTCTGGTTTCAATGGCGGTCTCTAACTGCTGTCCTCGGGATCTTGGGAGGAGCGATCATCGTTTTCCTCTTCGGTTTATTGGATGATGCTATTGGCTTTGGAGCACCTCAAAAACTGATCGGTCAATTGCTTGCGACCGCCATCTTGGTCCTTTCCGGTATTCAGGTTCGTTTATTCAATAACGAAGCATTAAATATTGCATTGACTATCTTCTGGGTGATCGGGATTATCAATGCCTTTAATTTTGTCGACAGCATGGATGGGTTGGCGTTGGGCCTTGGAGGGATAGCCTCGGCTTTCTTTATGCTCGTGACAATTGAAAGTGGTCAACCGAATCTGACCATACCATCGGCAGGATTGCTAGGGGGCTGCATCGGGACTTACTTCTATAATATCGGTCCGGCTAAAACATTCCTGGGCGATTCGGGCGCCCAACAATTGGGATTTTTATTGGCGGCAATAGGGATTGCATACACCCCGTCAGGTCTTCCGATCCTATCCTCTTGGTTTGTGCCGATCATGGTTCTGGGGGTTCCAATTTTCGACACGACCCTGGTGACTTTTTCGCGGATTCGTCGAAGAACGCCGATTTACCAAGCGGCATGGGACCATACTTACCATCGCCTATGTGCCCTCGGCCTGGAACCAGCACGAGCGGTGTTTGCTATGCATTTGATAGCGATTGTCCTGGGATTCGCCTCATTCATCGCTTTGAAAGCGAAACCCATTGTTGGGAACATTATTTTTGGATCGAGTGTTTTGCTTGGTATCACTATAATAGCACTCTTTGAATTCAGAAAGCAGAAAGAATAGTGGAAAAGGACCTGGAAGTTAGAAGTCAAGTAACCTTGATAGTCAGGCGGTGGTACATTGTTGTGCTGTTTGGTCTCTTGGGAGCATTGGCTGGTTATGGCCTTAGTTTTGTAAATCCCCCGATCTATAGAACACATTCCGTATTCGCTATGGGATTGAACTTTGATATGACCACTCCTCTTTCTCAATATGAGGAAGACTTCGCATTGGGCAAAGTGGCAGGAGTGGTGTTATCAGATGACGTGATTGCGAAGGCAATCTTCATCCTTACACAGCGAGAAGATACAGTTAATGATGAATTAATTCTAGAAGACTTTAAAAGCAAAATCCTGCTCGAGCAAAAAGGTTCTCGTTGGGAGTTGAATGTTTTTGGAGAGGATCCAGAACTCATCGCTGCCATGGCAAACAGTTGGGCCGAGGCAGCAGAAGATAGTTTGTGGGATGCATACGCTCATGCGCTGCAGGCGAATAGTTTAAAGTACCAATTGGAATCGATCAATAAGGAGTTGAGATTTTTAAAGACGGAGGATGATCGTAACCCGCAAAATAGGAGCCGAATTGAGGATCTTGAAAAGCTCATCTCAGAAATGGACACTCAAATACAGGTTGAGCTCGAGCTGGGTCGCGGCCTTACCACATTTCTCTCTTTCGAATGGACGGAACAAGCCATGGTTCCACAAGGCCCAGCGACGCGCTCCCGTGGTGGGCAGATCCTTGCTGGGAACCTGCTTGGAATTACAATGGGGAGCCTCATGATTATTCTTTTCCGATCCATCAAAAATAAACCCGGTAGGTTCAACATCACCTAGGACTCTGACCTTATGATTAGGATGGAAACCACTCTAGCGTCAATCATCATGCTCCCTTCGAGAATGAATTCTCTTTACCGGCTCTGCCTGGGCTCATTGGAAAGGGGCTGTCCCAAAAGGGTTACCCCTACAATTACCAAATCGGCCTTCGCCGATTCCACTTTCGTAGGTAGTAGAGTACACGAAGGTGGACTTCGGAGATGTAGCCAAGACTTCAGTCTCCGGCGACTGGGGGAAGAAAATGAACCCGACTTCTGTTCGGATGCCATACGCCGGGGCTGTCTCAATGATCTTTTTAGACAGCCCCATGGAGAAGCACATCGCTTTTTAATGTGGGGGGGGTAGAATGAAATGGATGTATTGAGACGTTCATTACAAAAAGATGAATCGTTTACTCATTGGAGAAGATAGCACCTGACAGGATTTGAATCATCCTTGAAATATCAAGTTTTTCAGCAAAATTCCATGGAGTCCATCAAATTCAAGTTGACTGAGTACGAGAACCAAATGGCAACAACTGAAAGAGGCATGCCAAGAATGAGGGGCAAAAAGGTCCTTGTAGGCAATGTAGAAAAAATCCAATTCCGTATTGTATGGGTGGCTTGGGGTTTGCTGCTTCTGCTTTTACCGATCACCAGCTTACCGTTACTAGCAGATTTGGTAGGTGGTTCAACTGTAAATCCTGCGGCTGTAATGCCTCTGATTTTACTCGTTGTTATTTGGATCATCCCTTATTTCATTCAAAAAGGATCCCTCAACTTGGAAGTAGTTCCTCTTGTGGGGTTTATCGCGGTTGCATTAATGACCTCGATCTTAGCTCATTTTAATTCAATATTGCCATGGAAAGGCCAGACAGTTCTCTCTCGCGAATTCGGTTCCTGGCTTACACTGCTTGCAGGATTTGCATTCTATATTGTGACTTTAACGATGGTCAGTGATAAAGCAAAACTTACTCAGACAGTAAAAATCATTAACATCGGTGCAGCAATGATGTTGGTGTGGGCGCTAATACAGGGTGGTTATATTTTTTTTCGGAATGGTAATTTTCCGGTTGTGATTCAAAGAGTTCATGAATTTATCTCGATTCGAGACATTCATTCTAAACAAATAACCGGTTTTGCCTATGAAGCCTCCTGGTTTTGTCACCAGCTTAACATGTTTTATTTTCCAATATGGTTGGGTGCAATTCTATATTTAAAATCATTTTATAAGCGCAGGATTGGCAAATTCTCTATTGAAGTCATGCTGTTTCTAATTGGTGTCGTTGCACTTCTATTCACGCGATCTCGTATTGGGCTTATAAGTTTCTTGGTTATCATTGGGATCCTTGTATCGATATTCATTTTTAGAAAATCAGGTAAAGCACAACATTGGTTTATAAAAAAAATAAAAATCAACTCTCCATTACTTAGCAGTGTAACAAGTGTGTTATTTAGCATTCTGTTGCTATTTTTGGTTTTCATATTCTTTCTTGGTTTGGTAATAGTTGTGATTTATTTGGTTAGCAAGATTGATACGCGATTAGAGAGAATATTTATGATTTCCTGGTCGGATTTTTTCCCATTAAGTTTATCGAATGTTATGGATCAAATTCGATTGCGGTTCAATGTACAGTATGCCAATTTTTTAATGTTTGCGGAGAGATCAGTATATTGGAGCGCAGCCTTTCGGGTTTATAACGAACACCCCTTGTTAGGCGTAGGTCTGGGCAATGCCGGGTTTTTCTTTCCCGGGAATATGCCCGCCTTCTCCTGGTCATTGCCAGAAGTTGTAGATGTATTGCGTGATGGGACGAGCATGTTCCCCAATCCAAAGAATCTCTGGTTGCGATTGCTCTCTGAGACAGGAATTGTTGGTTTCACCTTCTTCGTGGTTTGGTTGCTTTGTATTCTATCTCGAGCTTGGAAGTTATTGTCAAGACAAGCCCCCACCTTCCGAGCAGTGGGATTAGCCGGCATCCTGGCCTGCGCTGTTTTAGTGGTTGAGGGATTCAGCATCGATACTTTTGGCCTGCCTTATATGTGGATATTATTTGGTCTAGTGGGTGCAGCAACTCGGATAGCCTCTTCAAAACCAGAATCGTTTACCCCATCCTTCAATACGTAAATTGGGTTTTTTCCCCTAAGGAAAGGTCCAGCATCTACTCGTGGATTGCGCTTGTCCCTATAATGCGCACTATTTTATAAGTTGGTGAGAAAAAAAACCTGCCTGCACTTCGCACATGCATAAGAAAATAGCGCAAATCCCTGCGGCTATGCCGTCCTGCTTCATGGATCGCACGAACACGCGTATCAAGCATCACCCGCATGCCTGCAAGACGCGCTCGACAACAGAAATCCACGTCCTCAAAGTATAAGTAATACTTTTCATCCATACCCCCTAGTTGTTGAAAGGTATCACGATGCATGCAAAGGAAGATCCCTGCGATCCAATCGGGGTAAAGGAATTTTTCCTCAACATTTGGCAGATGGAAACCGTTGGATAGAAAAATCCGTTTGAATAGCTTCTTGGGCGTGGGGAGGGCACGGAATGAATCCTGAACGATGCCGGCATTATTCGTAATCAAGGGTGCGGTGATTTCCCCTAATCCGTCCTTGATATCGGCAATAAGTCTTGGAAAAACGTTTTCAACTAGAACAACATCGGGATTGACCAAGCAAAAGAAATCCCCCTTGGATGAAGTAAATGCCTGGTTGTGGTTTGCCGCCAACCCTCGAGGAGTGGGATTGAGGATCCAGCGAACCCCATAATTTCTCGTTTCATTGACAATCGAAAATTGTGGAGGGATGTTTTCGGTCAAAATGACTTCTAATTCGACACCTTCATGGTGTTGGTCAAGGTTTTTTAGAAGTCGATCGACAAGGGTAGTCTGTCCATGACTCACGATGGAGATCGATACCCGATGCTTCTCTGCATTCATCGTTGATATGATAAGCCCTTCGCCTTTGTATTGTAACGGGTTTATTTCGTTTTGTCAGTCTCGTCCAATGCCCAGGATGGTCTTCCCAATTTTCCACTAAAGCCATCCCAAGTGCCCTTGATCAGAGCAGATATCTTTGCGAGCCTGTCGTTCTCAGTTAATAGCATCCGAACGAGGACATAACCAGTTGCTACCAATTCGTATGAGAGCCAATGCGGAAAATGACATCCATAGGATTTTATCATTTGAATCCGGTTGCGGCTGATGGTGTACCACCTTTCAGGTGAATGGAAAGTTGGATAAAAAGTGAAGGGTCCCCATCGCTTTCTCTTACGGTTGCCAAAAGTATGATGCAGTCTTGCGTCACATGCGACCCTGATCTTGTAGCCATGTGAAAGCAGTCGAAGACAAAATTCAGTGTCCACATAG
>MGNI01000199.1:762-10201 GCA_001795115.1 Chloroflexi bacterium RBG_16_48_8 | reverse complement strand
AACCGCCCAACTCCTTGAAAGCGGAGTTCCTAACCATTGCCCCGGTCGTGATTACCGTTGTAACATCTCTCAAAGCTACTTCATTACAGGCTACGCGTTCATAGAGAATGGAGAATTTTTTCCTTAGAAAATACGACTTTCGTTCCAGATCCAAATCGATGATTTGGGGAGCGACAATTGCGATTTTAGATGGGTCCTTTTGAAGTTCAAGGAGCCTCCAGAGCTTCTCGATGAGTTCTGGTTCGGGCTTACTATCTTGGTCGAAGGTTACCGTCCATGGGTATCCAAGCTCACTCGCTTCTTCAAAACCCCTATTTAAAGCAGCTGCAACTCCCATGTTTTCACTATTTTTAAGGATAATCACGTTTGGAAATGAGCCGGCTCTCTCAAGAAACTTGAGGCTATCACTCCCAGAGGCGTTGTCGACGATGATCGTTTGGGTGATTTGCCCTTCAATCCCACTTAAAAGCCCCAGGAGTTTTTCATCCGGGTTGTGGGTGATGATAACTGCGCAAATTTTCATATTCCAGGTATCGGGTCGGTCAGGATCTAAAGGTTCCATCTGGATCCAGTCATGCGAAATGTTTTTAAGAGAATCCCTTCAGGATAATCGTGACCTGCATTTTAATCTTGTTGAGCCAGGATCGTGTTGTTACTCTACCACAGCCATTTCCATAAGCCAACGAGCTGCGGATTTGTAAGCTATCCTTGTATTGCACGATCCGCATGCAGACAACCAGAAAATCCGCTGCTACCATCTGCATTACAAGAAGGATTTGGCATGCATTGACTCGATTATGCAATTCCGGATGAATGCGAGGTTTAGACCAAGATCTGTTTGGACAGGTGAATTCTGTTTTAATACCATCATTGCTTTGTTGTTGAGTTATAGTAGGGTGTGGGATTGCTCCATAGTCCCATACCACGATAACTCTCACCCCAGGAGAATAGGTTGCTCCATTTTTTGGAATGCTGTAAGCTAAATGGTAAGTAGAAATGAAGGGGTATTGGTGGTATGCTAGTCAGCATAGAGTAGCAAGGAAAGGTTCTTCATGGTGAAGATGAAGCCAATTCTTTTTGCCAGCTTAATAAGCGTTCTCATTCTAGGATTCACCTCCTCGGCTATGGGCCGCTCCCGTATCTACGATGACTTGAGCAGGACTGATCTTATTAGCAGGGAGACAGAAATACAAGAGCTTATCCAAAAAGCGCAGAATGAAGGGCGAGTCCGCATCCTTGTTGAGTTGGATTTGGCTTTCTTGCCAGAAGGCAATCTCCTTTCACAAATAGCCGTTCAACAACAAAGGTTGAGCATTCAGCAGGCACAAAGGGCTTTAATGCATAGCTTGAGACTTGGAGCGGATCGAGTAGTTCGAAGATTCAAGTATGTCCCTCAACTGGTCATTGAGGTGGATTCTTCACAATTGAATGTGTTATTGTCGGATCCAAGGGTCCGCAATATCTATGAGGACAAGCTGGTGGGTCTTAACCTCTCGTCAAGCGTCCCTTACATCGGAGCAGATCATGCCTGGGCTGAGGGTTATATGGGCGCAGGGCAAGTTGTGGCGGTTCTGGATAGCGGAGTTGATTCAGGTCATGAATTTCTGGCTGGAAAAGTTATATCGGAGGCATGCTATTCGAACGCTGGCGGTTTGGGTGATGGAACAACGTTATGTCCTAATGGTCTCCCAGAACAAGTTGGGACAGGTGCGGCCGAGAACTGCCCGACCGCGATTATTGGTTGCGATCATGGCACCCATGTGGCTGGCATCGCCGTCGGGAAGGGAACCACATTCTCTGGTGTCGCGCCAGATGCTGACCTGATCGCCATCCAGGTTTTTACCGAATTCGTCGATCCCATCTGTTCAACTTATGGTCAACCCAACAGTCCTTGTATTTTGACCTATATGTATTCGGATCTGATCTCCGGGCTGGAACGGGTTTACGAGCTTCGGGATACATTCCATATCGCAGCAGTGAATCTGAGTCTTGGTGGTGGTTATTATGATAGCGAATGCGCCAGCGATCCCTTGAATGCAACCATCAATAACCTGCGCTCGGTTGAGATAGTAACCATCGCCGCCTCTGGAAATAACGGTTATCACGATGCTATCGGGACCCCGGCATGTGTGCCAGCTGCCATCAGCGTTGCCTCAACCGATCTTTTTGGCAATGTCTCCAATTTCTCCAACGTTGCTTCTTTCCTCGACTTTTTTGCACCAGGGGATTGGATCTACTCTTCGCGCCCAGGTGATGACTATGGATATATGGAGGGGACATCCATGGCAGCCCCCCATGTTTCGGGTGCCTGGGCAGTCATTAAATCTAAAGTACCACAAGCAAGCGTTGATTTTGTGTACAACATCCTATCTGATACAGGTGTGTTGGTGGATGATCATCGTGCAGGCGGATCCGTTACTGATATCCCTAGAATTCAAGTTGATGCTGCAATAGATAAGATCGTGATAAGTTTTTTCCCCGTCGTTCGGAATCAAACTGCCCAATGATTTTTTCATTTAGCAAACCTGATCTTCGGACACAAGTTCGGACATTTCGACTTCTTAGCTCAATGAATGGATAGCAAATGGAGCGTTGGCACGAAAATAGCCTCCATCCTGGATGCCTTGATCCGCAAGGCATGAGCATTTAGGAGGAGGCCAGTTTTGTGCCATATTAAGAATTCCTTCTCTATTTACTATGATCTTTTGAAAATGTCCGAACTCTCGTCCGAAGGCCGGAAAATTGGATATTGACCGAAAAAATTCCTCGTGATATACTATTAGTTTGCAATTTATAAATTTGGCGTTGGGGTTTGGTTCAATCCAGATACAGAAAGGGCAAAAACCGGCTTGGAAACAAGCCGGCTACGCGCGTTCTGCGTTAAGCCGTTTTTTATTTATCGATTAGTTTTTCTATAGGAGTTGCCGAATGGTACCCTCCAACAATACGAAGTGGTATTCACGAATCCCAGACACATTCTCTCTTCCAACCTTAATTGAGGTTCAATTGGAATCCTTTGAGAGGTTGAAGGTAGAAGGCTTAGCAGAGCTTTTTGATGAAATATCACCCATCGAATCCTATAATCGGGGTATGAAATTATTCTTCCCTGGGAACAGCCCTGAGAGCAGGGAATTTGGGCTTACCTATTGGTTTGAAGATCCAAAGCAGGATATTGAAGAATGCGTTGAGAGAGATTTGACATTCGCCGCTCCCTTATATGTTTCTGTTCTCCTGGCAGGTCCGGAGGTCTCTGAGCCGATTAAACAGGATATCTTCCTGGGCGATTTTCCAATCATGACAGATAAAGGCACCTTCATCATCAATGGGACCGAGCGTGTCGTTGTCTCACAGCTGATTCGCTCGCCTGGTGTCTATTTCGAAGCACCTGAGGATCGTGCCACAGGTCGTCGCTTATCCGCGGCAAAGCTAATCCCCGATCGCGGTGCTTGGATGGAATTTGAGACACGTAAGAGCGACTACCTGACTTTGAAATTCAACCGTAAACGGACCGTACCGGTGACCATTCTCCTGCGCGCCCTGGCTGCGGTGGATGATGGCTTAGGAAGTAAGCCCGTGAAAGAGGGTTCGGACGAGGAACTTCTCGAACTCTTTAAAGAGGCGGATAACAATCCCGATCATAAATATATCTCAACAACCATTCGTCAAGAGCCTACCTGGGATTTGAAAGATGGACGGGAGCTATCTCACGAAGCCCTCATAGAGTTCTATCGTCGTATGCGACCGGGTGATCCACCTACCTTGGAAAATGCGCGTGAATATCTTTACGATCAACTCTTTGATCAACGTCGCTATGACTTGGAGCGGGTAGGACGTTATAAGCTGAATCAAAAGCTTGATCTGGAGGATATCGTTCCTCTCGAGCATCGACGAGTTACATCCTGGGATATTTTCCGTCTGATCGAAAGAATGATTCAGATTAATAATAATATGGAAGACCCGGACGATATTGATCACCTTGGGAATCGTCGCGTCAAGACTGTGGGAGAGCTGATCCAAAGTAAGATGCGGGTTGGTCTTCGACGGATGGAGCGCGTTATCCTTGAACGCATGTCGATCCGCGAACAGGAACAGCTATCGCCTGTGTCTTTGATCAACATTCGACCGGTTGTTGCAGCTATTCGAGAATTTTTCGGTTCGAGCCAGCTATCTCAATTTATGGATCAGACCAATCCTCTGGCTGAGTTACGGCATAAACGAACGCTCTCTGCATTAGGTCCGGGAGGATTGCGTCGAGAGCGTGCCGGATTTGATGTGCGCGATGTCCATCATTCGCATTATGGTCGCATTTGTCCGATTGAAACTCCAGAAGGACCAAACATTGGTTTGATTGGGCGTTTGGCATCCTACGCCCGGGTTAACCGTTTTGGCTTTATTGAAACCCCCTATCGTAAGGTTGTGAGTGAACTCCGTCCAGATGATCCTGCTTTGGAGGGTCAGGTATTACGTGAAAACCTTGTTGCCCCCAAGTCCAATAAGATGATCGCCGAAGCCGGCACTAGGATTGATAAAAGCATCGTTGAAAAACTGTCCAAGTTAGATGGAGACATACCCATTGAGCCCTTTGTCTCGGAAGAAATTGCCTATCTCTCTGCAGATGTAGAGGACCGTTACGTCATCGCTCAGGCCAATGCGCCCTTAGATGAAAATCGTAGATTTGTGCGTCAACGAGTCTCTTGTCGACATCATGGCGATTTCCTTTTCACTACACCTGAAAAAATCGATTTTATGGATGTTGCTCCTCGACAAATTGTTGGAGTGAGTGCTTCCCTGATTCCATTCCTGGAGCATGATGATGCCAACCGCGCACTCATGGGCTCGAACATGCAAACTCAGGCTGTCCCTTTGATCATGCCAGAAGCTCCAATTGTATCGACGGGGATGGAGAGGCAAGCAGCCATCGACTCAGGGCAAGTGATCGTCTCGGAAGTGAATGGAGAAATCGAATCAGTTACTGGATCAACGATTACCATTCGTTCAGGTAGTGAGCGGGTTATTTATAATTTGCGGAAATACAATCGCTCGAACCAAAGCACTTGTATTGATCAGAGGCCCGCTGTCAAGAAAGGACAAAGAATCCGCAAGGGGGATGTCATTGCTGATTCATCATCTACAGAAAATGGAGAGCTTGCTCTTGGGCAAAACGTGCTCTGTGCCTTCCTCTCATGGGAAGGAGGAGATTTCGAGGATGCGATTTTGATCTCTGATCGCCTTGTCCAAAATGATCGCTACACTTCGATTCATATCGAAAAACATGAGGTTGAGGCTCGGGATACAAAACTAGGACCGGAAGAGATTACCTACGATATTCCTAATGTGGGTGAGGAAGCTCTCAGGGATTTGAATGAAGACGGGATCATACGCGTTGGAGCTGAGGTTGGTCCTAACGATATTCTGGTTGGCAAGATAACACCTAAGGGTGAGAAGGAACTTACACCCGAGGAGAAATTACTCCGAGCCATTTTTGGTGAGAAAGCGCGAGAGGTAAAAGATACTTCTTTACGAATGCCTCATGGTGAGCGGGGGAAGGTTGTTGATGTGAAGGTCTTTACTCGCGACGAGCATCGTGATTTGCCTGCTGGTGTGGAAAAAATGGTTCGGGTATCCGTGGCACAGAAACGAAAAGCAACTGAAGGTGATAAGATGGCTGGTCGCCATGGCAATAAGGGAGTGATCTCGAAAGTTGTTCCGGTTGAAGATATGCCCTTTTTGAATGATGGCACCCCCATAGATCTGATTTTAAACCCATTAGGCGTGCCGGGCAGGATGAATATTGGTCAGATTCTCGAGGCTCATCTTGGTTGGGCTGCAGATCGTCTGGGGTTTCGGGCTGTAACACCGGCTTTTGATGGCGCGGATGAAACAGAGATTGCTGCTGAGCTGGCCAGGGCATGGATGATTGATCGAGCCTGGTATGAGATTGGTGCTACTGCTTGGGAGTGGATTAAAGAACAAGGCTACTACGAAGAAGAAATTTACGAAGACGACGATGAAGTACGTCGTATCTATTTGGAAAATTGGCTTATCGAGAAGGGCTATGATGCTGAACTCCTGGATACAAACCCTGTCTATGCCAGGAGATCGGCCTTGCGCGAGTGGCTTGTGGTAAAGGGGTACAATCCAGATGAGGTTCTAATTTTTGAAGATTCTTCCCTCCCGATCGGGGATCGCAAACCCATTGATGAAAATGCTATTGATGTCTGTTTACGCCTATGGATCGAGACAAGAGATTACAAGTTACGAGCCAATGCTTCCAGCGAGACTGTTCGAACGACAGCGGATGAGATCATGAGGGAAACTGGTAAGCCTCTTCCCATTTTGGGAAAACAAGTACTTTATGATGGGAAATCGGGTGAGGCCTATCATCAACCTGTGACGGTGGGTATGGTCCTTATGATGAAGCTGCATCACTTGGTGGAAGATAAAGTCCATGCTCGCTCGACCGGTCCGTACTCACTCGTTACCCAACAACCACTTGGTGGAAAGGCGCAGTTTGGTGGTCAGCGCTTCGGTGAGATGGAGGTTTGGGCTCTTGAAGCATACGGCGCTGCACATATCCTTCAAGAGATGTTGACAGTAAAATCTGACGATGTCCAGGGTAGGGTGAAAACCTACGAGGCCATCGTGAAAGGAGAGTCTATCGAAGAGCCTGGAATCCCAGCTTCCTTCCGAGTTCTTGTAAAAGAACTTCAAAGCCTTGGATTATCGGTTGAAGCTATTGGCGATGAAGGCGAAGTTCTCCGATTTGGAAAAGAAGATCAAAACACCCGACCTCCTCGACTGGGCTTAGGCCTTTTGGATATGGAGCCATAATGATAAAACCTCATGGGGGTCAGGGAGGAATTTACATCCATTTTTCCAATCCTTGACTGCTCATAGGGCGCATGGTACAATCCCTCTTCGTTATTTTACGAAGATCGAACAAGCGTAGTTCAAACACTTGGTCGAGATGAATATGTGGTCGAAAGAGGTGAGGCCATTGTGCAAGATCGATGGCCTCACTTAGTGCGAGGTGAGCTGGGGCAAATGTTCCAGAAATTTATGGGAGGCCGCTGTGCCTACAATCAATCAGCTAGTTCGGAAAGGTCGAAAGGCAAAACAATCGAAAACCAAAGCTCCTGCGCTGCAGTACATTTTTAATTCATCTAAGCAGCGGCGTATCACTCAACCAAAGGGTTCGCCACAGAAACGGGGTGTATGCACACAGGTTCGAACGCAGACACCCAAAAAGCCAAACTCTGCACTGCGTAAGGTAGCTCGTGTACGATTGACCAACGGCCTTGAAGTATCGGCCTACATTCCGGGAGAGGGGCATTCCCTTCAAGAGCACTCCGTAGTTCTGGTGCGTGGTGGACGTGTGAAGGATCTTCCTGGCGTACGCTATCACATTGTGAGAGGTACACTCGATAGTGTGGGTGTTGAGGGTCGAAAGCAGGGACGTTCAAAATACGGCGAAAAACGGCCGAGAATGACATAAAGTCTAACAGTTGCTCATCCAACGAGCGACCGTATTGTGATAGAGGGTGGAGCAATCCAATGAGAAGGACGAAGCCTGAAAAGCGAGAAATAGCGGGTGATGCTAAATACAACAGCCCTTTGGTGCAGAGCTTCATCAATCAATTGATGAGGAAGGGAAAGAAGAGTACGGCGGCAAGCATCCTTTACGGGGCATTTGAGGTCGTTGAAGCTCGTGCCAAAAGGGATCCGCTTGAAATGTTTGAGCAAGCTATTAAAAATACATCACCGGTTTTAGAAGTAAAACCACGTAGGGTTGGCGGAGCAACCTATCAAGTGCCTGTTGAGGTGCTTCCCGAACGTCGACTCGCACTCTCTATGCGTTGGATCTTGATCGCCTCCCGAGCACGCCCCGGTAAATCGATGGTTGAGAAACTGGCTGGGGAGTTGATGGACGCTGCAAATAACACGGGTGCAGCGATAAAAAGACGCGAGGAAACTCACAAAATGGCGGAAGCCAATAGGGCTTTTGCCCATTATAGATGGTAAATCTCAAGGAGATTGGATTATCAGCTAGATATGGTACTGTCATGGCAAGAACTTATCCTTTGGAACGCTACCGAAATATTGGCATCATTGCCCATATCGATGCCGGAAAAACGACGACCACCGAGCGGGTTTTGTTCTACACCGGTCGGACGCATCGCATTGGGTCGGTTGATGACGGTACGACTGTTACGGATTGGATGGAACAAGAGCGGGAACGCGGCATAACCATCGTTTCTGCTGCGGTTTCAGCCATGTGGCACGACCATATCATCAATATCATCGATACACCCGGTCATATCGATTTCACCGCCGAAGTACAACGTTCCTTACGCGTGCTTGACGGCGGTGTTGTTGTTTTCGATGCGGTGCAGGGGGTTGAACCCCAATCTGAGACTGTGTGGCGTCAGGCTGATTTGTATGGAGTCCCACGTATCTGTTTCGTTAATAAGATGGATCGCGTGGGAGCTTCCTATGAGCGTTCCTCCGATCTCATTCGACAACGATTAAATGCCAATCCAATCATGGTGCAGATGCCGATTGGATCCGAAGGTAATTTCATTGGGGTTATCGACTTAATTACCAATCGAGCTATTGTTTGGGAGACGGAACTCGGGCTTGAACCAAAAATATCTGACATTCCCTCTGAGCTTATCGATGAGGCCGGAATACGTCGGACGGATATGATTGAGCAGATTGTTGAGCATGATGATGAGCTCACCATGACCTATCTGGAGGGAGAAGACATCTCTCCAGAAGATCTAAAAGCTGGTCTGCGCAGATCTGTTCTTGAAGGTAAGGTGACACCTGTCCTCTGTGGGAGCGCCCTGAGAAATAAAGGTGTACAGCTTCTATTAGAAGCGATTATTGATTATCTTCCCTCTCCTTTGGATGTCCCCCCTGTCTCAGGTCTGAAACCGAATAGCGGGGAGCCCGTTATCCGGGAGACAAGCGATAGTGAGCCCCTAAGTGCTCTTGTGTTTAAGATCGTCACGGATGCTTATGTCGGAAGATTGGCATATCTGCGGGTTTATTCCGGTAAGATTACCAAGGGTTCCCAAGTTTACAACACGACAAAGGGAAGGCGAGAGCGAGTAGGTCGTTTACTGAGGATGTATGCCGATCGTCGCGAGGATATCGACGAGGTGCTTTCGGGTGATATTGCTGCCATTTTAGGAATGAAGGATACCTTCACTGGGGATACCCTCAGTGATGCCACTAATCCCATCATTCTTGAGAGCATCACTTTCCCTGAGCCGGTTATCTTCTTAGCGATTGAACCAAAAACTCTTGCTGACCAGGATAAAATGACCGAAGCTTTGCACAAATTAGCAGATGAAGATCCTACCTTCCGCGTCGGTGTTGATGAAAATACCGGTCAGACGGTGATTTGGGGAATGGGCGAGTTGCATCTTGAAGT
>MGNI01000199.1:383-753 GCA_001795115.1 Chloroflexi bacterium RBG_16_48_8 | reverse complement strand
TTGATCGGATGCTGAGAGAATTTAAAGTCCAAGCAAAGATTGGTATACCGCGTGTAGCTTATCGTGAATCAATCACTGAGATTGTCCCGGAATTGGAATATCGTTATATCAAACAAACTGGCGGTCGAGGCCATTTTGCGCATGTTGTGATATCCATGGAACCGGGTGAGCGAGGGTCTGGGATCGTTTTTGAAAATCAGGTCAAGGGTGGTGCCATCCCACGCGAATTCATCCCGGGTGTGGAAAAGGGTGTTTTTGAGGCAGCCGAAAGCGGTACCATCGCTGGATACCCGACGACCGATATCAAAGTAACGCTTTTAGATGGGTCCTTTCATGAGGTCGATTCAAGTGAAATGGCGTTTAAAATGGC
>MGNI01000199.1:0-314 GCA_001795115.1 Chloroflexi bacterium RBG_16_48_8 | reverse complement strand
TGAAAGTGGAAGTTATTGTACCCGTTGAAAATATCGGCGATGTCACTGGAGATCTTTCCTCTCGTCGTGCCTCGATTGAGGGAATTGAAACGCGACCTGGTGATACACGGGCTATTCAAGCTTTAGTCCCATTGGCAGAGATGTTTGGTTATGCCACTACCTTGCGTTCGATGACTCAAGGCCGTGGGATATTTACCATGGAATTTGATCATTACGCTCAGGTGACTGAACAAGTCACAAAATCCATTCTCGTGGGTGGATACTAATTTATACGAGGAATGCGGAGGATCGGAGAAGGGCAACGATGGGAAAGC
>MGNI01000198.1:3917-7172 GCA_001795115.1 Chloroflexi bacterium RBG_16_48_8 | reverse complement strand
CCAATTCTGGGTGACCCGGCGGGTGAGAAAATACCCAGAGCTGTTGCTTTTGGCATTAGGGACAGCATTCTATTTAGTAGGGTTCACGGCTTATGGATTCGTCTCTTCTTACCCTCTGTTCCTTATTGCAATGTTGATCATCACTTTTGGAGAGATGATTATCATCCCTGTCGGGCAGTCTTTGGCTGCACGTTTGGCACCTGAATCCATGCGAGGTCGATATATGGCTTTTTATGGGCTTTCATGGGCAATTCCTTCGATGGTGGGATCTCTTGCAGCAGGTTTGATTATGGATAACTATAACCCTCGCTGGGTATGGTATGCATGTGGCATTTTCTCTGCTCTCGCCATCCTTGGATTTCTCTTCCTTCACACCAAAACCCGAGATCGATTTGTGGATACAAGTGTTGCGGAAAAAGAGACGCTCCTTACACATTAGCCTCTCACCAAATTGACATTTTTTTCTTTCAAGGTCAGTATGCAATAGAGCTGTCTAACGAGGCGTCTCTACATAATAAAACCCTCTCACCAGCTTGAAGCCCTTGGGAGGGTATCTTGTATTAGCAATCATAGAAGAACCAATACGAGTGCGGAGATGGCTGGAACGGTAAGATTATCCATCCCCCTGGGAGAAAAAGCTTCAACCACTGCAGCGACAAATGCAGTCATCGCTGCGATACCGATCGCGCCGAGAAGCGCCATCTGCGATGATGGTAAGAGGATGAGAGGGATGAGTGTAGCCATCCAGCCCGATAAAAACATCGTCAACGATCCTTCCAACGAACGTCGGCTCTTGCCGATGGAAAACCATCTTCTCCCAATCCTTTGACCAACGATAGCCGCCAATGCATCTCCCCAAGTCATAGGCATCAAGCTAGCAACAAGAAGATGGGGTTGTTCCCATAGCAGCCACGTGATCACTGAGAAGGACAAAGGGAAATAAATCGTGCCTAATTGCCCCTTCTCTCCTGTTTCCATGGCTTTAAACGCCCCCTGCCAGAGGGAAAGTGCATTGATGCCAATGAATGTCAAAGAAGGAATGATGGCGAACTCCTTGCGTTCAAAGAGTGAAACCATGCCATAAGCCCACATCCCCACTGCAATATGAATGAATTTCCGCGTGAAATCGACCGAGTAGCATCGCCACTTCCGTAAACCTTCTGCAATGCCAATCATTGTAAAAACATAGATAAAGGATAGGAGGAGTGCCAGCCAATCTTGGTTCACTTTATTTTCTCCTTTTTAAATAGATCACCTAAAAAAAGGCCACCTAACTGAGCGGAACCAGCATGTGTGATGTCTCTCTCTTCTATCTTGAAGGGCTTTTTTCAGTGAGCTCATGGATAGTTTTAAAAGAAAATGAATGAAAGTGAAATAAAACTGGCTCGAATGATTTTTCCCGAGAACGCAAAGCCCTATTCTTCGAAGGAAACACGGTTCGACTCATCTTCAACCATCACTTTCAACTTGGCTCGAATTTGATGCTGAAAATAACATCCTCGATCCCACTTCATCTTACTCGAAATCATATCAAGCTCTTGAAGGGTAAGAAAGGTCAGAAGCACTTGAAAATGAAGATCCCCCATAGCGCCTAAATATGAATTGCACTAATATTCGACCTGATAGGTTTTAATTGGTCCGATCTATAAATTTCACACGTTTACCGCTCTACAAGGCAATCTTCGTGGTTTGGGTTGGTAGAATTGCGCAGGTATATTAAGACCGGTTTTTGCTGGCCAATTCCCCTTTAGTATTGTTCCCTCCTCTTGAAAACGAGAAATTTTTCCGTGCCTATAATAAGCGCGGCTGCACTGCATCCCTTAAAACGAACAAGTTTTTGGAAATTTACATGGAAATCGAATCGCTCTTTCTCGTACTTCGGATCTTCAAATGATATAGAAACGGAAACTTTTACTGGACCAAGTCGCTATCTAAGGAGGAAAGAAAAATGCTGGATATATTCAAGAGACTTCATTCGATGGTCATCTTTAGACGCCGGTTCTCCTGGAAGATTTGACTTAGCTTTACCCTTATGCTCGCGTCTACGCTTTCCTGTGCGGTATTTGGTGGTGGAGAATCAACAGATCCAACCGCGACCATCCCACCCGCACATCCTCTCACCACAGCTACCTTGCAGCGGGTGACACCAGCAGTCACGGCAACCCTTCCAAGCTTAGAAGCCACAGGGACACTCTCAGCCCTACCAACAGAGCTGCCTCTGTCAACCGAAGCGGGGGGTACTTGTGGCAACGGACTTTGTGATCCATTTGAAAACTCGGGCAATTGCCCTGGTGATTGCATCCAGCCCACTCAAGGATCTGCATCAGGATCTTCTTCAACACTCACCATCATCCAGGAGATCGAGCTCCCCGATACCTTTTACACCGGGAATGATCGAGAGATCCCGGCAGTGGCACTCAGTCATGACGGGCAGCTCGTCGTCAATGTCCACCAACCCGCACAACCCGATATCCCAGGTGAAGGTCGCATTTATAACCTTCAAACAGGGACAACGACTGTATTCTGGAAAGATCGACTTATATCAACAGGGGCAGCGTGGTTGTTTGCGGATCCCTATATCCTGCGCGTCTCTAAAAACGTACCACGTGGGATCATTGTCACTTTCCCTGTGTACTTCGTAGAGAGCGATGGTCCTCAATTTATGCCAGAGCGTGGTCATCAATTGTTGGCCGTTCTGCCCGGTGGTCAATCGACTGAGTTTTCCTTGTCTGGCGGGAATAATGATTTCTATGATCCACGCGATATCATTACCAAATGGGACCCACAAGTTACAGCGGTTGGTTGGATCAGCGCCTTACGATATGAGTGGGGATGGAGAGGTCATCTATGCTGTAGCACCCTATGTTAAAGGGGGTAAGAACCACGTGGCCTTGATCCAAATAGCGGTCTACCGTGGCGTTGCAGAGGTTCTCGATTGGCAGGTGGAAGGGGGAATCGCTTACTCCTATGGCATGATCACCACGGGAGAGCATGGTCGTGCCATCCTGTTGAAGGGAAACGCTAGAGGGGGTGGGAAGGGAATCTGGATCTTTACAAGCGATTACGTCTCTCAATGGGGCTGTTATCCCTTGGGGGACATCATCTCAGGTGCAAATGCAGAACCTGCGATCACCTATGACCATATCTCTTCAGGGCCCTCTCATTTCTTTACAACGGGCGGTCCAATTATCCTGGGAGAAGGCGATTACCCTTGGATCAACGTTCAGTATGCCCTCGGTGAACCGATTATGCAGT
>MGNI01000198.1:2647-3894 GCA_001795115.1 Chloroflexi bacterium RBG_16_48_8 | reverse complement strand
AGAGTTTACACCTTCGCAGGAGGCGATCTGGGACCAGAAACCCTACAAGGACGATGGTCAAGTTATGATGGGAATCACGCTGTTTACCATACCTCTTCAGGGCTTGTCTGGCACGATTTGGGTCATGATACATCCTATTTGATCGATGTCAGTTATCAAATTCCTTATGGATCTGAGAGCTACAACAATTACTTATCCAGTGATGCCACTACAATCTTATTACCTCATTCACAAGGTGATCGATCGAATTGGCATCTGGTCGTGCTCAAAGTAGCCCAGCCCTAAGTAAGCAATGTCGTATTTATACGGAGAGATTAGGACCACTTGATCCATTGTTCTTGGACAGGATATATTGAGGAAGATGGATGTTCGTGTACTAAATTAAAATCATTGATCTTCATGGAAAGGCAAGATTAACCAGCAAGAAATTAGACGTAGTTTCGAGAACGTGAAGAAACTACGTCTAACTTATTTGATCAGAGAAGCCTTACCTGGAAAATCTAATCCATCGATGAAGCTGGTTTTCCAGAGGGGAGCAGAAAGACCAATGGAAAACCAACAAACATCATTATTGCACCCATGGTGAAAGCTTGCCACAAACCAAAGGAGTCTCCTAGAGCTCCTAGGATCAAAGCTGAGGCTGAGCTGATACCGAAACCAAGCGCCATGTATATTCCATTAGCAAAGGCACGATTCTCAGGGAAATTCTCATAGACCACAGCCATGGCGACTGGCTGGATGGAAAGCAACGAGAAGCCCATGGATGCGATAACAACCGTTCGGATCCATCCACTGGTCTGAAGAAATAGGAACATTAGTAAAGGTGCTGAAAGTAATGCGAATCCAATAACCATGTGCCGACCAAGACGGTCGCTCAGATAGCCCCCAGAAAAAGCACCTAAAACACCCGCCGCTTGCAGGATGGAAAGGGAGGCACCCGCAAATCTCAAGTCAATGCCCTCCCCGGTTAAGAAGGTCGGTAGATAGATGGTAAGCGCGGCATCCATAAGAGAACTGGCAATACCAATGCCAACAACTGGCAACAAGATTTTCCTCATGCTGAGGAAAGCCGACCACCAGCCGCCCGTAGCACGTCTCTGCGGTGGTCGACCGGGGATCTTCCTCAATTGCAGGTGGAGGATTAGAGAGGTTAACCATCCCCCTAACATCAATAAGGGAGTAGCGCGAAGAGTTAAATAGGTGACGCTATTTACTACCAAGATAGGTCCAAGTGTCTTCCCTAACTC
>MGNI01000198.1:0-2590 GCA_001795115.1 Chloroflexi bacterium RBG_16_48_8 | reverse complement strand
CAGCCATGACGGGACCCACTGCATGGAGAGCTGCGGTGCTTGTTCCCGCACCGATCAAGAGTACAGCCAAAACAGCATAGCTTGGTGCCACACCCAATAGGCTCATCATGGTTGCTGTCACCGCCGGAGCCAGGATGAAAAAATAGCGTAGATTTACCCGATCTGCTAAACGACCGATGACAGGTTGAAAAAGCGAAGGTGCTCTTGTGAAAACTGCAAGCAGTCCCGCGCTCGTCATGGATAGCGATAAGTTGGAAATAAGCAAAGGGAGAAGGGGTGCCAGGAAACTTGAATACATATCCTGGACCGTATGCCCAAGTGTGACAGTCAGTATTCGCCCTAATCGAAAATTCATAGCCTCAACGCTCGTGGATTCCTCCACCTGATCGACTTCTTCTATTGGAAATTCCGATGGCTTCTCAATGGTTGTCATGTTTGCCTTTCTTGATCAGATGCGTTTCTTGATCCAAGTGAAAAACCCGCAGAAAATATCGGGGTATCTTCCACGGATGATTTTTATCCGTCGGATGTTGCACATCCGCGGGAAAAAGCCATAAAGGAGGGCTGCCGCCCACAAACCAAGCTTGCCATTCATCCCGGGCTTCGCTACGCTCAGCCTCACGGAGATTGAGCCAATTGGCTCAATCTCCTATGAGCAAGTGTTAGTTTGCGATAGGGTATCCCATTTTTTCTTATGAATGAAGATGGTATGGTTCAACCTGAGATGCTATCAACATAACACCGATTGTAAAGGGTCGTTTCATGTGGAAAGGATGGACATCGGGAATTTTTACGACCGGGGAAAAGCGGGAGGAATCATTTGGAGAGATTATCAGATGTTTGCAACTGGAAGAACTTGCAGTCCAATACCATATCCCAGTAAACGCTTGCCTTAGGTTTTTTGCAATGATGAAACTTGCACTACAATCCTATTCCCCTGGGTTCCAACATTTTGAGCAGCAATCCTTGCTGTCTCTCCCGCTCCTTAATCCAGCTATAAAAATTCGGATCGTATCTCAACGATGGATTCCATGCGAGCACACCCCGGGCTCCTGCCTCAAAGGCGCCTCTCTGTTGTGCTTCAAACTCAGCTAAGGACATCCTTTGCTGAAATCTATAATCCGGATAAGCCTGGATCCAAGGAACAATGAGGATATCTGGATTCACTGCTGCAAGCCGTTCGATGGCATGCTTTACTGTGTAGTTAACAACTTCATAGGGATAAGCGCTTCCCGGGAAGCAACCGTTTGGGCAGGGGTCAGAGGATGGAAGCTTTGTACCGAATAAACTTGGGTAGGCTATGGGTGAGAGGACATCCACATAAGGGCCCATCGTTTCTAAATGCTGACCAATCCCCATATCACCAAAATTCTTCCAGGCGGTATAATTGAAGACATCGGCTGCAAGGAGGGAACCCATTTGATTAACAGCATCCTGAGCCTGACGGAGAATGCGGGTGATCGCTTTTGTGCGCTGCTCCAAGGTGTTCTTCATCTCGTAGAATAGGTACTGGGTTGGGCTATCATCACTGGGAAAACGAACATAGTCGTATTGGATTTCGGAGATCCCCATCCCAGCAGCAGCACGGGCAATAGCGGCATTGTAATCCGCGATCTCCTCCCTTATCGGATTCGCCCAAGGTATCCCCTGGAGGTCACGCCATATACCACCGTTGATATGCTTTAAACCCAAACCAGGATAGGCAGTGAGCAGCTTGCCATCTGACATGATCACTTGACGGCCGATAAGATAGATGTCGTTCCTCTTGCACCATGAGATGAGATCTGAAAGGGCTTCTGGATTCTCTTCAGGATAACTCCCACAGGGCTTAAAGCGATGTTCAAAGGGGACATGGGTAAACCCCCATTCATTCTTAATATCTACGACAATGGTATTTGCGCCAGCGGAAAAGATCAAATCTTTAAATGCTTCCAACGTATCCTGATCGGTAATCTTCTTAAAAGGGATAAATAATCCGAGGGTTAAGGCAGGTCTTTGGACATGTACCTTCTCTTTCCCAAGCAAACCACCCTTTCCAATGGAAGACGAGCCCAGTCCAAATGCCAGTGTAACGATGCTTGAAAAGGTCAAAAATTCTCTACGAGAAATGGATGCTTTCTTCTCGGTAATCAAAGCTCAGCCTTTAAAGTAACTCAGGATCTTACTCAGTCTCCCGATCTATCCATCAAATCTAAAACGTTATTATTTAAGCCTGCGGCGGGCTCATAGGCCAGATCAAGTTTTAAATATGAAACCCGCCGCAGGTTATGGAATGTAACAACACCATCTTCATCGTGCAGAAGCTCAATCTCGGCAACTCAAAGGAGTTCTGCAACATGGGGAAAAACCCCCTTTGATATTCCAGTATCGAAATCACCCCCATAAAAACGTTTCAATTGGAGAAAGGATTGACAAGGGTGATCAGCTAGTGGAGAAATCGCTGGATGGTTCCCATGCCTATACTATACACCTTTCAAAGATCGTGGAACACCTTTCCCCCATATCTCCTACCTTACAGCCACCTTACATATTCCATCTACAGCAATAATGAGGAACCGTTAAGTGGTATATACAACAATGAAATTCGATG
>MGNI01000197.1:23350-24909 GCA_001795115.1 Chloroflexi bacterium RBG_16_48_8 | reverse complement strand
CCAGCAGCGCAGGCGATTGGATTCCCGCCATAGGTGTTCCCGTGAGCTCCCATAGGCCAATCCATAACGCTCTCACGAGCGATCATAGCTCCCAAGGGCATACCAGAGGCGATCCCTTTGGCAGAGAGAACAATGTCTGGTTCAACATTCCAATGCTCAGTAGCCCACCATTTTCCAGTTCGTCCGATCCCAGATTGAATCTCATCGACGATCAAGAGGATGTCATATTTATCGCACAGTCTACGAAGGGCTGGGAGAAATCCATCCGGAGGGACAACGTATCCACCCTCGCCCAGAATCGGTTCAACGAAAATGGCTGCACAATCTTCCGGTGGCACACGATGCTTGAAAACCACGGTTTCAAGATAGTTAACAACCGTTTCACCATAATCCGGGTGTGTCGGTAAAAGAATGGGACGATAAACGTTAGGGAAGGGAATATGTGTAACCCCACTCATCAATGGTTGAAAACCGTCACGGTAAAACTGTTTACTGGCTGTAATGGCAAGTGCACCCATAGTTCTGCCGTGAAAAGCGCCATAAAAGCCTATGAATTGCTGGCGGCCTGAATGGATCCGTGCCAACTTGATTGCCGCTTCAACTGTTTCAGTACCTGAATTCGCAAGGAATATTTTGGCTGGTTCTTTGAAGGGGGCTATTTGGGCTAATCGCTCAGAAAATTCGATCCAGATGGGGTGGTAGTAGTCGGAAGAGATGTGGAGGAATTTCTCGGTTTGTTCTTTGATCGCTTCGACGACTTTTGGGTGACTATGTCCTGTTGAACAGACTGCAATACCTGAAGTAAGATCAATATAACGATTTCCATCAACATCCCATACTTCAGAGCCGCGCCCATGATCCATCACAAAGGGGTAAAACCTGGGGTAAGAAGCCGAAATTACGGCCTGATCTCGCTTAACATATCTTTTTGCTTTATCTAAGGTGCGTCGTTCTTTGTCCAAGGTGTTTCTCTCCTGAGTTTAGTACAAGCATTTTATTCTAATAATTTTCATTACAGAAGGAAGGATGACCTAAACTGAAAGGATCTTTACAGGTTTGTAGTTCCTAAGATGACTAAGTAGGCAATTCTTCCGCCAAATTATATCACTGTGACTTTGCTTCAGCGATAATACGATGTATAAAGGGGTGTATTCCAAGAAATATTGCATCACGTACTCCTAAGGTGAGAGGTGAGTTATGGGGAGCGGCAACGCCGTCCTGCACGATCTTCCACTTCAACACCCGGGGAAGTTAGTAATTTCAAATGGAATACACCCATATAAAAAACTTATCCAGACCCGAATCATGACAGACATAAAAGGAGTGACCGATGGAAGATCGTCCATGGTTCAAATTCTACGATCCTGGTGTTAAAAAGCATATCGACTATCCTTCTGTTCCCCTTTTTCATTTTCTTGAGGAGTCAGCGTGTAATTACCCCAATCGTCCCTGTACGATCTTTCGGGGAGGAAAGATCAGCTATGCTGAGATGGATGAATTAACAGACCGGTTAGCCGCTGCCCTTGCAGCTATGGGAGTGAAAAAGGGAGATCCCGTGG
>MGNI01000197.1:17556-23308 GCA_001795115.1 Chloroflexi bacterium RBG_16_48_8 | reverse complement strand
ACGCCATACTGAAAGCAGGAGGAATTGTTGTTGCCACCAATTTCCTTTATACCCCACGTGAGATAGAACATCAGCTGAATGATGCCGGGGTCGAGGTGATGCTTGTTCTGAGCAACTTCTATAAAAAAGTGAAAGAAGTTCAACCCAAGACGAAACTCAAGAAGTTGATCGTCACAAATATTAAAGAGTATTTTCCAGGCCTCCTCAAAATCTTGTTTACCCTGGCAAAGGAAAAGAAAATGGGAGCCCGAGTTCAGCCCAGGGGTGAAGATGTCTGGTTGCAGGATCTCCTGAAGGACTTTTCCCCACAAGATCGACCCAAGATTGAGATTGGTCCAGATGATAGAGCCCTCTTCCAATACAGTGGCGGGACCACAGGTCTTTCGAAGGCAGCAGTTGCTCTACATCGAAACCTTGTGACGAATACATTGCAGATTCGAGAGTGGATGCCAGATGTGAAATATGGCGAAGAAATCGTCCTCATGGCGATCCCTTTATATCATGTCTATGGCATGATCGTAGGAATGAGTTTTGCCATTTCCTCCGCATCAACCCTGGTTCTCATTGTTGATCCAAGGGATATGTCCGATGTCATCGGTTCCATTGCAAAGTACAGGCCAACCATCTATCCAGGTGTTCCTGCCATGTATAACGCCATCAATAACCATCCGGATGTCATCGCAGGAAAGGTGGATGTCAGTTCAATACGAGGATGCATTTCGGGGTCAGCCCCACTGATGCGGGAGACGAAGGAGAAATTTGATGCGTTGACAGGTGGAAGACTGGTGGAGGGCTATGGTCTCTCAGAAGCTCCCACAGCTACACACTGTAATCCCCTTTATGGTGAGATCCGCACGGGCTCCATTGGCATCCCCTTGCCCGATGTGGATTCGCGTATTGTTGATCTGGAGGATGGCGTCACTGTCCTCCAACCAGGAGAAATTGGTGAGTTGGTGTTAAGAAGCCCCAACGTCATGGTGGGTTACCACAATATGCCAACGGAAACAGCCAATTCCCTCCGAGATGATTGGCTTTATACGGGTGATATCGCTCGAATGGACGAGGATGGTTACTTTTATATAGTGGATCGGAAGAAGGAGCTTATCAAGCCAGGTGGATTCCAGGTTTGGCCTCGAGAAGTAGAAGAAGTGATCGCGGAGAATCCGAAAGTTCTCGAAGTGGGTGTGGCTGGCATTCCAGACGCCTATCGAGGTGAGACTGTTAAAGCCTGGGTGGTATTGAAACCTGGCGAGAGTGCTGACGCGGAGGAGATCCGTGTCTGGTGCAAGGAACGTCTTGCACCTTTCAAGGTGCCCACACACGTCGAATTCAGGGATGAAATTCCGAAAACCACAGTGGGAAAAATCTTGCGACGTGAGCTTGTAAAGCAGCATGTAGAATCCGAGAAGAAATAGCTGCGAACCCCATCAGGGTTGATCGTCAAGCATTGATACGGACCGGCAAGCCTTTTACGCCAATCCCTTCAGAAATGAAAGAATAGGCCCCCTTTTTCAGGGGGCTTTTTGGTATTCAGCCGGAAACGTAGAGATGTAACGTGCTACTTCTCTACATAGCATGTCAGCAGTTTAGTGAGAAGGAATAGGAGTTGGGGTTCCAGCATTCTTTTCAGGAACGGGTTGTTCAAATAGTTTTTCAAAAGCCTCCCGATTAATAGTCTCGACTTCCATCAGGGTTTGAGCAATAGCATCGAGTTGGGCTCGGTAGTTGATGAGGATTTCTCGAGCTCTTTCATAGGCTTCTTGAATCAATTGTTGCACCTCTTCGTCAATCTTCTCAGCAATGGTTTCAGAGTAATCACGCTGCTCGGAAATTTCTCGTCCAAGGAAGATGAGTTCTTCCTTCTGACCAAAAACCATCGGTCCCAAACCTTCGCTCATACCCAATCTTGTGACCATGGTTCGTGCAAGCTTGGTGACTCTCTCGAGATCATTGGATGCACCTGATGTGATATCACTGAAGACCAACTCTTCAGCGACACGACCGCCAAGCAGACCAGCCATATCAGCTTTAATTTTATTCTTGGAAACGAGTATGCGCTCTTCTTCTGGCAATGCCATTGTAAAGCCACTCATCATGCCCCTGGCAATGATGCTGACTTTGTGAACAGGGTCCGCTTCCGGAATGACATGATGGACTACAGCATGGCCAGCTTCGTGGTAAGCGACGATCTTTTTCTCTTCGGGACTGATGATTCGGCTCTTGCGTTCTGGTCCAGCGATCACACGTTCAATGGATTCTTGGAACTCATCCGGGCCAATGGTCTTTCGATCCCTTCGAGCTGCTAGAATCGCAGCCTCATTCACTAAATTCTCCAGGTCAGCGCCAACAAATCCTGGTGTCGCTTTGGCAATGATAGATAGGTCAACCTCTGGATCCAAGGGTTTTCCTCGAACGTGGACCTTTAGGATCTGTTCACGGCCATTCATATCGGGTCGATCCAGGACGACACGCCGATCGAAACGTCCCGGCCTCAGAAGGGCCGGATCAAGGATATCTGGTCTGTTTGTGGCAGCCATAATGATCACGTTGGTATCCGTGTCGAAACCATCCATCTCGACCAGCATCTGATTTAGGGTTTGTTCTCTTTCATCATGACTTCCCCCTAGACCTGCTCCACGTTGTCTACCGACAGCGTCAATTTCATCTACGAAGACAATGCAGGGTGAGTGGCGTTTAGCCTGATCGAAAAGATCTCTTACACGGCTGGCGCCAACACCTACAAACATCTCGACAAACTCAGAACCCGAAATTGAAAAGAAGGGGACAGCTGCTTCACCTGAGACAGCCTTTGCCAGCAGTGTTTTACCTGTGCCTGGTGCTCCAATCAGGAGTACCCCTTTGGGAATACGAGCACCAAGGCTGATGAATTTCTCGGGTTCCTTAAGAAATTCAACCACTTCTTCCAACTCTTCCTTGGCTTCTTCAATACCAGCAACGTCGTCGAAAGTTACCGTTGGCTGATCCCCGGTAAACATCCTGGCGCGGCTTTTACCAAAGGAAAGGGCTTGGTTGTTTGTCCCCTGCGCTTGGCGGAGCATCAGATAGAGCAAACCGAAGACTAAAAGCACAGGCAGAATATAGGTAACGAGGCTGATGACGTTATTAAGATTGCTAGGTTGCTTTATCTCCAATCGAACCTTATCAGGAGAAAGGTCTTCAGGTGTCATTCCCAAATCGAGCAATTGCTCAACAAAGGTTTTTGTTGGCTCCATGCGTGAATACGCACTTTCTCCGCTGGCAAAGATGATCTCTACATCGTTATCGTCAACAACAATCCGATCTACATCGCCTGTTCTGATCTTCTCTACCAGCTCATTGAAATAGAGTCGTTCTGGTTGGGGTGCGGCCCCTCGAAATTGGAAGACAAGAACGGTGATAATAAGGATCAAGATCAGCAAGACCAGGGAATTTCGGCCCCGCGATGAACTCACATCAACCTCCCTTGTACTGTAAGCTTCTTAATACCATTCTGGTTAACACCTACAACTTGTTGGAGCGTATTTGATTATACCGCACCCCCTAAGGGTACACTAGTCGTTCCTGGAAATGGTCGAATTCCAAGAAGTGTTGCATCCTGTGTTTGGGATTGAACGGTGTGCCAATATAGCAAGTCTAAGTCCCACAGCCTCCTCATCGTGAGTACCAGAAAGGTTCTGCAAAATTCAATAGGCATCCACTCGTACAAACGTGGGATCATTGGTTAGAAAAGAGCAGATCAAAGGCGGAACCGGAACCTGCCATTCACCCTATAACGGACAAGATGGGTATCGTAGGCAAACCCACAGCCAGAGTGGCAGGAGACCACCGATCGCCAAGAATGCTAGGAGGCCCAGAAGGACAGCGATCCAATCCACCTGGCTGAATTCAAAAGAACCCCGGGCGGGTGTCTCTGAAACTGTAGAGTAGGAAGCAGGTTCGAGTCTGGGTAGGGGCTCCTGAAGATTGGGCTTATCATCCATATCAATGAGCGTTTTCAGAATACGACCCAACTGGTCAGCAGTTCGATAACGTGCTGCAGGTTCCTTTGAGAGAACTTTGAGCAGGATAGATTCAAGTGTGGGAGAAATTTGCTCATTGAAGCATCGCGGTGAAGGTGGAGGAGATGTTTGGTGTAATTCAGCTAAACCTTCAGCACTTTCACCCTCAAATGGTAATTTTCCTGTAAGCATCTCATAAAGGATAACGCCCAATGCATAAACATCACTGGAGGGAGATGGTGCAGTCCCTGCAGCTTGCTCAGGGGCGAAATATTTTGGACTTCCCCAAACGACATCAGTACGTTCCTCGGGATTGATCGCAGCCAGTGCAAGTGAGATGCCAAAATCTGTAACTTTAGCACGACCGTCGGGTGAGACCAGAATATTTTGGGGTTTTAAATCACAGTGTACCAAACCAGCGCGATGCGCATAGCCAACACCCTCACATATTTGGATCATGAGATCCAATGTCTTGGAAATTTGAGTGCGATTTGATTCTCGGATGAAACTTTTTAAATCGGTACCATCCACATATTCCATCACAATAAAATAGCGATGCTCATCGTGACCGAAATCATAAATTGTCACAATGTTGGGATGGAGAAGATTTGCAGCAGAACGCGCTTCTTGAAGAAACCTGGCCTGAAAGCTTGGATCTTCGATGAAATTTTCTCTTAATATTTTTATCGCTACATCTCTCTGGAGGTTAAGATCACGGGCTCTGAAGACATTGGCCATACCCCCCGAGCCGATATGCTCAATGATCTGGTAGCGTCCACCTAAGATAAGATCTGAATTGTTTTCCACATTGCCTCCGGCGAGAATTCTAATCGTGCCTTGGATGAACTGCAAGGAATGCGCGCTACTGCCAGACGCGGGAGTATCCATGGTGGCTTTTTCGTATGATATTAACGAAGATTCGCTATAATTTATCCTCTGGAGGCGATGGTATGCCACGAGGTACGCTTATCTACAATCCAAATTCAGGAAGGTTTCCTGCTGGAGCAATGATAAGAGGAGTTGAGAAAGTTCTGGCAAGAGGAGGTTGGCAGTCAGAGATTGTTGAATCCTCTAGTGGAGAGTCCCTGGTTGATCATGCCAGACAAGCTGTTAAATGTGACCATACAGCACTCTTTGTGGCTGGGGGGGATGGATCTGTGGGTTCGGTCGCCTCGGTCTTAGCTGGCACGAGAACCGCATTAGCAGTTTTACCAGCAGGTACCGCTGACGTCTGGGCAAAGGAAATGGGGCTTAAAGATCTGGATTGGACGCATTGGTTCGCTCTTGAAGATGCTGCTTACCGTCTCACTCAAGGGACCTGCCAATTAGCCGATCTTGGTATGGGTAACGACAAAGAATTTCTTCTCTGGGCGGGTGTCGGATTGGATGCTGAGATCGTAAGGAGCATTGAACTCCGTGGGCGTTGGGAGAAATCTTTAGGGACTGAGCAGTATGCTACACTTGCCTTATGGGAAACGCTTGGGTGGGAGGGAATTCACCTCCAAGTAAGTGCTCCGGGGGTAGAACTTGAAGACAAATTCATCATAGCAGTGGCAAGCAATGTCCGTGCTTATGCGGGTGGATTTGTGGAACTGGCGCCTGACGCGAAGATCGATGATGGTTAACTTGATTTCTGGCTTTTTAAGGGTACTTCCTTAAAGGACATATCCTATCATGCCCTTCAAGTCCTGAGAGGAAAACATGTAGACGCACAAGGAATTTTTCATTTTCAAGCGGAGGAAGCGACCTTCCAT
>MGNI01000197.1:13948-17525 GCA_001795115.1 Chloroflexi bacterium RBG_16_48_8 | reverse complement strand
GATGTCTCCCCTTGTATTTCGTGTGCGAAAGAAGGTCTTGCGTGTTCTTGTGCCCACAGAAGGCAATCCAAAGTTGTTTTCTTCCTTTGAGCCAGAAATTTAGTCCCCATTTCCTTATGACAACGAATAGGGATTAATGGTACAACATAGGCTGAGTTGTAGGAAATGGATGGCGAGAAGGATCGATAAGGCTTCGTCTTTTAAGATAATGTAATTTCCTGCACACAGCCAAGGAACGGCCGACTATGTCAGTACAATATCCTGAGATGAATCATTCTGATACACAAGAATCTCACAATTGGGATGGGGGATGCTTGTGGTCAGGTGTCGGTGTGATCCTGGGTGGCTTAACATTAGGATTGCTCTTTATGTTGGTTTCACTGACTCGAATATCCAGGACCGATGCTGTTTCAGAACCCGAGATAATCATCATCCTGCCTGCAACGGACACGCCGAATATCCTTCCAACGGTTTCACCGCAGGAGCCAGAGGATCAGGTGCCAACTGGATCTCCGGGGCCTCTTCTTGGGACGGATTTCACAGTTGGGGATGTTGTTGAAGTCTATAGAACCGAAGGACAAGGATTAAGTTTGAGGAATGAACCAAGTTTGTCATCTGTGGTTGGTGGATATGGTTTGGACAGTGAAATCTTAGAGATCAGGGGGGGACCCATCCAAGCGGATGGTTATGTGTGGTGGTTTTTGGTCAGCCCTTATGACAATTCAAAAAATGGGTGGGGTGTAGGTGCGTTCTTACGTGAAACAGCACCTTAATTTGCTCCTTTTCCATTCATGGGTTATGATCATCCCCTCGGAGAAATAGCTTTGTCTTTCAGACCTAAACGTATTGTGGCCTCACGATCTAAAGGCCTATTGACTATCGAGTGGACTGATGGTTTATCGTGCGATTATCCGATCAGTGGTCTCCGTGCAGCTTGTCCATGTGCCGAATGTCGAGGTGGCCACGAGAATATGGGACAACCAGGTTTGCCTGAGATGCTCGAAATTCCAATCATCAATAAAGCATCGACCGAATTGGTACGTTTGGAACAAGTAGGCAACTATGCCATACAGTTGTTTTGGAAGGATGGGCATTCCTATGGTATTTACTCCTGGCAATATTTAAGAGAATTGTGTCCTGAGATAAGGGAGGAGTCGTAATTTGTCAAGCCCCTTAGATGATCTACTTAATTTTGCTCATCAGTCTTATGTTCGCATGGAAGCTGAACAATTAATCAGTGAATGTTTAGAACTTGGAACCCCCGCGCCCTTTAATGATATGGTCGAGGGTCTTGTTCTGGCCGGTACATCCTCCCTAATGCTTTTGCGAGAAATATTGGATGAAGTTCTTAGTGCTAAATCGTTGTTATCCCAGGAGGGATTGGGTATTCGACAGGATTTGGTCGATGCACTCTCTGAGTTTGGTGTACATTTGCCACAATTGTTCTATATTGATATGCCTGAGGCCTTCCGGCAAACATCCAATAAACATCTGAAATATGGCCTTACGAATGTATCTGACCATTTGCGTTCTGAGGATAAGATATTATTGGAAGAAATCTGTCTAGAGGCAGATGAACGTGTGAAGCAAATCGGTCGTCGCCTTGCCATGATCACAAGTTTTGAGGGGTCTGTCCGGGATTGGATGAGATGCCTGGCCTACGAAGCCATGCAGAGAAGGGGCGAACAGGAAAGCGCTTCTTCACGGGGATACATCCAATGAGATGGTTGCTCAAAAGAAAATGGATCGGAACCTGGAATCCGCGCCTATTTTAATGATGGTGATAAGTTACAGATAATCCTTGAGATTGTGCTCAACCGAGTATGCTGCCGCTTCCGCTCTATTTCGAACATTAAGCTTCGAGAGGATGCTGCTGACGTAATTCCTAACCGTGCCTTCACCTAAATACAAGATTTCGGCGATTTGACGATTGGTTCTTCCCTCGGAGACCAATTGAAGAACATGCATCTCTTGCTGGGTGAGTTCGGCAAAGGCAGAAGCTTCCTCTTCCCTGGCTGCTTTTCGAACCTCTTGAAAAACCCGTTGGGTTACACTGGGGTCCAAAAGCGCCTCTCCTCTCCCAATTGCTTCAATAGCCCGAATTAAATCATTACCACCGATTTGTTTCAAAACATAACCTGCAGCTCCTGCACGAATCGCAGAAAAAAGCATCTCATCTTCGGCGTAGGATGTGAGCATGATCACTTTGGTATCAGGATATTTCGATGTAATTTCCTGACAAGCTTCGATACCCGATCCGCCTTTCAAGCGGATATCCATAACGACTACTTCGGGTTTGTGCATGCTGGTTTTTTCAATTGCTTCACGGGCAGTCTCTGCTTCAGCAACAACATCAAAATTAGGATGTTGGTCTAAAAGCGCCCGAAGACCTAACCTCACTACTTCATGATCATCGACCAACAAAATCCTTTGCCGTGCCATTATTTTTCTCCATTCGTTTCAATTCTAATCGAGCCAAGTGAAGTAGACAAGCATTATCCATTTTTAGTCCATTCCTGTGACCATTCTTTTTCAGTAATTTTAGATTGTCGTCATCGATCGTGCAAAGCAGGAAGGACAGGGTTCAGGAGAGAACCTTGTGGGTTTTCATGGGAAAAACCATCGTGTTATCCCAGGAGTATTTCAGCATTCTTTGTATAGGATCAGGTGGGAGGGCGGAAATCGGATTTTATGAAATTGAGTGGCCTTTTTTCAGGCGAGTCATACAGAACTGGGCAGGTAAATTCGAAATACTTGTTCTTTTGGGTTGAATGATGAATGGGAGATGGGGGTTAGGGTTTTAGTTCTTTGTGGACTAAAAAAAGTGGAGAGGATATTTCGGACCTTTCCTTAAGGTTACTCTGTGATTTGGCTCAGTGGCTTTCGACGGAAGTCAATGAAACGATATCCTACTCCTCGTTCAGTTTGGATGTATTCAGGATTGGAAGCATCCTTCTCCAACTTCTGTCTGAGGTAGTTGATATATAAACGCAAGTAATGGGTTTCATCTCGATATTCATATCCCCAGACTTTTGCCAGAAGTTGTTCATGGGGGACGACCCATCCAGCATTCTGAATCAGGTGGTATAGAAGGCGATATTCAGTGGGTCGAAGTTTGACCAATTCACCTTCGACCCAGACTTCGCGCCGATCGAAATCAATTTTCAATCGTTCGTCAATTTCGATCAACTCGTGGACAGGTTCACCAGACATCTCTGTTCTTCGAAGTACTGCCCGAACTCGACTTACGAGCTCACGGGGGCTGAAGGGTTTGGTAATATAATCGTCAGCTCCTAATTCTAGACCTCGTACACGGTCATCTTCTTCGCCTTTGGCTGTGAGCATAATGATGGGAACATTGGATATTTCGCGGACAAGTTCTAATGTTTCGAAACCGTCCAGATCCGGCATCATCACATCTAAGAGGATGAGATCAGGGAGTATATCTCGCATGACTTCAAGCGCTGCTGTGCCGGATGCAGCTTCTGTCACCTCAAATCCATCATGTTCAAGGTTTAATCGGATGAAATGGATCATGCGAGGTTCGTCATCGACGACCAGGACACGCCTTCTTTGT
>MGNI01000197.1:9877-13877 GCA_001795115.1 Chloroflexi bacterium RBG_16_48_8 | reverse complement strand
CATAATCCGATGCATCGGGAAGACAACCGTAACAACATTCTCCAATAAATATCGAAGGTCTTTACCATCACGGTGACGGGGGTTATTAACAGTGATAATAGTATCAGCTGGGGTGGGCAATTCTTCCACTTCTCCCCGAACTGGATCTTCACCTGATAAATGTACAAGAACTGGTATAGTCATTATTTTCCTTTACATACGGTATCTAGAAATCAATTGGAGCCTCATATCTCCTAGTTCTAACATGTCACCATGTCGAATTGGGTAGGGCGATTGAGGGTCAAGTCTTTTCCCATTTACAAGTGTTGTATTAGCACTATCAAGATCTATAAGGTAGATCCCATCTTTCCTTAATTGAATCTCGGCGTGGATTCTTGAGACTCCTGATTCATACGCATCGTATTCAGAGAGGTCCACATCGGGAATGATCGCTTGTTTCTTACCTGAACGTCCAAGCGTGTAATTTTCTCTTCCCAGAAGCGAAATAATATTCCCAGTGGCGATGATCCTTAGCCCTAAAAACGCTCCCGAGGCCAATTCAGGCCCCTCTGGGGTTGCTGGTTTGGTGGTCATTGTTTCGACATCGATGTGTTTTGTGGAGAGGGAGATATTAGGAGCTGAAGAAGCATGAATCAAACGCGTACCACATTCACTGCAGAAGAAAGTGCCGACGAATTCCTGGTGACGGCAATTTGGACACTCAATCATCTGTCCTCCGTTTTTGCGGGAAGGAGAAGGCTGCGCGTTCCATATTTTAATATCTTCTCTCCCTCATTCGAAAATCGCCGGGATTGAATCACTCGAGCAGCCTCATTGAGGGCTGCTTTGGCTAATTCACGTTCGCCAGAAGCCAATAATTGGGTAGCGAGATTTTCCAATCGACGGGCTGCTTGTTGAGACTGTCCAAGTTCAGACTCGTGTCGGGCTTTCTCTTGCATCCGGTAGAGGGCGACAAAACCGAGGGTGGAAAGCAATTCTCCGGGGGGTGGTTCCGGATCTGGTTGGTTAGAAACAGCCAAGCGGATGCGGATGGGAAGGTCATGGGTTTCTTCACTGGCACCCAAAACGTCCCCAAAGATGGATAAATGCGCTAACTCCAGCTCTTCAATTTGCCCGATAGGGTGGATGATCATCTCCAATAAAATCTGGATCTTTCCCTCTCTTCCTAAATCTCCAAGGAGGATTGGTAGTGAGTCAGACAAAGGCATAGGATCTGGGAATAGACGGAAGGTAGAACGTAGATCCACCTGCTGGGCAAGGTTCCCATTCAGCTTCATCCGGCTTGCGTAGACATGCCCCAGACTATCGAAAATCTTTTGCAGAAAGGCTCCAATCGTTTTAGGACTGTCCAAGAAGGCGACATTTCCTCCCGTACGGGAAGTGATCTCATCCACCAAACGATCGCTCCAGTCGGACCCAATACCGATACCGTTGATGATGATTCCGTGTGAAGCCGAAATATCGGCAAGTTGAATACATAAATCCTCATCCCCATAGGTACGACCATCTGTAAGCAAAACAAGGTGATTTACACCACTCCGACTATAGTTCTGCTGAAGCTGGTTCAATCCTAGTTTTAGACCCTGTCCAATCTCGGTTCCTCCCCCAGCTTGGAGAAGGCTAAGTCGAGCGCGTGCGCTGGCGATATCGTGAGCTTGTTCCGTGGAGACAGTGATTTCGGCATGATCGCTAAAGGCAATAACTGTAGCACGATCTTCAGGTGTAAGTTCATTCAGTATCGACAAAGTTGCACTACGAACTTGGTCGATACGTACTCCTTGCATTGAAGTGGAGCGATCGATGACGATGCTTAGATTTATAGGGGCTCTTACGCTTGGTATTCGAGGAGAGGGAAGGATTTCTATGAGGATGTAATGTACTTGGGGTTCACCTAATTGAAGGAGCTTGTTTCGACCATGGATGATATTGTAAATGAAGGGTGCTTCTTCAATTAATTTTGCTTCATATTCAACTAATTCAGCATGATACTTGGCGCGGAGGTTGGTGTCGATCAGGGTTTCGTAAGCTTGTCCTACCTCCAGGAAGCGTTCAGTGTCCCCTGGATTGTTCTGTCGATCCGGGTGGTATCGAAGGGCTGCTTCGCGATAGGCACGGCGAAGTTCTTCTGGAGTAGCATCCCTGGCTACACCAAGGAGATCGTAATAGTCTTTTAGCCCTCCCACTCAATTCTCTCCCTATAGTGGTGGAAATTGGATGAGTATGGCAGTGATGTTATCCGGTCCGCCAGCAGCATTTGCGGCTTGGATGAGTTTTTCGCACGCCACCTGGGGGTTTGCACTGCTTAAAATGATTCGTTGGATCTCTACTTCAGGTACGACACCCCATAAACCATCCGAACATACCAACATAAAAGCGTTGTGAGGAATGGGGTAGGACGCAACATCTACTTCAAGATTGGCGCCCTGTCCAATGGCACGATAAAGGACATTGCGTTGGGGGTGGTTGGCAGCCTCATTCTCTGAGAGCTGCCCTAATTCACGTAATCTTTCAACGAGTGAATGGTCTCTGGTTATCACCTTGGTTTCTTTTTCAGATATCATGTAGGCTCTGCTATCCCCAACGTGTCCGATCGTCACTTGCTGTCCTAAAAGCAAGACTGCTGTCAGCGTTGTGCCTCCACCTGGTACTCTTTCAAAAACTGCGTCATTTGCATCCTCAAGAGCTTTTCGTACCAATTCCTGTAACGGGGGTAGATCTGCGCTATTAGCACCATCAAATAAGTGTAGGATGGTTTCTTGTGTGAAACGGTGAGCAACTTTTCTGACAGAGATCGCACTGGCAATCTCTCCGGCACGATGACCTCCCATACCATCTGCGACAACAAATAAACCGAAGGAGGGAAGAGATTGATCCCCGGCCGAATTACCCTGCATCACAAACAAAGCATCTTCATTGTGGCTTCTTTCAAGGCCAGTGGATTGAGCAGTACCAACGATGATATTCCGATCTTGTTGAGTACGATCCTGCAAATAGGCGGATGGTTTCTCCATTGGAAAAGTGTCGATCTTATCTGTAGTGGAGGCTATTTTTTTATTTAAAATCCGGTTCAGAAAGTTCATTCTGTTTCCCTAGATGGTTGATTCTATCAGGTTAGGTAAGTAATGCATAAATCCTATGATCATTTGAACCAAAATATAAAATATTATCTTCGATAGCGGGTGTACCCGTAATGGGACCACCTGTCCGGAATTTCCAGCGCAATCGACCTGAACGCATGTCCAAACAGTACATACTTCCGTCAACTGATCCACAGTAGAGTGAATCCTCGCTGATAATGGGTGAACCAGTCACCTGGTGATCTGTTGAGAAACGCCAGACCTCGTAGCTGGTGCGAGCCTCAATAGCATAGATATTACCATCAGCGCAACCAGTGTAAATATTGCCCTCAGAATAAGTGGGAGATGAGATCGTTGGACGACCCATGCGAAAGCGCCATATCTGCCACCCACCTTCCGCATCTAAAGCATACAGTGTCCAATCTAGCGAGCCGAAATAGACCATTCCGTCCACAAGCAACGGTGAAGAAGTTACTGCCCTTTTAGCCTTGAAACGCCATTTAAGCTCACCCCTGAAATCGACGGAGTAAAAGTCTCCGCTTTCACAACCGAAGTAAACTCGTTCATGTGCAGTTAAAGGCGTTGAGCGAATCGCTGCAGCAGCATCTGCTTTCCATGCTCGGTTTCCAGTCATCATATTGACGACGTGAAGATAAGCGTCATCCGATCCAAAAAAGAGGTGTCCTTCTGAGATAATCGCTGAAGAACGGATTGGGCCTTCTGTGTAATATGTCCAAAGCAGCTCGCCACTATCAGCAGTGAGCGCATAAAGGCGTGAGTCCTCTGAACCTACAAAAATCATATTATCTAAAACAGCTGGGCGAGTTGGGATACCTCCGTCGGTAGCATATTTCCATATAAAATCACCTGTCTTTGAATTGAGAGCATAAAGATTGTTATCATAACATCCAACGTAGACAATA
>MGNI01000197.1:9539-9849 GCA_001795115.1 Chloroflexi bacterium RBG_16_48_8 | reverse complement strand
TCGAATGACCACAGTTCTTTAACTTCAGGTTCATCCTTGATAACCGTGGCAACTACTCCCTTTCCTAGAATACCCGTTTTATTTGCAGCTGCGATAAGAGCTTGCTGCATGTCATCTGCAGTCTTGTAGCGATCTCGGGGTTCATAAGCTAAGGCGTCATTGATGACCATTTCAGCTTCAGGTGAGATTGCAGGGTTGATCTCTCGAATAGGCCTCTCCGTGAAGGTGAAGGGGGGTTCAGCCCGAGGGTCGCGTTTGGTTAAGAGGTGGTGCAGTGTCGCTCCCAAGGCATAGGTATCCCCTTGGGGTG
>MGNI01000197.1:1931-9490 GCA_001795115.1 Chloroflexi bacterium RBG_16_48_8 | reverse complement strand
CATGGTACCTTTTTGCCCGGGCTGAAAGACCCGGGCGATACCGAAATCGATGAGATAGATATGGCCATGCTTGTCAACCATCACATTGGAAGGTTTCATGTCTCTAAAAATGACAGGTTGAGGTTGGTGGCTGTGCAGGTAAGCTAAAACATCGCATAACTCGATAGCCCAATTGATCACCTTCTTTTCATCAAGAAAACCTTCTGTTTCCCTGATGATCGCTTCAAGGTCTTTCCCCTCGATGAACTCCATTACGAGAAAGGAGCTATCGTCTTGGGTAAAATAGTCATAAATCCGGGGGATAGCAGGATGAGAAAGGGTAGCTAAAAGGTCTGCTTCGCGCTCAAAGTTCCTCACCACCATCTCATGCATGGTTGGATCAGCAGCCAGGTTCACCATTTCTTTCACTGCAACCAGTTTGGTAACATTAGGGAAGTGTAAATCACGACCTTTATAGACGGAACTCATCCCTCCTGATCCAAGGATTCCAAGAATAAGATAACGGTCCTGGAGGGTAACCCCCGACTGGAGCTGCCCAAGATTTCCTTCTGAACTAGAAGTACCGCCAAGTGTTCGCGTTGTCCTACGCATATTCCTCACTACCAATTAGGCCGATTATAGCATGAGTAAAGTTCGGTGCAACGAGAGGTCATGATCAGTTATTGTAGAGGCAATGAATGAGTTCATCTTAACAAGCCCTTCAGAATCGAAAAGAGAGGCAGATGCAGGTGTGGGGAGGGGACCCCCCACACCTGCATCTGCCGGTTCCTCACGGATGAACAGTCTTGTTTAAAATAAGTGACTCATTGGCTGGGAAAATGATCCGACCGAGCTAAAGATTGCGATTGAGAAGGTTATGCGTGAGGTTGGATAGTTCCAGTTGGTAAGGGTCCCGCCCGTTTAATGAAGTCAGGGCAGTCAAGGCTGACTGTGTGTGGGCTTCTGCCCTCTCATTGCAATAGTGTAGGGCTTCTGAACTCTCCAATGCTTGGCGCATTGCCACCAGGATCTCATCATCAACACGCTTCGTCTCCCAAAGTCCCTTGAATTCTTGTGATTGCTTCAGTCCGTAAAGAATGGGAAGGGTTTTTTTCCTGGATCGGAGGTCATCATCCGTCGGTTTGCCAGTGATGGCAGTCTCTCCCCAAATGCCAAGGATGTCATCTCGAATCTGGAAAGCAAGACCGAGATGATGACCATACTCATGAAGGATAGCAATTGTGGAGTCCTTGGCTCCTGCAATAATCCCTCCACACATTGTTGCTGCAGCCACAAGTGCGGAGGTCTTCCCGTAAATCATGCGTAAGTAGGTCTCTAATTCTACAACCTCAAGCTCTTCAAATGCCAAATCCAACTGTTGGCCTATGGTGAGCTCCAGGCAGGCTTCGTCGAGAATATGGAGTACCTTCAATAGTCTTTCGGGCGGAATTTTGGGATCTGTAAATTTATAAAAAGCCAGACGTGAAAGGACAAAGATAGCGTCGCCAAGGTTGATCGCTTTAGCGATGCCCCATCGCTTCCACAGGGTCGGTTTGCCTCTTCTGGTTTCGCTGTTGTCTTCAATATCATCATGTACAAGTGAGAAATTATGAATAAGTTCAATGGCGGAGGCGGCTGGGATCGCAGTAGCCCATTCTCCTCCTACCGTAGCACAACAAAGCAGCCCTAATAGCGGTCGGATCCTTTTCCCAGAACTTTGTCTCTCACGCTCATCCCAGCCAAGGTGGTAGGCGATCATCTCAGCCATATCAGCACCATGCTCATTCTGCAGAGGAGCCAAAGAAGCTCTAAGATCTTCTTCAATGGCTTCTCTCATTATCTGTAAGAGGGGGGAATGGAACGTCTGATTCATCATTTTGAGGGGAGGATCTGTGCTTTCCCCAGGCTCTGCAGATCAGGGCACCCAGTAGCGAACATGCAAATACGAATTTCTGCAATGATTAAATCGATACGTTCCACAACAGCCTCGGTTGATTTCACCGCGGAATGCAGGAAGGGGCCGGCCATGCCACCCAGGTTTGCTCCGAGAGCAATGCATTTGGCAATATCCAAACCTGATTTCAATCCACCTGAGGCAATGATGGGAATTTCTGGAAGCGCATCGCGGACATCCAGAATCGCTTGAGCGGTTGGGATTCCCCAAGATACAAATGTTGAAGCTAGCTTTCTTTGTTGTTCAGTTTCCGCCCGATGCATCTCAACTTGGGACCAAGAAGTACCACCTGCACCGGATACATCGATTGCGGCAATGCCGACATCCACTAGACGTTTGGCCACATTTGCGGAAAGCCCCCAGCCTACTTCCTTGGCAACAATAGGGACAGGTAGTTTGCGGCAGACTTTCTCAATTTTGGGGAGGAGACCAACAAAGTTCGTATCCCCCTCTGGTTGAAGCGCTTCTTGGAGTGGATTGAAATGTAAGAAGAGTGCATTAGCTTCAACATCCTCTACCACCTTCAGACAATCATCGATGCCAAAGCCATAATTCAATTGGACTGCACCCAGATTCGCAAATAAAAGGATGCCAGGGGCATAAGCCCGAACATGGTAGGTGCTTTTAATCATTGGATCTTCAAGGGTCGCACGTTGAGATCCAAGACCCATAGCAACGTTTCGAGCTTGTGCGGCCTCAGCAAGTGCGATGTTGATCTTCTCGGCTTCGGGAGTGCCGCCGGTCATGGATGAGATCAGAAGGGGAGCATGTAATAGATGACCTAGGAAGGAGGTAGATAGATCGATTTGGTTTAAACTCAGTTCAGGAACGGCATTGTGCTCAAGCTGAATTTGCTCAAGACCCGTTGTAAGCGCAGAGCTCACATCTTCTTTGAGATTGATCAGGATATGATCTTTTTTCCTGCGGGTGATGGGCGTAACTTTACTCATTTTTGGGTGTTCATCAGAAGAGAGTGCCATATTACCAGTCTTAGATTCTCATGTCAACTTGATTTCCGATATGTGGCGCTTTACAATCATTCACATATTCGTAAAAGGCTGAAGGGAGGATGAAACGCATGTCAGGAACTTTTGAGGAGGTTAAAACCACTCTCGTTGAACTTCTGGGCGTAGAGGAGAGTAAGATCACGCTCGATGCCAAATTCCGAGAGGATTTGGAAGCCGATTCACTTGATCTAGTCGAACTGATCATGGCATTTGAAGAAAAATTCGGAAGTGAGATCTCTGATGAGGATGCTCAGAAAATAACGACGGTCGGTGAACTCGTAACCTATATTGAAGAACATCTTCAATAATTGAGTGCCCATACAGATGGGACTGAAGCAGACTGGCCTGCAGTCCAGTCTGTTTTCGTATCTGCATGAGTGAAAGTTAGGCTGCATCAGAAGACTCTCTTCCTCCTTGGCTTTTAAATTCCGTCAATTCACTTAAAAGACCCTGAAGCTCCTCTTCTTCCTGAGATTGGGTGCTTAGGTAATTCTTTATGAAGGCAGATCGACGCAAGCGTAAGGCCATCGGAGCCACAATATGTACATCTTGGGCTGTAGCTTCCTTTCTGCCATCCGCAACGGTATGGGCACGTGCCGCTTCGAACAGGCTGATCTCAGCTCGAAGGGATTCAATGCCCATTCTTTGAATTAATTCCAGACCAAGGTTCTCAGCTTCTGAGGTTAAAGTCACCTCGCGGATGGCTTTATTGGTTTCGTCCAGTTCCTCCCGAGCAAGCGAAGTGCCTTGGGCGAATGCATTTACGAGTCTGCGGGGGTTCCTGAGATACTCAACTGACCTACGGTAAGCCTCGAGTCTCTCCTCTCGGTCTGTGAGCCCTCTGACGATCACTCGTAATCCAAATCGATCAAGAATTTGTGGACGGAGCTGTCCCTCCTCAGGATTCATTGACCCGATGAGAGCGAATCTCGATCGATAGGTCGCTGAAAGAGGGCCTCGGTGAACGGTGTAATTTCCTTGTGCAGCTGCATCCAGAATGGCATCAACAATGTCATCTGCTAAAAGATTGACTTCATCAACATACAAAATATTGCGGTCTGCTCGCGCCAGCAGACCTCGCTTCAACCGCAATCGATTGTGAACTGCAGCTCGTTCATCTAAACCACCGACAACATCCTCTAAACGGGCATTAAGCGGTAATTCGATCAATCGGACACGATCCTCATAAGTCAGAGATTCTCCAGAACCATATCGCTCGGCGCATTCAGGACATACGGCGTCGATCCCACCGAGTTCGATATCCTCGGGCAGACAACCATAATGACATCGACTTCTCGGCACTTTGGGAAGTAGATCCACGAGACTACGGACAGCGGTGGTTTTCCCTGTTCCTCTCGGTCCAATGAGAAGCACGCCTCCCACATTAGGATTGATCAGAGTCAGGAGCAGAGCGAGCTTCATCTCATGCTGCCCAACCAATGCCAGAAAGGGGAAGGTGACATGATCCGTGATCCCAAGATCCTCATCGGGCACAGATTCCAGAAATCGACGTGAACTTGCCTGAGCCAACAAATCCGTTAAGGATTCAATGGAGTTGCTCATTTCTCAACTCCTTGACGTTCTTTATGTCGTTGTTCCATGCGATATTTCTGGCGTCTTTTACCCTCTTCCATCCGTCTTTGCTCCAATTCAGTTTCAGCAACTAACCTGGGGACGGGTTTTGGATGGCCTTCCTCATCCAGGGCGACATAGACAAGATAGGCCGTATTGGTGTGTGTCTTTGTACCAATAATGGGATCTTCAGCAATGACTTCTACACGGACCTCCATGGAGGTCCGTCCTACATAAGTAAGTGAGGCGTTAAGGGTAACGAGGTCACCGACACGAATGGGCTCATGGAAAGTCATCTGATCAATGGCCACCGTTACGACACGGCATTGCGCATGCCGCATTGCTGCAAGCGCGCCCGCCTGATCGACGAGTTTCATAATCCATCCACCATGAACATCCCCTCGCAGATTCGCATGCTGACGTTCCAGCAGCTGGCTGAGGGTGATTTGGGATTCTTGGACTGTCTTCGGGGCTGGGACTTCTCGACCTGAGGTCAGTTCATGTCCTCCTTAAGTTCGCCGGTATCCGTGGTGTGTAAGCGGTTCGGTTCTTCCTCAAGAACATCGACAACGCTGTATGGAAGCTCAGCCATCAACGGCGGGAGGGGCATCGTTGCAGCTGCTCGGATGCGCCCCGGAGGCCTAGGGGTTTTGCGTCTATCCATTTGTGTTAGGCTGCGTTTACGCAAAATTCGCATATCTTCGCTGAGCCAACCTACATAATAGCCATCAACATCAAAGACTTCTTTCTCAGGAGTGATCCACCCGATCCACTCTCCGGACATATTATACAAATTCGGTGAGACCAACATCGCTCTGCAATCACCATTTGTGCTGTAAATGGGTTTTGGCCTTATTGGGGTATCCATAGAACTCTTACCCTTTCTTGTTTTGGTAAATACCAAAAGTCCAGATTCATTATACAGTTTCCGCAGGCATCATGAAATGGTCCTTTGGCATCATATCGACGTATCCACTGTTGTTCATTTTACATCTGAATAAGTCCATATCCTATTTACACCAAAATTCCAAAACAAAACAAGAATAACAGCAGTAGCAAGAGCCAGGTTCCTTCCTAAGGTAACCTCGCCAAGTGGAAGAATAGATTCTGAACCAGGTGGAAGGGTAGGAGGGAGAAGGGTCAGCATTTTGGTTGAAAGCTGGGTCAAGGGTTTTTCCATAAAGTGCAGAATAGGTGTTCGAATAGTAAGACCCATAACATTTACAAGTGCAAATTGCCCGACCTGTTTGCCGAGAGGTTTTGAGCGCGAATCCGGATATGTCCAGAAATAATTCCATATGAAATTGCTTGTTATCGCAGCAATGAAAGAGATCGTACCAGCCAATACGATCCACATATTAAACAAGAAGGTAAGCAGGTTAAAGGTTCCGAAGTCGACAAATGCCCCAACCGTCCCAACAACCAGAAATTTCATGAAACGAGTAAACTCCCTGTGAAGCCGGGGGGGTTGTATCGTCATAATCGACCTCTAAAATCGTCAATGGTCTGTTTCAGGCCAGTCACGAGGCCTGTTTTCGGAGTCCAATCAAGGATTTCCTTCGCTCGAGTGATATCGGGTTGACGTCGCTGTGGATCTTCAGCCGCTCTCTGTTCTGGAAGCATTTCGAATCCTGCAGAATTCCCCGTTAACCGATTGACAACCTCAGCCAAGGTTTCGATCGTCATTTCCGTTGGATTTCCCAGATTGATTGGCTCTTTGAAATCCGATAGCAGAATTCGATGTATCCCTTCAATAAGATCATCAATGTAACAAAAACTTCTTGTTTGCGATCCATCCCCATAAATCGTGAGGGGTTTTCCAGTAAGTGCTTGAACAAGGAAGTTCGGAACGACTCGCCCATCGTCAAGCCGCATCCGTGGACCATAGGTATTGAATATACGAACAATGCGTGTATCCAGATCATGGTAACGCATGTAGGCCATCGTAATGGCTTCAGCGAAACGTTTGGCTTCATCATAGACAGAGCGTGGACCGATAGGGTCAACATTACCACGATAATCTTCACGTTGTGGGTGCTCCTGGGGATCCCCATACACTTCCGAAGTCGAAGCTAATAGGAAGCGAGCGTTATGAGCTCGAGCAACTCCCAGGGCGTTGTGGGTTCCGAGCGCGCCGACTTTTAAAGTCTGGATGGGGAGCTGAGGATATCCAAAAGGAGAATTGGGATTGGGGCTGGCAGGTGAGGCAAAGTGTAGAACGGCATCGATCTGTCCCGGTACAAAAATGAAGTTAGAAACGTCGTGTTTGATAAATTTGAAGTCCTCTCTCCCAGCAAGATGAGCGATGTTATCAATACTACCGGTTATGAGATTATCAACTACAACAACTTGATGCCCTTCTTCTAAGAACCGATCGCTTAAATGTGAGCCGATAAAACCAGCTCCTCCTGTTACAAGAATACGCACGATGTCCTCCCGAAAAAACCATATAGAGGTTACCTCTCCATGGCATGTAGAAACGATCTCTTATTTGTTATTGACTCCAATCAAAAGCAATGGTCTGGCTGTCAGCGGTGATGCGTTGTGTTCGTCCTAAATCAAGATCAATCACCCATAGGTTATTCTGGTAAAGAGCACCTATTCGGCTTCCATCAAAAGCCCAGATGATTTCTCCCGGTTCCAATCCCATTTCTCCTTCTGCAGGGAAAATGGATTGTGGATTGCTTCCGTCACGATCCATCACAATAAGCCGATAATGGCTGGCCTCACTCTCCAATGGATCGATAGCTTGCAAGAAGGCTAGACTGTACGACCTTTCTCCTGATGCCAATACATTTTCAGGCGAGGGTGCAAGGTAAGAGAACATCCCAGATTGACGTATAAGCGGACCCATTGTACTTTGTTTAAGAAAGAGCGCCATAAGATCAAATACCTGAGAAGCTTCAGGTTTTTCAAGCCCTGTGGGCTTTCCATGAGAGATGTAATATAGGATCTGGGAATTTGATCCCCAAGCGATCGGAGGCAGCCATGCCCAATCCCCTCGCGTTTGGTAAGGGATTATTTCCAGGAGCTCCTCAATCGATCCG
>MGNI01000197.1:1814-1921 GCA_001795115.1 Chloroflexi bacterium RBG_16_48_8 | reverse complement strand
CAACCAATCCAATGCTGTCTGCACGGGAATAAGCTATTACATCAGCATCAGGGGACCAAGAAAAAGCTGTACCCCACCAACCATATTGTCCCCCGGGATTCGAATCA
>MGNI01000197.1:1542-1766 GCA_001795115.1 Chloroflexi bacterium RBG_16_48_8 | reverse complement strand
ATATGTAAGTCATTATTGGCCTGCCAGCCTGGTGCGGACAGACGGGGTTCAACTGTGGAGTAAGCGATGGTGTAATGGAATAACTCGCTGGGGGATTGAGGTGACCAGTCTGCATAATGAATGATATTTTCTACTTTAAGATCAATAAGTTCCGCTTGTGGATCGTCCAAATCTGCCAACCAGAGTGAGTTGATCCCTTCTTCTCTATCGTCAAATTGGCGTGT